>NZ_VJZD01000144.1 GCF_009377175.1 Streptomyces adustus
CCCTACGGCACCCCCGACGCGCCACGCATCGCCGTCCGCGGAGAAGCCCACCTCGAAGTCGACCCCGAGATCGCCCGCATCACCGTCACCGTCGGTGCCCGCGGCAAGGACCGGCGCACCGCCCTCGACGACCTCACCCGCCGCAACACAGCCGTTCTCGACCTCGTCAAGACCTACGGCGACGCCGTCGAACGCCTGGAGACCGGCGCCTTCTCCCTCACCCCCGAACTGACCAAGCACGGCCGCGGCGAACGCGTCCGCACCTACCACGGAGCCGTCCGCACCACCGCCGAACTCGCCGACTTCACCGCGCTCGGCGAACTCGTCACCCGCCTCGCCGACCACGACCTCACCAGCGTCGACGGCCCCTGGTGGACCCTGCGCCCCGACTCACCCGCCCACCGCGACGTACGCCAGAAGGCCGTACACGAAGCCGTCCAACGCGCCCGCGAATACGCCGAAGCACTCGGCACCACCCTCGACGCCCTCCTCGAACTCGCCGACATCGGCGCCGAGAACACCCAGCCCGCCTATCCCCGGCCCCCCGCCGCCCGCATG
This sequence comes from Streptomyces adustus, assembly GCF_009377175.1. Classification (GTDB taxonomy): domain Bacteria; phylum Actinomycetota; class Actinomycetes; order Streptomycetales; family Streptomycetaceae; genus Streptomyces; species Streptomyces adustus. Next base: position 559 of record NZ_VJZD01000144.1, read on the forward strand.
CGCACCATGTCCTACGCCGGCGCCACCGAGGAGACCGCCGCCGCATCCCTCGACCTCGAACCCCAGCGCCAACACCTGCACGCCTCCGTCAACGCACGCTTCACGCTGCGGCCGCCCCGGCTCTGAGACGAAAAGAATGCTCATCGGAGCACACCGCCGCCCATTCAACAGTTGTCAAGAGCCCTTCACGCAAGCGTTGTTGAGTAGACATGCAGCACCAAAACCTCTACCCACCGGTAAGCCCTAGGCTCGAACCATGCGCCGAGCAAAAATCGTCTGCACCCTCGGGCCCGCCACCGACTCGTACGACCAGATCAAAGCCCTGGTCGAAGCCGGAATGGACGTCGCCCGCTTCAACCTCAGCCACGGCGGACACGCCGAACACGAGGAGCGGTACCAGCGCGTACGCAGGGCCTCCGACGAGACCGGACGCAGCGTCGGCCTCCTCGCCGACCTTCAAGGCCCGAAGATCCGCCTCGGCCGGTTCACCGAAGGCCCCGTACTCCTTGAACGCGGCGACACCTTCACCATCACCGTCGAGGACGGCGCCCAAGGAGACCGCCACAGCTGCGGAACCACCTACCAGGGCCTCGCCGAAGACGTCACCACCGGCGAACGCATCCTCGTCGACGACGGCAAGGTCTGCCTCGAAGTCACCTCCGTCGACGGCCCCCGCGTCCACACCACCGTCGTCGAAGGCGGCCTCGTCTCCGACCACAAGGGCCTCAACCTCCCCGGCGTCGCCGTCTCCGTCCCCGCCCTCTCCAAGAAGGACGAGGCCGACCTGCGCTGGGCCCTGCACAACGGCTTCGACGTCATCGCCCTCTCCTTCGTCCGCAGCGGCAAGGACATCCTGGACGTCCACCGCATCATGGACGAGGAAGGCCGCCGCCTCCCCGTCATCGCCAAGGTGGAAAAGCCCCAGGCCGTCGACAACATCGACGACATCGTCGCCGCCTTCGACGGCATCATGGTCGCCCGCGGCGACCTCGGCGTCGAAATGCCCCTGGAACAGGTCCCGATCGTCCAGAAGCGCGCCATCAAACTCGCCAAGCGCAACGCCAAACCGGTCATCGTCGCCACCCAGATGCTCGACTCCATGATCGAGAACTCCCGTCCCACCCGCGCGGAAGCCAGCGACGTCGCCAACGCCGTCATCGACGGCACCGACGCCGTGATGCTCTCCGGCGAGACGAGCGTCGGCAAATACCCCATCGAGACCGTCCGCACCATGGCGAAGATCGTCGAAGCCGCCGAGGAGGACATCCTTGCCAAGGGCCTTTCGCCACTGACCGACAGCAACAAACCCCGCACCCAGGGCGGAGCGGTGGCCCGAGCGGCCGCAGAGATCGGCGACTTCCTCGGCGCGAGGTTCCTGGTCGCCTTCACCCAGTCCGGCGACACCGTCCGCCGCCTCTCCCGCTACCGCTCCCCGATCCCCCTGCTCGCCTTCACTCCCGAGCCGGCCACCCGCTCCCAACTGAACCTGACCTGGGGTGTGGAGACCTTCCTCGGCCCCCGCGTCGACTCCACGGACGCGATGGTCGCCCAGGTCGACGAACTCCTGCTGCGCTACGGCCGCTGCCGCAAGGGCGACATCGTGGTCATCACGGCAGGCTCCCCGCCCGGCGTCTCCGGCTCGACGAACCTGGTGAGGGTCCACCACGTGGGCGAGGACGACAGTCCCAAGTAGACGACGGGGCTCAGTACTTCGGACCCACGTGGGTGTCCATGAGAGCTACGGAGGCTTTGCGGGCTACGGAGATGTTGTAGGCGTTCGCCTTCTTCCAGTCGACACCCACGAGTTCGAGTGACTGCGTGAACAAGTGGACTATGTCGTCGGACAGGTTGGTGAAGAAGTACCGCGGGTATTCATAACGCTTTCGCTCGCCGCCGATCACGCGGCAGGGTTCCGAGGCGTGCGTGGCGGGCCCTGGCATCGAGGGCACTCGTGGTCGGCGCGCCGAGGCTCCAGCCGCGTATGCCACGAGCGGATCGTGGCCCGGGAGATCCCGGTCTCCTTGCTGACGGAGTTCAGACTGCGCCCCTGAGCCACCAGGGCAAGCGTTCGCTCCCGGGTGCCGATGTCGTACATGTGGCCACTTTGCGTTGAGGGCGATGACGCCACGCAGCAAAAAGCGGATGTTCACGAGAACGGGAACATCCGCTTTTGAGTGACAACCTTGGCATCCAAGGAAAAGTGCCCCGAGTCGGATTCGAACCGACGCTGTATGGGTTTTGAATCCATGGCCTCTACCGCTGGGCTACCGGGGCCCCCTTCGAAACGAAGGTCAGCGGTTACCCGCTGTGCCCCTACCTTACCGCAGCTAGGTAGGCTCTTGTCAGCAGTACCCCTGCCCCTGAACGAGGAGCCCCCGTGACCGCCCCCGAGTCGCCCCAGCCCGTTGACGTGCCCGATGGCGAGCAGTCGCATGTGCCTCCGCTGACGACCCGTGTCGTCATCGCCGAGGACGAGGCCCTGATCCGGCTCGATCTCAAAGAGATGCTGGAGGAGGAGGGCTACTCCGTCGTCGGTGAGGCGGGCGACGGCGAGCGGGCCGTCGAACTCGCCCGCGAGCACCAGCCGGACCTGGTCATTCTCGATGTGAAGATGCCCAAGCTGGACGGTATCTCCGCCGCGGAGAAGATCGCCGAGGAGCGCATCGCGCCCGTGCTGATGCTGACCGCGTTCTCGCAGCGCGACCTCGTGGAGCGGGCCCGGGACGCCGGTGCGATGGCGTACCTGGTGAAGCCGTTCAGCAAGAGCGACGTCGTGCCGGCGATCGAGATGGCCGTGTCGCGGTTCGCGGAGCTGAAGGCGCTGGAGGGGGAGATCGCGGACCTCTCCCAGCGGCTGGAGACGCGCAAGCTGGTGGACCGGGCGAAGTCGGTGCTCCAGACCGAGTACGGGCTGAACGAGCCGGCCGCGTTCCGGTGGATCCAGAAGACGTCGATGGACCGGCGGATGTCGATGCAGCAGGTCGCCGAGGCCGTCATCGCGGATGCCGAGGAGAAGAAGGCCGCGAAGGGCTGAGCTCCACCGCCGCAGTGGCTACGACGAGGCCCGCGCTCCCTGGGATCAGGGGGCGCGGGCCTCGTCGTACGGGGAGGACCGGGGCTCAGTCCTCGCCCAGGTACGCCTTGCGGACGGACTCGTCGTGCAGCAGGTCCCGGCCGGTGCCGGAGAGGACGATGCTGCCGACCTCCATGACGTGACCGTGGTCGGCGAGGGAGAGTGCCGCCTGGGCGTTCTGCTCGATGAGCAGGATGGTCATGCCCTGGGACTTCAGCTCGGCGATGGTCGCCATGATCTTCTGCATCATGATCGGCGAGAGGCCCATGGAGGGCTCGTCGAGCATCAGCAGCTTGGGCTGGGACATGAGCGCGCGGCCCATGGCGAGCATCTGCTGCTCGCCGCCGGAGAGGGTGCCCGCGGCCTGCTTGCGACGTTCGCCCAGGATGGGGAAGAGGTCGTAGGCGCGCTGGATGTCCTTCTCGATGCCGGGCTTGTCGCTGCGCAGGAAGGCGCCGAGGCGGAGGTTGTCCTCGATGGTCATGCGCGGGAAGATGTGCCGCCCCTCGGGGGAGTGGGCGAGTCCCAGGGAGACGACCTGGTGGGCGGGGGTCTTCTTGAGCGATTTGCCGTTGAACTTGATCTGGCCGCCGACCGGCTTGAGGAGGCCGGAGAGGGTGCGCAGGGTGGTGGTCTTGCCGGCGCCGTTGGTGCCGATGAGGGTGACGACCTCGCCGGCCTCGACCTTGAACGAGATGCCCTTGACGGCCTCGATCTTGCCGTAGGCGACCCGGAGGTCCTCGACTTCGAGCAGTGCGGTCATCGGTCGTTCTCCTTGCCGGGCGCGGTGTCCGTCGTGGTGTCGGCGGCCGCGGCGGGTGCGTCGGCGGTTTCGGCGTCGTCGGCCTCGGCCTCGGGGGCTTCGGCTTCGGTGTCGTCCGCCGCGACCTCGGAGGTCTCCGCCTCGGAGGTCTCCGCCTCGGGGGTCTCGACCGCGGGGGTCTCCGTCTCGGCCTCGGCCGCTGCGACCTCGGCGGCCTCCTCCGCGCCGGGGGCGCCCTCGAAGGGCTCTCCCAGGTAGGCGGCGACGACGCGCTCGTCGCCCTGCACGGTCGCGCTGTCGCCCTCGACGAGCTTCTCGCCCTGGACGAGGACGGCGACGCGGTCGCAGAGGTTGAAGATGAAGCGCATGTCGTGCTCGATGACGAGGATGGCGATGCCCATGTCGCGGATCGCGAAGACCAGTTCCTCGGTGGCGCGGGTCTCCTGCGGGTTCATGCCGGCGGTGGGCTCGTCGAGCAGGAGCAGGCCCGGGTCGCTGGCGAGGGCGCGGGCGATCTCCAGCTTGCGCTGCTCGCCGTAGGGGAGGTTGCGGGCGAGGTGCTCGGCCTTGTCGGCGAGGCCGACGAACTCCAGGAGTTCCATGGCGCGGGCGCGGGAGGCGGCTTCGGCCTTGTGGAATCCGGGGAGGCGCAGGACGGCCGACCAGAAACCTTCCTTCGTGCGGGTGTGGCGGCCGACCAGCACGTTCTCCAGGACCGTCATGTTGGCGAAGAGACGGATGTTCTGGAAGGTGCGTGCCACGCCGGCGGCGGTGACCTTGAAGGACTTGGGCGGCAGGACCGTGCCCTTGTAGCGGACCTCGCCCTCGGTGGGGATGTAGAGGCCGGTGAGGCAGTTGAAGAAGGTGGTCTTGCCGGCGCCGTTGGGGCCGATGAGGCCGACGATCTCGCCGCTGTTGACGGTGAGGTCGACGTTGCGGACGGCGGTGAGGCCGCCGAAGCGCATGGTGACGCCGCGGGCGTCGAGGACGGTCTCTCCGGTGGCGGGGGCGCCGGGGGTGGTGTCCTGGGTGGTGGTGTCGGTGGTCATGGTGGTCAGGCCCCTGCCTTGGTGAGGACGGTGGGCGCTTCCGCGTCTTCGTGGAACTCGAGCTGGCGGCGTCGGTTGGGGATGAGGCCCTCAGGACGGAAGCGCATCAGCAGGATGAGTGCGATGCCGAAGGCGAAGAGCTGGTAGTCGCCGAGGAACTGGAGCTTGTTGGGGATGAGGAAGAGCAGGGAGGCGCCGATGAGGGGGCCGCCGATGGTGCCCATGCCGCCGAGGACGACCGCGGCGAGCAGGAAGGCGGAGTTGGGCGGGATGGGGCCGGCGAACAGGTACTGCTCGGGGGTCACGGTGTAGGTGACGTGGGCCTGGACGGTGCCGGCGAGGCCGGCGAGCGAGGCGCCGACGGCGAACGCGATGAGCTTGACGCGGAAGCCGTTGATGCCCATGGCGAGGGCGGCGGTCTCGTCCTCGCGGATGGCGACCCAGGCGCGGCCGATGCGGGAGTCGCCGCTGCGCCGGAAGACCAGCACGACGACGGCGGTGATGACCAGCATCAGGAAGAAGTAGTTGGCGAAGCGGCCGATCTCGAAGCCGAGGATGTTGTGGATGGCGCCGAAGTCGAATCCGAGGATGTCGAGGTTCGGGATCGAGGAGATTCCGTTGGAGCCGTTGGTGATGTCGGGGCCGGAGGTGCCGTCGAGGTTGTTGGCGGTGATCCGGAAGATCTCTCCGAAGCCGAGGGTGACGATGGCGAGGTAGTCGCCGCGCAGGCGCAGGGTCGGGGCGCCGATGAGGACGCCGAAGACGAGCGAGGCGGCGGCGCCGACGAGAGCGGCGGCCCAGAACGGGAAGTGCACGTGGAACGGTGAGCTGGGGGAGCCGGAGACCATGGCCGCGGCGTAGGCGCCGACACCGAGGAAGGCGACGTAACCGAGGTCGAGGAGGCCGGCGAGGCCGACGACGATGTTCAGGCCGAGGGCGACGGTGGCGAAGACGAGGATGTAGACGCCGAGGGTCGCGTACTGGTCGTCGGTCTGGGTGAAGGGGAACGCCGCGGCGGCGACGAAGGCGCCGCAGACGGTGATGTTCTGGTGCCGGGCGGTGATCTGGGACGCCTGGGCGATGAGGCCGGACTTGTTGAGGGCGGCGAAGCCGAAGCCGGCGGTGAGGAGGAAGCCGATGAACAGTTCGTCGTACTCGGTGCCGATGCCGTAGGTGAAGACGAAGAGGCCGAGGGCGAGGACGGCGACGATGATCAGGATCTCGACGTAGGAGGGGAGCTTGCCGACCGGGCGGGCGGTGCCGGAGGCGAAGGCGGCCTTGACGGTCGTCCAGCGGTGGGCGGCGCGGTGCTTGAAGTGCTCCCAGGAGGTGTCGTCGGGGTCGATCGGGTCGGCCTCGGGGTGCTCGAAGGGCAGGGCGAGGGCGCCGAGGAGGGCGGCCAGGCTGCCGATTGCGACGAGGTAGCCGCCGGGTTCGAGGTTGACGACGCCGCCGAGGTTCGTGCTGATCGCGATGACCGTGTACCAGGCGGTGGCGAAGGTGGCGAGGGCGGCGAACTTGATGGCGCCGTCGGCGCCGGCGGGGACGAGCCAGCCCAGGCCCTTGACGCCGTAGGAGGCGAGGGCGAAGAGGGTGGTGAGTGCGCCGCCGATGAGGACGAGGACCTGGAGGCCGCCGGGGTAGCCGTAGACGGTGAGGTCGCCGGGGAAGGCGGAGGTCCAGGTCCAGGCGAGGAACGTGGAGATGACGGTGAGGATGCCGCCGCCGGTTGCCAGGGCGCGGCCGATCTGCGGCGGGATGCCGATGAGGCCGGACGGCGCGGTGGCGGGGGTGCTGGCGGCGTCGGGTGCGGTGGTCTGTGTAGTCATCGTTGTCACGCCCTGTCGGCGACGCGCTCGCCGAGCAGGCCCTGGGGCCGGAACAGCAGCACGAGGATGAGGAGTACGAAGGCCCAGACGTCGGCCCAGGCGTTGCTGCCGAACTTGTCCATTCCGGGGATGTCGGCGATGTACGCGGTGGCCAGGGTTTCGGCGACGCCGAGGACGAGGCCGCCGATCATGGCTCCGTAGATGTTGCCGATGCCGCCGAGGACGGCCGCGGTGAACGCCTTCAGGCCGAGCAGGAAGCCCATCTTGAAGTCGATCTGACCGTACTTGAGGCCGTAGGCGACGGCTCCGACGGCGGCGAAGGTGGCGCCGAGGGCGAAGGCGATGACGATGATGCGGTCGGTGTTGACGCCCATCAGCTTCGCGGTGTCGGGGTCCTGGGCGGTGGCCTGCATGCCGCGTCCGGTGCGGGTCTTCATCACGAAGTAGCCGAGGATGGCCATGCTGATGGGGGCGGCGATGAACAGGAAGATGTCACCGGTCTGGATGGTGACGCTGCCGATCTTGAAGGGGCCGCCTTCGATCTGCGGGAAGACGATGGCCGACGTGGCGTTGGGGTACCAGGCCCAGACGGCCTGCTGGAGCGCGAGCGAGAGGCCGATGGCGGTGATGAGCGGGGCGAGGCGTGGTGCGTTGCGGAGGGGGCGGTAGGCGAACCGTTCCGCGCCGACGGCGATGGTGACGGAGACCAGGACGGCGCCGACCAGCATCAGTGGCAGGGCGATCATCATGGATGTGCCGTCAGGCAGTATGTACAGGTAGACCGTGAGAGCGCCGAACGCTCCGGTCATGAAGATCTCGCCGTGGGCGAAGTTGATGAGCTGGACAATGCCATAGACCATTGTGTAGCCGATGGCGACCAGGCCGTACATGGATCCCAGTAGCAGGCCGTTGACCAGCTGCTGCGGCAGTTCGTTCACCGCATGTCCTCCGAGACGGTTCGGATGTTTCGACGGGTGGGGCCGGATGCGAGTGCGCGCGGGGCGCCAGTGGAACAGCGCCCCGCGCGGCTCAGGAGTGCGGGTTGGGTCAGCCGGCGTAGGTGCCGGACTTGACGGCCTTCCACGCGCCGTTCTCGACGGCGTAGACGGTGAGCTGCTTGTTGGTGGCGTCGCCGAACTCGTCGAAGGAGACCTTGCCGGTCACGCCGTCGAAGGAGACGTTCTGGACGGCGGCGGTGACCTTGGCGCGGGCGTCGTCGGGCAGCTTGCCGCCGTTGTCGTCGACGACCTTCTTGACGGCCTCGATGATCGACCAGGCGGAGTCGTAGGAGTAGCCGCCGTAGGCGCCGTACTCCTCCTTGTAGCCGCCCGCCTTGTAGTTGGCGACGAACTCCTTGGCGGAGTCGAGGGTCTCGACCGGGGCGCCGACGGAGGTGGCGAGGTCGCCGGTGGCGGAGGCGCCGCCGAGCTTGATGAAGTCGTCGGCGTAGATGCCGTCGCCGCCGATGAGCGGGATCTTGGCGCCGGCGGCCTTGATCTGCTTGCTGAGCGGGCCGGCCTGCGGGTACTCGCCGCCGTAGTAGACGGCCTCGGCGCCGGAGTTCTTCACCTGGGTGGCGACCGCGGAGAAGTCCTTGGTGTCGGGGTTGATGTGCTGGGTGCCGACGACCTGGCCGCCGAGCTTCTTGAACTCGGTGGTGAAGGTGCCCGCGAGGCCGGCGCCGTAGGTCTTCTTGTCGTCGATGACGAAGACCTTCTTCTTCTTGGCGTCGTTGAAGACGTACTGGGCGGCGAACGGGCCCTGGATGGCGTCCGTGGTCGCGGTACGGAAGTACGACTTGTACGTGCGGGCCTTGCTGGTCGCCCAGTTGGTGCCCTGGGTCAGCGCGGGGTTGGTGTTGGCCGGGGAGACCTCGACCAGCTTGGCGTCGTCGAAGACCTTCTGCATCGACTCGGCGACGGAGGAGTTCAGCGGGCCGACGACGCCGATGACGCTCTTGTCGGCGACGAGCGCGGTGGCGTTCTGCTGACCGGAGGACGGCTGCGCCTGGTCGTCCTTGGCGACGACCTTGAAGGTGACGCCGTCGACGTACTTCTTCTTGTTGGCCGTCTTGGCGGCGAGGTCGACGGAGTTCTTGATGCCGAGGCCCAGCGCGGACAGGTCGCCGGTGAGCGGGGCGTCCACGCCGATGGTGACGACGGTGCCGCCGCTGTCGGAGCTCTTGTCGCCGCTGTCACGCGAACCGCAGGCGGTGAGGGTGAGTGCTCCCGCGGACAGCGCGGCGGTGATGGCGATGAGCGAACGTTGACGCACGTTCTTGTCCTTTCCCTGGGCGGCCCTCCCCCCTGGAAGAGGCCGAGTCGAGCGCTGGCCGGAGTGAGTTTCCAGCCGCGGTGACTGGCCGTGACTCTAAGCGCGCGGAGGGAATGTCGAGGAGGGTCTGACGAAGGCTGTGACGCTCTTGTTATGACACGAGGTAATGCAGAGCGGTGCCGAGCGGGGGGAACAGTGGAATTCAGGCCGATTCGCCCTGTCCGCATAGTGAGAACCTGCAGGATGGCCCTCGAAGTGGCCAGGTGCTTCAGGCGTTTTGGTAATGACGTAAATCGTTGCCGCAGGCTACTTGCAGGGCTTTGGGGGAGCCGCGCGGATAGCGCGGGGCCCGCGCTAAACCTGGAACCTGTATTGCGCGCGCATTACGTAGAGTTACGGCGAGGAAAGATGGATCGGCGTTTCTTGGCGCATTTCCGCATTCCGTGACATGCATGCTGATGGCGATCTTGCGAGCTGAACCGGTTTTTGTCCGGAAAAGTGTCTGTTCGGCTGGCGCTGTTAGGAGTCCTGCGCCGGGCCGGGCCGGCCGGGGCGCGGTGGCCGGCGGCCGGGACTCGACCTGCGGGAGCACCTGTCGGCCGAAGCCGTGCGACGGTGCCCCGGGCGGTGGGGCGTGCGGGTCGGGCCGGGCCTCGCCGCCACCGTCCGGTCGGGGAACGGCGGTGCGGGGAACGTCCTTGCGGGGTACGGGTGTTGACGCTGTACGGGTACGAGTGTTGACGCTGTGTGGGCAGGGGCCCGTGGGGGCGGCCGCTGTCACCGGGCGGACCGGCGGCCGGCGGGGTAGCGCGTGCGGGCCGGTGGCCGACGGGGCTGCGCGTGCGGCCCGGTGGCGGCTCTGACGGCGGCTCAGGCCTGCCCGGGTGGCTCGTAAGGAACCGGCCGTATGTACCTGTGGGGGGAGTTCGGGGAGTTCGTCCTGTGCGCGGGGTGCCCTCTCCGGGCTCGGCGGGACCGGCGCCGCTCACCGCCAGGGGTCCTTGCCCGGTTCGCCGGAGCGGTACCGGTCGGCGCAGGCCCTGCCTGCCTGACGGTCGATCAACTCGACTGCCGCGGTGACACCTTGACGTTTCCTCTCGGCCCGCGCGGCGGCCACGACGGCGCGCAGGATCTCGTACTGGCCGTTGGACAGCCCCATGGACTGATAGTCACCGTAGGTAGGGGTGTCCAGGACCTGGCGGGCCCAGTGGGCGACGAGACGGGTGCACAGCTCCTCGGGCGCGGTGACCGAGGGCGCCGGGGAACCGGACCCCGCGGCGCCACCGGACGTGCCCGATGTTCCGGCTGCGCGGGACGCGGACGGCGGGCCTGATGGGCCGTGTGCGCGGCCGGTGGCGGGGGAGCCGCTGTCGCAGCCGGTGGTCGACATGCCCGTCAGGAGCGCGAGTCCGACGGCGAGAGCGGACGCGGGGGAGAGGGCGGGGCGACGGCTCGGCCGACGGCGCGGCAGGCGTGCTGCCGTGCCGCGGTGGGGCCCTCCCGTTGCCATGCCCCGACGCTAGGGCGCCCGGCGCCCAGGGGGCAACGGCCTCGCGCCGCGGAGGCGACGGCCCCGTGCCGCGGAGGCGACGGCCCCGCGCCGCCGGGCGCACGCCCCCGCGCCGCGAGAGCCGCGCCGCGGGGCCTGCGCTGCGGGACCCGCGCTGCGGGGCCTGCGCTTCGAGACCCGCGCTGCGGGGTCTGTGCTGTGCGGGGTCAGCCCGCCGGCTGCGCGGGGGCCGCGTCGCCCGGGTTCACGTCCCGCAGCAGACAGGTCAGCCGGGCCGTGCACACGCGCCGGCCCTCCTCGTCGCTGATCACGATCTCGTACGTCGCCGTGGAGCGCCCGCGGTGCACCGGTGTGGCGACCCCGGTCACCAGGCCGGAGCGGGCTCCGCGGTGATGCGTGCAGTTGAGGTCGACGCCGACGGCGATCTTGCTGCTGCCGCCGTGCAGCATGGAGCCGACCGAGCCGAGGGTCTCCGCGAGGACGGCCGAGGCGCCGCCGTGCAGCAGACCGTAGGGCTGGGTGTTGCCCTCGACCGGCATGGTGCCGACGACGCGGTCCGCGGACGCCTCCAGGATCTGCACGCCCATCCGGGTGCCGAGGTGACCGGCGGAGAACAGGGCGGGCAGGTCGACACCGAGCGCGGCGTACTCGTCGATGACCTCCTGCGGGAACTTCACTTGCTGCTGCTCGCCCATGGGGCCGGCTCCGTTCGTCGGGATCGGTACGGCGGTCCGTCCGGTGTTCCTCCCGGTGTCCCGTTCGGATCTCCGTACGGCGCTGTCGGCTGAGCAAACGCTCAGTCGGTTGCCGATTGTTCCAGACGCACCACGACGGACTTGCTGGCCGGGGTGTTGCTGGTGTCGGCGGTGGCGTCCAGCGGGACCAGCACGTTCGTCTCCGGGTAGTAGGCGGCCGCGCAGCCGCGCGCGGTCGGATAGAGCACCACCCGGAAGCCGGGCGCCCGGCGCTCCACGCCGTCCTTCCATTCGCTCACCAGGTCGACGTACGAGCCCTCGGCGACGCCCAGCGTGCGCGCGTCCTCGGAGTTGACCAGCACCACCCGGCGGCCGTTGGTGATGCCCCGGTAGCGGTCGTCGAGACCGTAGATCGTGGTGTTGTACTGGTCGTGCGAGCGCAGGGTCTGGAGCAGCAGCCGGCCCTCGGGCAGGGCGGGGAACTCGACCGGCGCGGCGGTGAAGTTCGCCTTGCCGGTGGCCGTCGGGAAGCGGCGCTCGTCGCGCGGCGCGTGCGGCAGGGTGAAGCCCTCGGGGCGGGCGATGCGCGCGTTGAAGTCCTCGAAGCCGGGGATCACGCGCGCGATGCGGTCGCGGACGGTCGCGTAGTCCTTCTCGAAGTCCTCCCACGGGACCTTGCTGTCGGTGCCGAGCACCCGGCGGGCCAGCCGGCACACGATGGCCGGTTCGGACAGCAGGTGGGCGCCGGCGGGCGCCAGCCGGCCGCGGGAGGCGTGCACCATGCCCATGGAGTCCTCGACCGTCACGAACTGCTCGCCGCCGGCCTGGACGTCGCGCTCGGTGCGGCCCAGGGTCGGCAGGATCAGGGCGCGCGCGCCGGTGACGACGTGCGAGCGGTTGAGCTTCGTCGAGACGTGCACGGTCAGCCGGGCGCGCCGCATGGCCGCCTCGGTGACGTCGGTGTCGGGCGACGCGGAGACGAAGTTGCCGCCCATGGCGAAGAAGACCTTCGCCTCGCCGTCGCGCAGTGCGCGGATGGCCTGGACGACGTCGTAGCCGTGCTCGCGCGGCGGGGCGAAGCCGAACTCCTTCTCCAGCGCGTCCAGGAAGGCGGGGGCGGGCCGCTCGAAGATGCCCATGGTGCGGTCGCCCTGCACGTTGGAGTGGCCGCGCACCGGGCAGACGCCCGCGCCGGGGCGGCCGATGTTGCCGCGCAGCAGCAGGAAGTTGACGACCTCGCGGATGGTCGGCACGGAGTGCTTGTGCTGGGTGAGGCCCATGGCCCAGCAGACGATGGTGCGCTTCGAGGCGAGCACCATGCGCAGGGCTTCGTCTATCTCCTCGCGGGTGAGGCCGGTCGCGGTGAGGGTCTCGTCCCAGTCGGCGGCGCGGGCGGCCGCGGCGAACTCCTCGAAGCCGTGGGTGTGCTCGTCGACGAACGCCTGGTCGACGGCGCCCTCGGTCTCCAGGACGAGCCGGTTGAGGAGGCGGAAGAGGGCCTGGTCTCCGCCGATGCGGATCTGGAGGAAGAGGTCGTTGAGGGCGGCGCCCTTGAGCATGCCCTGCGGGGTCTGCGGGTTCTTGAAGCGCTCCAGGCCCGCTTCGGGCAGCGGGTTGACGCTGATGATCCGCGCGCCGTTCGCCTTGGCCTTCTCCAGCGCGGAGAGCATCCGCGGGTGGTTGGTGCCGGGGTTCTGGCCGGCGACGATGATCAGGTCGGCCTGGTAGAGGTCGTCCAGCAGGACGCTGCCCTTGCCGATGCCGATCGTCTCGGTCAGGGCCGAGCCCGACGACTCGTGGCACATGTTCGAGCAGTCGGGCAGGTTGTTGGTGCCCAGTTCGCGGGCGAAGAGCTGGTAGAGGAACGCGGCCTCGTTGCTGGTGCGGCCCGAGGTGTAGAAGAGGGCCTCGTCGGGGGAGCCGAGGGCGGCGATCTCGTCGGCGACGATGTCGAAGGCGCGCTCCCAGGTGACCGGCTCGTAGTGGTCGGCGCCCTCGGGGAGGTACATGGGGTGGGTGAGCCGCCCCTGCTGGCCGAGCCAGTAGCCGCTGCGTGCGCCGAGGTCCTGGACGGAGTGGGCGGCGAAGAACTCGGGGGTGACCCGGCGCAGGGTGGCTTCCTCGGCGACCGCCTTGGCGCCGTTCTCGCAGAATTCCGCCGTGTGCCGGTGCTCCGGCTCGGGCCAGGCGCAGCCGGGACAGTCGAAGCCGTCCTTCTGGTTGACGCGCAGCAGGGTCAGCGCGGTGCGCCTGACGCCCATCTGCTGTTGGGCGATGCGCAGGGAGTGCCCGACGGCCGGCAGCCCGGCGGCCGCGTGCTTCGGCTCGGCGACCTTCGGCGCGTCCTGGACCGGATCGGCCTTCGGCGGCTTCGTTGCCATCGCGAGCTCTCCTTCTTCCGTGTGTGCTGCGTCTCCCGGGTCGTGCCGTCGTCTGCCCTGTGACGGGCCCGGGACCTCGACCTCCTGGATCCTCGCACGCGACACCGACAACGATCGAGGCCGGTCGTACGGGGAAGTGGGAGCAATGGTTGCGCGACCGCGGGTGCGCCTGCCGTGTGCGGCCCGCGCCACCCGTGTCCCGTCCCGCCGCCGCCCGCGGGACGGCCGGGCGCGGGCGTGAGTGGGCTGGGCGGAGCCGACTGTCGGTGTGGCGTGGCAGGATCGGGGACGTGGCAGATTCAGCAGCGAAGACGACCGACGACACCTCCGGCGAGAGCCGCCCGCGCCTGATGCTCATGGACGGGCACTCGCTGGCCTACCGCGCGTTCTTCGCGCTGCCCGCGGAGAATTTCACGACCGCGACGGGCCAGCCGACGAACGCGATCTACGGCTTCGCGTCGATGCTGGCGAACACGCTGCGCGACGAGGCGCCCACGCACTTCGCGGTGGCCTTCGACGTCTCCCGCAAGACCTGGCGCTCCGAGGAGTTCACGGAGTACAAGGCGAACCGCTCCAAGACCCCGGACGAGTTCAAGGGCCAGGTCGAGCTGATCGGCGAGCTGCTCGACTCGATGCACGTCTCCCGGTTCGCGGTCGACGGCTTCGAGGCGGACGACGTCATCGCCACACTCGCCACGCAGGCCGAGGCCGCGGGCTTCGAGGTGCTGATCGTCACCGGTGACCGCGACTCCTTCCAGCTGGTCTCCGAGCACACGACGGTGCTGTACCCGACGAAGGGTGTCTCCGAGCTGACCCGGTTCACCCCGGAGAAGGTTTTCGAGAAGTACGGGCTGACGCCCGCGCAGTACCCCGACTTCGCGGCCCTGCGCGGCGACCCGTCCGACAACCTGCCGGGCATCCCCGGTGTCGGCGAGAAGACGGCCGCGAAGTGGATCAACCAGTTCGGCTCGTTCGCGGAGCTGGTCGAGCGGGTCGACGAGGTCAAGGGCAAGGCCGGGCAGAACCTGCGCGACCACCTGGAAGCGGTCAAGCTCAACCGCCGGCTGACCGAGATGGTGCGTGACGTCGAGCTGCCGAAGACGGTCGCCGACCTGGAGCGCGCGCCGTACGACCGCAAGACCATGGCGATGATCCTGGACACCCTGGAGATCCGTAACCCCTCGCTGCGCGAGCGGCTGCTCGCCGTCGACCCCGGCGCGGAGGAGGCCGAGTCGACCACGGTGGTCACGGAGGGCGTCGAGCTGGACGGCACGGTGCTCGGCACCGGCGAGCTGACCGGCTGGCTGGCCGGGCACGCCGGTGAGGTCCTCGGTGTCGCCATGGTCGACACCTGGGCGCTGGGCAGCGGCTCGGTCTCCGAGGTCGCGCTCGCCGCGGGCGGCGGTACGGCCGCCTGGTTCGACCCGTCCGAGCTGGACGAGGCCGACGACAACGCCTTCGCGGCCTGGCTGGCCGACGCGGACGCGCCGAAGGTCCTGCACAACGCCAAGCGCGCCATGCGGGTCCTCGCCGAGCACGGCTGGAGCGTCGCCGGGGTGCGCATGGACACCGCGCTGGCCGCCTATCTCGTCAAGCCCGGCCGGCGCTCCTTCGACCTGGACGCGCTGTCCCTGGAGTACCTGGGGCGGGAGCTGGCCCCGGCCGCCGCGGCCGACGGGCAGCTGGCCTTCGGGGCGGACGACGGAGCCGAGGCCGAGGCACTGATGGTGCAGGCCCGCGCGATCCTCGACCTGGGGGAGGCGTTCGAGAGCCGGCTGGCGGAGGCCGGTGCCGCGGAGCTGCTGCGGGACATGGAACTGCCCACCTCGGCGCTGCTCGCGCGGATGGAGCGGCACGGCATCGCGGCGGACCGGGCCCATCTGGAGGCCATGGAGCAGATGTTCGCGGGCGCGGTGCAGCAGGCCGTGAAGGAGGCGCACGCCGCGGCCGGACACGAGTTCAACCTGGGCTCGCCCAAGCAGCTCCAGGAGGTCCTCTTCGGCGAGCTCGCCCTGCCCAAGACCAAGAAGACGAAGACCGGCTACACCACGGACGCGGACGCGCTCGCCTGGCTGGCCGGCCAGACCGACAACGAGCTGCCGGTCATCATGCTCCGCCACCGTGAGCAGGCGAAGCTGCGCGTCACCGTCGAGGGCCTGATCAAGACGGTCGCGGGCGACGGCCGTATCCACACCACCTTCAACCAGACGGTGGCGGCGACCGGGCGGCTGTCGTCCACGGACCCCAACCTCCAGAACATCCCGGTCCGCACCGACGAGGGCCGGGCGATCCGGCGCGGCTTCGTCGTCGGCGAGGGCTTCGAGTCGCTGATGACGGCGGACTACAGCCAGATCGAACTGCGGGTGATGGCCCACCTGTCCGAGGACGAGGGCCTGATCGAGGCGTTCACCTCGGGCGAGGACCTGCACACCACGGTCGCCTCGCAGGTCTTCTCCGTCGAGCGCTCCGCCGTCGACGCGGAGATGCGCCGCAAGATCAAGGCGATGTCGTACGGCCTGGCGTACGGCCTGTCGGCGTTCGGTCTCTCCCAGCAGCTGAACATCGAGGCGGGCGAGGCCCGCGCGCTCATGGACACCTACTTCGAGCGTTTCGGCGGCGTACGGGACTATCTGCGCCGGGTCGTGGACGAGGCACGTTCGACGGGCTACACCGAGACCCTCTTCGGCCGCCGCCGTCATCTGCCCGACCTCAACAGCGACAACCGGCAGCGCCGCGAGACGGCGGAGCGCATGGCCCTCAACGCCCCCATCCAGGGCACGGCGGCGGACATCGTAAAGATCGCCATGCTGAACGTGGACCGGGCGCTGCGGGCGGCGGACCTCACCTCCCGGATGCTGCTCCAGGTCCATGACGAAATCGTCCTGGAGATCGCCCCCGGTGAGCGGGCGGCGACCGAGGAGATCGTCCGCCGCGAGATGGCGGGCGCGGTCGAGCTGCGCGCCCCGCTGGACGTGTCGGTGGGTGTGGGGCCGGATTGGGAGTCAGCCGCGCACTGAACGCTCCGCCCGAGCCCGGGTCCGCCCCGCGGTCCCGGTCCGGGCCCGGCGCTTCGTGCTGCGGTCCCGGCCTGGTTCGGCGCTTCGTCCTGCGGTGTCGCCCGGGCCCGGGTTCGGCCGGGCCCCGGGTTGGCCCCGCGGTGCCGCCCTGGCCCGGCGATTCGCCGTCCGGGCCCGGCCTGGCCCGGCGGTTCGCCCTCGCGGTCCTGGCCCGCCTGCCGGTTCGCCCGCGGGCCCTGGGCCCGCGCGCGTGGTGCCCCGTGGTGCCTCGCGTCCCCGTGCGGAGTGCGGGCGGGTCGGCGGGGGGACGTTCTTCCGCAGCAACCCGTCACTCGCGTGGCCCTCGCGAGAACGCCCGTGGGGGCCCGCGACCGTAAGGATGCGGGCATGGGTATACGGATGCTCCACCGCCGGACGGGACCCGACCGGGCCCGTCCCCAGGGACGGTCGTCGGCGCGGTCCGACGGCAAGGGCAGAGCTGTGACCGGCGCCGGGCTCCCGGCCTTCGCGGCCGGGGCGGGGGCCCTCCGCGTCCCCGCCACGACGGCCATGGCCGCACGCCGGTCGGCGGCCGGGCTCCTGCGCCGGCTCACCCGCGGGGGACGGTACGCCGCGGACCCCCGTGAGACACCCGCCTGGCGCCTGTGGGCCGACACCGGCCTGGCCTACCTGTACCTGCTCCTCGCCCGGCTTCCCCGAAAGCCGCGCGCCACCGGGACCGTCACCGTGTTCGTCGCGGCGCCCGTCGGGCTCCGGCGGCCCGAGAGCTAGGAACGGCCCCGACCGACGCCGACACCCTCCACGCCCTCCCTGTGTCCGGCGGCGGCCCCGGGCGCCGGACGCCACACGCGCACGCCGACGGCGTACAGCAGCAGTCCCGGCACGAGTCCCGCGCCCACGCCGAAGCACAGCGTCGGGATCAGCTCCCACGGGCTGAGCGAGGTGTCCCAGGACACCCACCACCGCGACACCCGCTGCACCGCCCCGGCCAGCACGCAGCCGCCGATCACCGAGACCGCCCACCAGCGGTCCCGTACCGAGAGGGCGGGCACGCCCGAGGAGCCACCCGCCGTCCGCACCACCCCGGCGCCCGCCGGACCGCCGGCCGGACGGCCCGCCGTCGGGTCCGCCGGCGTGCGGCGCAGCGCGATCAGCACGAACGCGGCGATCACCACCGCGGCCACGGCCGAGCTGCCGTACTGCGCGAACCAGTACACCGGCCGGCCCGCCACCTCGCGGCCCAGCACCGGGATCAGCCGCGTACCCCAGCGGTCGTGGTGCGTGAACGCGTCCCACACGACATGCGTCAGCGCGCCGAGCGCCGCCGACAGGTACCACCGCGCCGCCGTGCGGGCCCGCACCCGCGCCCGCGGCGCCCCGCAGTGCAGCAGCGCCGCCCACCGTCCCTGCCGGGCCCGCGGCAGCAGCGCCACCAGCGGCTCCCGCAGCAGCGACCACAGGCCCACCAGCGCCCAGGCGACGAGCACGTCGACCGTGAAGACGCCAGGGAAGGAGTGCGTGATGTCGCCGAACTCCATGGCCCCCGGCACGACACTTGCCGCGTAATAGGTCATGTCGGGTGCGAAGGATCCGGCCACGAGGACCGCGGGAACCAGTGGCCCCCGGCCGGAGCCGTCGGTGCGCAAACCGGGCAGCACGGCCGCCGCGTGGCTCAGGGTGAACGGCAACTCGGCCTCCTGTGCAGGGCATTGGTCGAACGGCCGACCTGATGATCATTTGTCGTCCAGTATGCGTGACGCTCGCCTCGGATAACCGGACTTGGCCAACTGGTGAATATCGGGCGCGAACAGGTGCCCGTGCAAAGCAAGTTGTCGTAGGGTCGCCTGGGTCACACACCCGGGAGGGCAACCCCCGGGGCGGCAGGACCGTCACACCAGAGCGGGACAGCAGACGGAAGTCGGTCGGGCGCACTCGGCGTCCATGGGAGGGATTCACTCTATGGCGGCGCAATTCGGCAGGCGTCTTCGCAAGGGGGCCCTCGCCACCACCGTGGCGGCGGCCGCGGTCGCGGCTCTCTCCGCCTCTCAGGCGCCGGGAGTGACGGTCGACACCCAGGGCAGGCAGACGGCCGCCGACGCGCAGGCCACGCCCGAGGCGGCCGCCGACGACGGCGCCGCCACCGGCAACTCGCCCTACTACACCGATCTGCCGCCGCTGAACAGCCCGAACCCCGCGACCCCGACCCCGACGCCGGGCGCGAGCGCCGGTCCCGTCGCGACGGGACCGGTCGAGGCGGGCATACCGGCCACCGTCCTGGACGCCTACAAGAAGGCCGCGGCCGAGCTGGCGGCCTCCAAGGCCGGCTGCAACCTGCCCTGGGAACTCCTCGCCGCCATCGGCAAGGTCGAGTCGGGCCAGGCTCGCGGCGGCAACGTCGACGCGAACGGCACCACCCTCAGCCCCATCCTGGGCCCGAAGCTGGACGGCAACGGCTTCGCGCTCATCCAGGACACCGACAACGGCGCCTACGACGGCGACACCACCGTCGACCGGGCCGTGGGCCCCATGCAGTTCATTCCGTCCACCTGGGCGTGGGCGGGCCGCGACGGCAACGGTGACGGCGTCAAGGACCCCAACAACGTCTACGACGCCGCCCTCGCCGCGGGCCACTACCTGTGCCGCAACGGCTGGGACCTGTCCACCCAGGCCGACCTCAACCGCGCGATCCTCAGCTACAACTACTCGCAGGACTACCTCAACACGGTCCTGTCGTGGCTGGAGTACTACCGCAAGGGCACCCACGAGATCCCGGACGGCACCGGCACCCTGCCCGCCAACCGCAGCGACGGCCGGCACACGTCGGGCCCCACCACCTCCCCGTCCGCGCCGACGACGCCCACGCCGTCCGCGCCGACCCCCCAGAGCCCGAAGCCGTCGACGCCGAGCACCCCGGCCCCGACGCCCACCGACACGGTGGACCACCTGAAGGACGTGGGTACGCAGACGCTCACCGCGACGGCGGGCCAGGCGTTCGACGGGAAGATCAGCGCGCGCGCCGAGACCAAGGCGGGCAAGGGCGTCGGCAAGGTGCGCGTCCGCTTCACCGTCGTCGGCGACACCGACGCCACCTTCACCGGAGGCGAGAGCGTGGCGACCGTCGCCACCGACACCACGGGCGTCGCGGTGGCACCGGTGCTCCAGGCGGGCGAGAAGACCGGCGGCTTCACCGTCCGGGCCGTCGTCGTGGGCCGCACGGTCTCCGCCGTCGACCACGCGGCCACCGTCACCGCCCGCGCCGCCGACACGCTCACCCGCACCAGTGACACCGCGCTGAGCTGCACCGCGGGCGGGGAGTTCGCGGACCAGGTCGAGGTGAAGGCCACCAACGGCGGGGCCGTCGCGGACAAGGTCGCGGCCACCGCCATGCTCGTCGGGTCGGCGGGCGACACGACCGAGAACGACAAGGGCCCCTACTTCAAGGACGCGAACGGCAACGCCGTGCGCACCCTGACGGGCCTGGAGACCGACGCGAACGGCCTGCTGAAGCTGCCCAAGCTGTACGCGGACGACACCGCCGGCACCTACCTGCTGCGCATCACCACCACCGGCGGGGCGACGCTGACCGTCGAACTGACGGTCACGGCGGCCCCGACGCCCGACCCGACCCCCAGTCCCACCGAGTCCGCCTCGGCGACCGCCTCCGCGTCCGCCTCCGCGACTCCCTCGGCCTGACCGGCCCGACCGGTCGGCCTTCCGACCGGTGCGAGACAGGGCGTCCCACCGCTTCGGCGGCGGGGCGCCTTCGTCGTGTGCGCCCGACGTGTTCTCATCTCGCGCGGCCGTTGCTACGGTGCCCGATCTGATGTGGTGTCAGTTCCAGTCCGTCGGGAGGATCCGTATGCGCGCCCTGATCGCCGCCGCGACCGGTCTCGCCCTCGCGTTCGCCCTGGTCCTCACCCTCACCGCGCTGGGCTCACCGGCCGGCCGCACGTCCCCCGAACCGTTGCTGACGACGGTCCCCGCACATCCGTGACCGTCCGCGAACAGCCGCCTGCCGAAAGCCGTCCACCGAACACCGTCCGAGGAAAGCCCGAAGCCGTTCCCACCCGGGAGGGAGGCCGAGATGCGTCGCAAGGCCGGCCTGGTCCTGCTCGCCCTCGCCGTGTTCTTCGCGGCGCTGTCCCCGTTGCTGCGCTGGTACGCCTTCCCGCGCCTGGCCAAGATCCCCGCGAACCAGTACCAGGACATGGTCCTGGAGGCGAAGGACGCCACCCTCCTCGACTACGGCACCATGCAGGCCCGCAAGGTCTCCAAGGTCACCATCGTGCAGACCCTCAAGGGCAACGTGGAGGAGTCGGACCGGATCGAGAAGACCGCCGGCCGGGACGTCGTGGTCTGGGACGGCCTCTCCTACGTCCAGGGCCCCGACGGCAAGATGGTCTCCAAGGTGTCCGAGCGCTACATCTTCGACGCCCACACCCAGGAACCCGTCCACGCCACCGGCGAGGCGGTCGACGGCGATCCGGTGCGACGGCAGGGCATCGAGTTCAAGTGGCCCTTCCTGACGGAGAAACGGGACTACGAGTACTTCGACGCGCAGGCCCGCACCTCGGCGCCCATCCACTACCGGGGCACCCGGACCTTCCGCGGCCTGAAGGTCTACTACTTCGAGCAGACCGTCCCCTGGACCAGGGTCGCGTTTCCCAAGGTCATGCCCGTCGAGGGCGTCACGCCCGAGTCCGTCGCCGGGACCGGCACCACCCGCTGGTACACCACGGTCCGCAGGTTCTGGGTCGAACCCGTCACCGGCGCCCCCGTCTACGGCGAGGAGATCCACCGGGAGGAACTGCGCGGCGGCACCCTGCTCGGCGGCCGCGCGAAGGTCACCGCGTTCGCGGGGCACGTGAAGATGCGCGAGGACTACATCGAGCACACGGTCGCCCTGGTCAAGTCCAACCGCACCCTGGTCCTGCTGCTGACCTCCTACCTGCCCTGGGGCTTCCTGGCCCTGGCCGCGCTGCTGCTGGCCCTCGCCCTCTGGCTGGAGGCGCGCGGCCGCCGCCCCGCCGGTCCGGCACCGGCGCCCGCCGCGGACCCCGAACCGGTCACCGCCTGAGCCGGGCGTTGGTGTGCCGGGTCGGCTCCGCGGTGGCGGGGTCCTCGGGCCACGGATGCTTCGGATAGCGACCGCGCAGCTCGGCCCGTACGCCCTTGTAGCCGACCTTCCAGAAGGAGGCGAGGTCGGCGGTGACGGCGGCGGGCCGGCCCGCGGGGGAGAGCAGGTGCACGAGCAGCGGCACCCCCGCGACGGCCGGCGACCGCTGGAGGCCGAACATCTCCTGCAACTTCACCGCGAGCACGGGCTGCTGCGGATCCCCGTAGTCGATCCGGACGCCGGACCCGCTGGGCACGGTGATCCGCTCGGGGGCCAGTTCGTCGAGGCGGGCGGCGTCCCCGGACGCCCAGGGCAGCAGCCGGCCGAGCGCCTCCCGCGCGTCGATCCGCGCCAGGTCCGCGCGCCGGCGCGCCCGGCCGAGCTCCGGCTCCAGCCAGTCGTCCACGCGCGCGTGCAGCGCCTCGTCGTCGACGGCGGGCCAGGGGTCACCGAGGTGCAGCCGGAGAAAGGCGAGCCGCCGACGCAGCGACTCCGCCTCCTGCGTCCACCGCAGCAGCCCGAACCCTTCCTGCCGCAACCCCTCGACCAGCGCTTTCCGTACGAGGCCGGGGTCCGGGTCGGTCAGCGGGCGCACCGTGAGTTCCACGGCACCCAGCCGCTCCACCCGCCGGGCGACCACGTCGCCGTCGGCCCAGCGCACCTCCTGGCCGCAGGAGAGCAGCGGCGCCGCCGCCAGCCGGGCCACGTCCTCGTCCACCACGGCCGCGAACTGCACCCGCGCGTGCCCCTGGCCGAGCGGCCGGTCCGCGACCGCGACCGCGAGCCAGGACGCCCCGCGCAACCCCGAGCCCTCACGGAGCTCCGCCCGGGTCCCGGAGGCCATCAGCAAGGAGCCGCCGCGCGCCCGGGCGACACGCTCGGGAAAGGCGAGCGCGACGACCAGCCCCACCAGCCGCTCCTCCTCACCCCCCGACACGACACCGCCCACGGAGCCGACGGCACGGGCGGCACCGGTCCTGGCGCCCGCAGCACCGGCAACGGCACCGACGGCACCGGTCGTGGTGCCCGCGGACCCTGCGGCGGCATCCCGGGATCCGGCCGTCGGATTCGGGGACCCGGCGATGGGATCGAGGGATCCAGCCGTGGGATCGAGGGATCCGGTCGTCGGATCCGGGGACCCCGCGGCCGGGTCCAGGGACCTCGCACCCGGATCGGCCGCCCCCGCGGCGGCGGCGCGCAGGCGTCGGGTCTCCGCTCGCCATCGGGCCGCGTACGCGTCACCCCCGCGCCGGGCCGCCCGCAGGGCCGCCGCGAGGTCGTCCCCGTACTCCCGCGGCGGCTCCTCGCCGAGCAGTGCCACCACCTCGGCCGCCCGCTCCGCGCCGATCGACGCCGCCGCGTCCAGCAGCGCCCGCCCCAGCCGGGGATGCAGCCCCAGCCGTGCCATGCGGACCCCGCGCGGAGTGGCCCGGCCGGCCGCGTCGACCGCGCCGATCGCCGTCAGCACGGACCGCGCCGCCGCCATCGCCCCGCCCGGCGGCGGATCCAGCAGCGCCAGCCCGGACGCCTCCGGATCTCCCCAGCAGGCGGCCTGGAGGGCGAACGCGGTCAGGTCGGCCACCTTGATCTCCGGTGCCGGGAAGCGCGGCAGCCGGCTGTCCTCCGCCTCCGACCAGCACCGGTACCTGTCTCTTATACCCATCTGACGCT
>NZ_VJZD01000145.1 GCF_009377175.1 Streptomyces adustus
GACCCCGACCGCCGCCCGCCCTGCCTGCCCGGCCCGGACCGTCGTGTCTCGGCGGGCGGGGCCGGCGGGGCGGGCGGTAGGTTCCGGGGTATGGCAGGCAGGACGCACTCCGTGACCAATCAGCCCCCGCCCCTGACCGGGTACGACGTCTACTCGGCCGACCGGGCGCTGGCCGAGGCGGTCGAACGGCATGTCGACCCGGCGGTGCTCGACGAGGCACGCGACGAACTCGCTTCGCTGGGCCGGTCCGCCGGTTCGGCGCAGGTGCAGGAGTGGGGGGTGCAGGCCGACACGAACCCGCCGCGGCTGCGCACCCACGACCGCTACGGCAACCGGATCGACGAGGTCGACTTCCACCCGGCCTGGCACCGGCTGCTCGGCAAGGGCGTCGCGGCGGGCCTCACCGGGGCCTGGACGCGGCCGGGCGGTCATGTGCGGCGGGCGGCCGGATTCATGGTGTGGACGCAGGTCGACGCCGGGACCGGCTGCCCGCTGTCGATGACGCACGCGGCCGTCCCGGCCCTGCGCCACGACCCGGCCCTCGCCGCCGAGTGGGAGCCGCGGCTGACGTCCACGCTGTACGACCGGACACTGCGGCCCGCCGGACAGAAGGCGGGGGCGCTGTTCGGGATGGGTATGACCGAGAAGCAGGGCGGCAGTGACGTACGGGCCAACACGACGGCCGCGGTGCCGCTCGCCGAGGCCGGCACCTATGCGCTGACCGGGCACAAGTGGTTCTGCTCGGCGCCGATGTCGGACGGGTTCCTGGTCCTGGCGCAGGCTCCCGAGGGCCTGACCTGCTTTCTCGTGCCGCGGGTGCTGGCGGACGGCACCCGCAACGTGTTCCTGCTCCAGCGGCTCAAGGACAAGCTGGGCAACCGGTCGAACGCCTCCTCCGAGGTCGAGTTCGACGGGACCTGGGCGCGCCGGGTCGGCGCGGAGGGGCAGGGGGTGCGCA
This sequence comes from Streptomyces adustus, assembly GCF_009377175.1. GTDB lineage: Bacteria > Actinomycetota > Actinomycetes > Streptomycetales > Streptomycetaceae > Streptomyces > Streptomyces adustus. The sequence continues at coordinate 959 of NZ_VJZD01000145.1, forward strand.
CCATCATCGAGATGGTCGCGGCCACCCGGCTCGACTGTGTGCTGGGTTCGGCCGGGCTGATGCGGCAGGCCGTGGCGCAGGCGGTGCACCACTGCACCCACCGGGAGGCGTTCGGCGGGCGGCTTCTGGACAAACCGCTGATGCGCAATGTTCTGGCCGATCTCGCACTGGAGTCGGAGGCGGCGACCACGCTGGCGCTGCGTCTGGCGGCCGCCTGGGACGACGGGGGCGAGCAGGAGCGGGCGCTGTTGCGGATCGCGGTGCCGGCGGCGAAGTTCTGGGTGACCAAGCGGTGCGCGCCGGTGGCGGTGGAGGCCGCCGAGTGCCTGGGCGGCAACGGTTACGTCGAGGAGTCGGGCCTGCCCCGGCTGGTGCGCGAATCGCCGCTGAACTCGGTCTGGGAGGGCGCGGGCAACATCCAGGCGCTGGACGTGCTGCGGGCACTGCGCCGGGAACCGCAGGCGCTGCACGCCTATCTCCAGGAGGTCGGGCGGGCGCGGGGCGCCGACCACCGGCTGGACCGGGCGATCAAGGACCTGCTGACCGAGCTCGCCGACCTGGAGGGCATCGAGGGCCGGGCCCGGCGGCTCGCCGAACGGCTGGCGCTGGTGCTCCAGGGGGCGCTGCTCGTGCAGTACGCGCCGTCCGAGGTCGCCGACCTGTTCTGTGCCTCCCGGCTGGGCGGCGACTGGGGCGCGGCCTTCGGCACCCTGCCGTCCACGCTGGACCTGGCGGCGGTGGTGGAACGCGCGCGGCCGCTGGGCTGACCTGCGGGTTCAACACCGTATGACCGCGGGGGTGGTGCTGCGCCGACACGGCACCACCCCCGCGAGGTTGGCCCTGCGAGGCCAGGAACGCCGCTCGGGACGGCGTGCGTCAAGTTTCGAACACAGCATGGAGGTGCACCAGGGTTGCAGGGGGTTGCAACTTGCGGGCCGGTGTGTCCGGAGTCAGTCCCTCCGTCGTCGCCGGGGGGCATGATGTGACGCACCGCCCGAACCGGCGGAACAGGACCGGAAAACGTCGGCCGCGAGGCTTGACTTTCCCGGTGGTCATAGGAGTTTCCCGGGGGTCTCAGTGGCGTACTCGCCGAAGAACATGACGCAACTCGCCTCCGTCGACGCGCCGCGTGCCGCGCGGTTGCTCAACGACATCCGCGAGGCCGCTCTCGCCGGGAAGCGCGCGCCGATCGCTCCCCGCCCGGTGATCGAACAGTCGTGGCGGCGCATGCGGCGCAGCGGGGTCGACCCCGAGCGCGACTTCAGATCGGGCCTGCTCGCCCCCGACGAGGTGCAGCGGCGCCGCGAGGAGTCCCCGCTGCGGCACGTCCTTCCGGTGCTGCGCGAGGGACTGCTGCAGTTCGCGGACGTCACCCGGCACATCATGGTGATCGCCGACGCGGAGGGCCGGGTGCTGTGGCGCGAGGGCTGCTCCCCGGTGCTGCGCAAGGCCGACGAACTCGGGTTCGAACTCGGCGCGGACTGGCGCGAGGACGTGGTCGGCACCAACGGGGTGGGCACCCCGGCGGTGGTCCGCCGTCCCGTCCAGGTGTTCGCCGGCGAGCACTTCGTACGCAGCCAGACCAGCTGGACCTGCACGGGGGCGCCGATCTCCGATCCGCGGGACGGCCGGCTCCTCGGGGTGGTGGACCTCAGCGGCCCGCTGGAGACGATGCATCCGGCCACGCTCTCCTGGGTCGACGCGGTGGCCAAGCTCGCCGAGTCCCGGCTGCGCGAGCTGCAACAGAACTCGCTGGAGCAGCTGCGCGCGGTGGCGGCGCCGGTGCTGGCGCGGATCGGCGACCAGGCGGTGGTGGTGGACCGGGACGGCTGGACCGCGGCCGTGACGGGGATGCCGTACACGAACCGGATCGCCCTGCCCAAGTCGCTGTCGGCGGGCCGCCGGTGGCTGCCGGCACTCGGGCTGAGCGCGGTGGAGCCGCTGGCCGGCGGCTGGCTGGTGCGGCCGGCCGTGGAGCCGGTGCCGCGGGCGGCCACCCGGATCGTGCTGGATCTGGGGCGGCCGCGCGGCTGGCAGGTGACGGTGTCCGGCAGCGCGGGTTCCTGGACCCACGAACTGAGTCCCCGCCATGCCGAGTTGCTCTATCTGCTGGCCGTCAACCGCTCGGGGCGCAGCGCCGCGGGCCTGGCCGCCGACGTGTTCGGCGACCCGGCCCGCACGGTGACCGTACGGGCCGAGATGTCACGGGTGCGCAGGTACTTCGGGGGGTTCCTGGAGCATCGGCCGTATCGTTTCTGTGAGGACGCGGCCGTGGAGGTCCTGCTGCCCGACGACCCCCGTGACCTGCTGCCGCACTCCACCGCACCGGCGGTGGCGAAGGCCCGGGAGTCGGCCGCCCTGACCTGACACCCCCTGCGGCCGCGCCCGGCATGCGTGGTCGTGCGTGCGCGGTCGTGCGTGGACCAGCCATACCGCATATGCCGCGTCCGCAGGTGTCTTCCGCATATTTGCGAGGTCTTCGTCCCCGGCAGTGTCCGGCTGTCGTAGCATCCCCTGCAAGGGCCACCCCACCTGCTCCTCGCTCAACGTACTGAGCGACAGGCGCAGTTGGTCCACCCCGGGAGGTCTGATGAAGCAACGTGGCAGGCACCGTCGACGCAGGCGAGGGCGGGCGCTGCGCGCGTTCCTGTCCGGCGCGGCCCTCGCGCTCACCGCCGCGGCGACCATGATCAGCGCCTCGCAGGCCACGGTCGCCGACGACCCCGGGGCGCTCAAGCCGCTCACCTCGACCGCCGAGACGGCCCGGCTGCGTCTGACCGAGAACCTGGTGCCGCCCGGCGACCTGGGCCGGCTCGCCGGTGGAATGGGACGGCCGGTCGGCGTCACCGACGTCCTCGCCGGGGCCGACCACACGCTGCGCGGCGCCGCCGACTGCTCGTCCGACGAGAAGCAGGCACTGCCCGTCGCACCGGCGGCCACCCGCGCGTACTGCTGGAACGCCGCGGACACCGACGGCTGGCGGCCCGGCGCGGTCACCACCTCCGGGGACGCCGACGACGACGGCCGCTGGGGTGCGCACCGGGTGATCCTCTCCGGTTGGACGGACCCCGCCGGCCCGGCCGGCGAGCGGGGGCTGGCCCGGGTCGCCTTCGTGGACGCCGACGACCTCGACCACCTCAGCTACACCTGGGTGCTCCTGGCCGTCCCGGTGGACGGCGGGCGTGACTACCGGGGGCTCGCCTCCCATGTCTCCGGCATGGTCTGGTACGAGGACAAGCTGCTGGTCACCGCCGACGACGGCGACCGGGCCGCGCTGTACGTCTACGACATGAACCGCGTCCAGCGCGCCACGGTCGAGGCGGAGGCGGTCGGCCGGGTGCCGGGCGGCTGGTCGGCGCACGGCTGCCGGTACGTGCTGCCGGCCGTCGGCTCCTACCGGCTCGGCCGCGCCGACGGCACCCCGCGCCCCGGCGCCGTCTCGCTGGACCGCTCCACGACTCCGGACAGCCTGGTGGCCGGGGAGTGGACCTCCGGCGACGGTGCGGGACAGGCCCGTCTGTGGCGCTATTCCTTCAGCACGGCCGCCGGGCGCTCGGGGCTCCTCGCCACGGACGCGAAGGGCCGCGTACACCCGGCCGAGGCCTACCGGACGAAGATCTCCGAGGTCCGGGGCGTGCTGTCGGTCGGGGCGCACTGGTACCTCAGCCGCGCGGCCGACGACGGCGACGGGCCCGGCGGCCTGTGGCGGCAGGACACCGACGGCGCGCGGGCCACCCGGTGCGGAGCCGAGGGCGGACGCACCTGCTGGAGCCCGCGGACGGAGTCGCTGTCCTACTGGCAGGAGACCGGCGAGGTCTGGTCCCAGTCCGCCCGGATGCTGTTCGCGCTGCCCCTGACCTCGATCGACAGATCCTTGGACTAGATGATTCCCTGTCCGGTATGACGAACATCCCCGTGACCACCTGGTCCCTGGAGCAGACCGCGCCGACCGACGTCCTGCCCGCCTCCGCGCCCGAGGGCGACGTACGGATCGTGCGCGCGGAGGTTCCCTCCCCGGAGTTCAGCCGCTTCCTGTACGCGTCGGTGGGCGGGGACATCCGCTGGATCGACCGGCTCGGCTGGCCGTACGCGCGCTGGCGCGAGCACCTGGACCGCCCGGGTGTGGAGACCTGGGTCGCCTACGACCACGGCACCCCGGCCGGTTACGTGGAGCTGGAGCCGCAGGACGACGGGGTCGTGGAGATCGTCTACTTCGGGCTGATCGAGGCCTTCCGCGGGCGCCGGATCGGCGGGCACCTGCTGGCGTACGGCGCCGCCCGCGCCTGGGACCTCGCCGAGCGCTGGCCGGGCCTGCCGGAGACCAAGCGGGTGTGGCTGCACACGTGCAGCCTGGACGGCGAACACGCCATGGACAACTATCTGCGCCGGGGCTTCAAGCTGTACGACACCAAGGTCGAGGAGCAGCCCCAGGTGACCTCGCCGGGCCCCTGGCCGGGCGCCTATCCCGCCTGACCTGCGCTGACAAGACAGCGCGCGCACCATGTGACCGACGACACCCTGGTCCCACGATGTGGGACCAGGGTGTCCACATGACGGACGAAGCTGGACTGTGTCCAGAACGCCGTGACACGCTTCCGTCATGTCTGGAACTGGAATTGCCTTGGTGAGTCGGCGGCACGTCGACCTCGGCCGCATGTCCAGCGCCATCTGTCCGGCGGGCTGACGAGCCGAAGAGCCGCAGTTTCCCGCTTTGGTCTTCCCCTGCGCAGAGCCGCGCACAGAACGCTTCCGTGCGCCCGTACGCACTGGTCAGAGCCGCTTTCCGCCTGTCTTGAAGGACGTAGAACCATGGCCGCCACCCCGCAGAATCCTGCTGCCGCAGCGCCCCGCCGCAAGGTGAGCCGTCACCGCGGCGAGGGTCAGTGGGCCGCGGGGCACTTCACCCCGCTCAACGGCAACGAGCAGTTCAAGAAGGACGACGACGGTCTCAATGTGCGGACACGCATTGAGACGATCTACTCCAAGCGGGGGTTCGACTCGATCGACCCCAACGACCTGCGCGGCCGCATGCGTTGGTGGGGGCTGTACACCCAGCGCAAGCCCGGGATCGACGGCGGCAAGACCGCGGTCCTGGCGCCGGAGGAGCTGGACGACTCGTACTTCATGCTGCGCGTCCGCGTCGACGGAGGCCGGCTGACCACGCAGCAGCTGCGGGTGATCGGCGAGATCTCGCAGGAGTTCGCCCGCGGTACCGCCGACATCACCGACCGGCAGAACATCCAGTACCACTGGATCCGGATCGAGGACGTGCCGGAGATCTGGAACCGCCTGGAGGCGGTCGGCCTGTCCACCACCGAGGCCTGCGGTGACACCCCCCGCGTCATCCTCGGCTCGCCCGTGGCCGGTATCGCCGCGGACGAGATCATCGACGGTACCCCGGCCGTCGAGGAGATCCACCGCCGGATCATCGGCAACAAGGACTTCTCCAACCTGCCCCGCAAGTTCAAGTCCGCCGTCTCCGGCTCGCCGCTGCTGGACGTGGCGCACGAGATCAACGACATCGCGTTCGTCGGCGTGCACCACCCCGAGCACGGCCCCGGCTTCGACCTGTGGGTCGGCGGCGGTCTGTCGACCAACCCCAAGCTCGGCGTCCGGCTCGGCGCGTGGGTGCCGCTGGACGAGGTTCCGGACGTCTACGAGGGCGTCATCTCCATCTTCCGCGACTACGGCTACCGCCGGCTGCGCAACCGCGCCCGGCTGAAGTTCCTGGTCGCCGACTGGGGCGCGGAGAAGTTCCGCCGGGTGCTGGAGGACGAGTACCTGGGCGGGCGCAAGCTGATCGACGGGCCCGCCCCCGAGCAGCCGGTGCAGCAGTGGCGCGACCACGTCGGCGTGCACCGGCAGCGGGACGGCCTGTTCTACGTCGGCTTCGCCCCGCGCGTGGGCCGCGTGGACGGCGCCACCCTCACCAAGATCGCCGATCTCGCGGAGGCGCACGGCTCGGGCCGGGTGCGCACCACCGTCGAGCAGAAGATGATCGTCCTCGACGTGCCCGAGGACCAGGTCGACGCGCTCGTCGAGGGCCTGGAGGCGCTGGACCTGACCGCACGGCCGTCCTCCTTCCGGCGCGGCACGATGGCCTGCACCGGCATCGAGTACTGCAAGCTCGCCATCGTCGAGACCAAGGCGCGCGGCGCCTCGCTCATCGACGAACTGGAGCGCCGCATCCCGGAGTTCGACGAGCCGATCACCATCAACCTGAACGGCTGCCCGAACGCCTGCGCCCGTATCCAGGTCGCGGACATCGGTCTCAAGGGCCAGCTGGTCGTCGACGCCGACGGCGAGCAGGTCGAGGGCTACCAGGTGCACCTCGGCGGCGCGCTCGGCCTGGAGGCCGGGTTCGGCCGCAAGGTGCGCGGCCTGAAGGTCACCTCGCAGGAGCTGCCCGACTACATCGAGCGGGTGCTGAAGCGGTTCCAGGACGAGCGCGCGGACGGCGAGCGGTTCGCCGCCTGGGCCGCGCGCGCCTCGGAGGAGGCCCTCTCGTGAGCGAGCGTGCCGCCCCCTTCTACTGCCCCTACTGCGGCGACGAGGACCTGCGTCCGAACGAGACCGGTCACGGCGCCTGGGAGTGCGCGGCGTGCAACCGCGCATTCCAGCTGAAGTTCCTCGGGCTGCTGGCCCGAGGTCTTCACGACTCCAACGCCGAAGGGGACGACCGGACATGACGACCACTCGGCAGGAACGGACGGCGGACGACCTCAGGGCCCTCGCCGAGCAGGCGGGCCGCGACCTGGAGGACGCCTCCGCGCTGGAGATCCTCCAGTGGGCGGTGGACACCTTCGGCGCGGAGTTCTGCGTCACCTCCTCGATGGAGGACGCGGTGGTCGCGCACCTCGCGTCCCGGGTCAGGAAGGGCGTCGACGTCGTCTTCCTCGACACCGGCTACCACTTCCCGGAGACCATCGGCACCCGCGACGCGGTCGAGGCCGTGATGGACGTCAACGTCATCACGCTGACCCCGCGTCGGACGGTAGCCGAGCAGGACGCGCAGTACGGTCCGAGGCTGCACGACCGCGACCCCGACCTGTGCTGCAAGCTCCGTAAAGTCCAGCCCCTGGAAGAGGGTCTGACGAACTACCAGGCCTGGGCGACCGGCCTGCGCCGCGACGAGTCCCCGACCCGGGCGAACACCCCGGTCGTCGGCTGGGACGAGAAGCGGCGGAAGGTCAAGATCTCCCCCATCGCCCGCTGGACCCAGGACGACGTCGACGCCTACGTAGCCGAGCACGGCGTACTGACCAACCCACTGCTGATGGACGGCTACGCCTCCGTCGGCTGCGCCCCCTGCACCCGTCGCGTCCTGGAGGGCGAGGACGCACGCGCCGGCCGCTGGGCCGGACGCGCCAAGACCGAGTGCGGGCTGCACGGCTGACCATGACACAGATTCAGGAGACACACGTGACGACCGGAGCCACCGTCTGGCTCACGGGTCTGCCGAGCGCCGGCAAGACCACCATCGCGTACGAACTGGCCGGCCTGCTGCGGGCGGAGGGCCACCTCGTCGAGGTGCTCGACGGCGACGAGATCCGCGAGTTCATCTCGGCGGGTCTCGGCTTCAGCCGCGAGGACCGGCACACCAATGTGCAGCGCATCGGCTTCCTCGCCGAACTGCTCGCCCGCAACGGCGTCAAGACGCTGGTGCCGGTGATCGCGCCGTACGCGGACAGCCGGGACGCGGTGCGCAAGCGTCACCAGCAGAGCGGGGCGGCGTACCTGGAAGTGCATGTGGCGACCCCGGTCGAGGTGTGCTCGGTCCGCGACGTGAAGGGCCTGTACGCCAAGCAGGCGGCCGGCGAGCTGTCCGGACTGACCGGCGTCGACGACCCGTACGAGGCGCCCGAGTCGCCCGATCTTCGTATCGAGTCCCAGCACCAGACCGTGCAGGAGTCCGCGGCCTCGGTGTACGCCCTGCTCAACGAGAGGGGACTGGCATGACGACCGCTGCCGAGCTCAAGGGGGGCGAGGAGGGCACCGCGGGCCCGTACGCCCTCAGCCATCTGGACGCGCTGGAGTCCGAGGCGGTGCACATCTTCCGCGAGGTGGCGGGCGAGTTCGAGCGGCCGGTGATCCTCTTCTCCGGCGGCAAGGACTCCATCGTCATGCTGCACCTGGCGCTGAAGGCGTTCGCCCCCGCCACGGTGCCGTTCTCCCTGCTGCACGTCGACACCGGGCACAACTTCCCCGAAGTGCTGGAGTACCGCGACCGCGCGGTGGCCCGGCACGGCCTGCGGCTGCACGTGGCCTCGGTGCAGGACTACATCGACCGCGGAGTGCTCAAGGAGCGCCCCGACGTCACCCGCAACCCCCTCCAGACCCTCCCGCTCACCGAGAAGATCCAGAGCGAGCGGTTCGACGCGGTCTTCGGCGGCGGCCGCCGCGACGAGGAGAAGGCCCGCGCCAAGGAGCGCGTGTTCTCCCTGCGCGACGAGTTCTCCCAGTGGGACCCGCGCCGCCAGCGCCCCGAGCTGTGGAACCTCTACAACGGCCGGCACGCCCCCGGCGAGCACGTGCGGGTCTTCCCGCTGTCCAACTGGACCGAGCTGGACGTGTGGCAGTACATCGCCCGGGAGGGCATCGAGCTCCCGCAGATCTACTTCGCGCACGAGCGCGAGGTGTTCAGCCGCAGCGGGATGTGGCTGACCGCCGGCGAGTGGGGCGGCCCGAAGGACGGCGAGACGGTGCAGAAGCGCCAGGTGCGCTACCGCACCGTCGGTGACATGTCCTGCACCGGCGCGGTCGACTCCGACGCCGTCACGCTGGAGCAGGTCATCACCGAGATCGCCGCGTCCCGGCTCACCGAGCGCGGCGCCACCCGCGCCGACGACAAGCTCTCCGAGGCCGCGATGGAAGACCGCAAGCGCGAGGGGTACTTCTAGACATGAGCACCACCACGACCGAGGAGCTCTCGGCCACCACCCTGCTGCGGTTCGCCACCGCCGGCTCCGTCGACGACGGCAAGTCCACCCTCGTCGGCCGGCTCCTGCACGACTCCAAGTCGGTCCTCACCGACCAGCTGGAGGCCGTGGAGCGCGCCTCGGCGAGCCGCGGCCAGGAGGGCCCGGACCTCGCGCTGCTCACCGACGGTCTGCGCGCCGAACGCGAGCAGGGCATCACGATCGACGTGGCCTACCGCTACTTCGCCACGCCCCGGCGCCGCTTCATCCTCGCCGACACCCCCGGCCATGTGCAGTACACCCGCAACATGGTCACCGGCGCCTCCACCGCCGAGCTGACCGTCATCCTCGTCGACGCCCGCAACGGCGTCGTCGAGCAGACCCGCCGGCACGCCGCGATCGCCGCCCTGCTGCGCGTCCCGCACGCGGTCCTCGCGGTGAACAAGATGGACCTCGTCGGCTACGAGGAGTCCGTGTTCGCCGCGATCGCCGAGGAGTTCACGGCGTACGCGACCGAGCTGGGCGTCCCCGAGGTCACCGCGATCCCGATCTCGGCGCTCGCCGGGGACAACGTGGTCGAGCCGTCCGCGAACATGGACTGGTACGGCGGCCCGACGGTGCTGGAGCACCTGGAGTCGGTACCGGTCAGCCACGACCTGGCGCACTGCCACGCGCGGCTGCCCGTGCAGTACGTGATCCGGCCGCAGACCGCCGAACACCCGGACTACCGGGGATACGCGGGCCAGATCGCGGCCGGTTCGTTCCGCGTCGGCGAGTCGGTGACGGTGCTGCCGTCCGGCCGCTCGACCCGGATCTCCGGCATCGACCTGCTCGGTACGCCGGTGGACGTGGCCTGGACGACGCAGTCGGTGACCCTCCTGCTGGAGGACGACATCGACATCTCGCGCGGCGACCTGATCGTGCCGAGCAAGGACGCGCCGCCCACCACGCAGGACATCGAGGCGACCGTCTGCCACGTGGCCGACCAGCCGCTGACCGTCGGGCACCGGGTCCTGCTCAAGCACGGCACCCGCACGGTCAAGGCCCTCGTGAAGGACATACCGTCGCGCCTCACGCTCGACGACCTGTCCCTGCACCCGCACCCGGGACAGCTGCTCGCCAACGACATCGGCCGGGTGAAGATCCGTACCGCCGAGCCGCTGCCGGTCGACTCCTACGCCGACTCGCGCCGCACCGGCTCGTTCATCCTGATCGACCCGAGCGACGGCACCACTCTCACCGCGGGCATGGTCGGCGAGTCGTTCGCCGCGCCGGACCCGGTCAAGGACGCGTCGGCGGACGACGGTTGGGATTTCTGAGCATGAACACGCCTGGCTACTACGCGACGTTCGCGAAGGAGGGCGGCCGCGTAGGCAGCGGCGCCCTCGGCAGCGGCGAGGGCGGAGTCGCGCGATGTGCTCGCTGACGTACGCGCACCGCCTGCGCGCCCAGTCCCCCCACCTTCCGTCCCGGAAAAGACGAAGACCGTCCGTCGACCTCCCGGCCACGACCTGAGTGACGTGACCGCCGGGCCAACGAGAGGAACTCCTCCCGTGCCTGCCAACCTTCCGCCTTCCCGGATCCGCCCGCGCACGGGCGCTCCCGCGGCCTCCCTGCGCCGCGCGTCAGCCGTCGTCGCCGCTCTCCCCCTGCTGGCGCTGGCCGCGTGCGGCTACGGTTCGCAGGCCGCCGGCACGCCCGCGGCCCAGCAGGTCGCCGCCGGAGCCGAGAAGATCGACGGCCTCGACTCCGTGAAGATCGGCTACTTCGGAAACCTCACCCACGGCACGGCGCTGGTGGGGGTACGGAAGGGCTACTTCCAGAAGGAACTCGGCGCCACCGCGGCCAGGTACCAGGTCTTCAACGCGGGCCCGTCCGAGATCGAGGCGCTGAACTCCGGCTCGATCGACATCGGTTGGATCGGTCCGTCCCCGGCGATCAACGGCTACACCAAATCTGCGGGCAAGAGCCTGCGCATCATCGGGGGTTCGGCCTCCGGCGGCGTGAAGCTCGTGGTCAACCCCGAGAAGATCAAGTCCCTGAAGGACGTCAAGGGCAAGAAGATCGCGACTCCCCAGCTCGGCAACACCCAGGACGTGGCGTTCCTGAACTGGATCTCCGAACAGGGCTGGAAGGTCGACGCGGAGAGCGGCAGGGGCGACGTCTCGGTGGTCCGCACCGACAACAAGATCACCCCGGACGCCTACAGGTCCGGTTCCGTCGACGGCGCGTGGGTGCCGGAGCCGACCGCGTCCAAGCTGGTCGCCGAGGGCGCGAAGGTGCTGCTCGACGAGGCCGACCTGTGGCCGGACAAGAAGTTCGTGATCACGAACATCATCGTGCGGCAGGAGTTCCTCAAGCAGCACCCGAAGGCCGTCGAGGCGGTGCTGCGGGCCTCCGTCGAGGCCAACAAGTGGATCAACGCCCACCCCGACGAGGCGAAGGCCGCGGCGAACGAGCAGCTGGAGGCCGACTCCGGCAAGGCGCTGCCGGCCGCGGTGGTCGACCCGGCGTGGAAGTCGATCCAGTTCACCGACGACCCGCTGGCCGCCACCCTCGACACCGAGGCGCGGCACGCGGTCAAGGCCGGTCTGCTGGAGAAGCCCGACCTGTCCGGCATCTACGACCTCACGCTCCTCGACAAGGTTCTCGAGGCCGAGGGTGCCGCCGCCGTCGACGACGCCGGTCTCGGCGCGAAGTAAGCCCCGTACCCGAAGAGTTCCCAGGAGGTGACGACCATGGCCACGACCTTCGCCAAGGCCGCCGTATCGGTGGAGTACGCGGCACGCATCGAGCACGTCTCGAAATCCTTCGCCGGTCCGGGCGGACAGCAGCTCGTCCTGGACGACATCAGCCTCGATGTCGCGCCCGGCGAGTTCGTCACCCTCCTGGGGGCCTCGGGCTGCGGCAAGTCCACCCTGCTGAATCTGGTGGCCGGACTCGACCGGCCGACCGCCGGCTCCATCGCGACGGACGGCCGGCCCGCCCTGATGTTCCAGGAGCACGCCCTCTTCCCGTGGCTGACCGCGGGCAAGAACATCGAACTCGCCCTGAAGCTCAGGGGAGTCGCCAAGAGCGAGCGCCGCGGCAAGACCGAGGAGCTGCTCGAACTGGTCCGGCTGAAGGGCGCGTACGGCAAGCGGGTGCACGAGCTGTCCGGCGGGATGCGCCAGCGGGTCGCACTGGCCCGCGCGCTGGCGCAGGAGAGCAAGCTGCTGCTGATGGACGAGCCGTTCGCCGCCCTCGACGCCATCACCCGGGACGTGCTGCACGACGAGCTGACCCGGATCTGGGCGGAGACCGGGCTGTCCGTCCTGTTCGTCACGCACAACGTGCGCGAGGCGGTCCGGCTCGCCCAGCGCGTGGTGCTGCTGTCCTCCCGCCCGGGACGCGTGGCCCGGGAGTGGACGGTCGACATCGCGCAGCCCCGCCGGATCGAGGACGCCCCGGTGGCGGAACTGTCCCTTGAGATCACCGAAGTACTGCGTGGGGAGATCCGCCGTCATGGCCAGCACTGAGACAAGGACGACGACGGAGGAGGCCGGCAGCGTCGAGGCGGGCCTCGACGCGCTGGAGAGCTCGGTCGCCGGCCGGCCGCCGCTGCGGCAGACCCTGCGCGAGAAGGTCCTGCCGCCGGTCGTCGCGATAGCGGTGGTCGTGGTGATCTGGCAGGGGCTGATCACCCTGAAGATCGTCGACGACCCGTCGAAGCTGCCCTCCCCCGGGGCCGTCTGGGCCGAGGTCCGGGACGCCTGGCTCAAGGGCACCCTGCTCGGCTACATCTGGACGAGCGTCTCGCGGGGTTTGTTCGGCTTCGCGCTCGCCCTGCTCATCGGCACCCCGCTCGGCCTGCTCGTGGCGCGGGTGAAGTTCGTGCGCGCGGCGATCGGCCCGACCCTGTCCGGCCTCCAGTCGCTGCCGTCGGTCGCCTGGGTGCCGCCCGCCGTGATCTGGCTGGGCCTCCAGCCGTCGATGATGTACGCGGTGATCCTGCTCGGCGCGGTGCCGTCGATCGCCAACGGCCTGGTGTCCGGCGTCGACCAGGTGCCGCCGCTGTTCCTGCGCGCGGGCCGCACGCTGGGGGCGACCGGTCTGCGCGGCACCTGGCACATCGTGATGCCGGCCGCGCTGCCCGGCTACGTGGCGGGCCTGAAGCAGGGGTGGGCGTTCTCCTGGCGGTCGCTGATGGCCGCAGAGATCATCGTGCAGGCGCCCGACCTGGGCGTGGGCCTCGGTCAGCTGCTGGAGGTGGCCCGCACCAACAGCAGCATGGCGCAGGTCTTCCTGGCCATCCTGCTCATCCTGTTCGTCGGTATCGCGATCGACCTGCTGATCTTCAGTCCGCTGGAGCGGTGGGTACTGCGCAGCCGCGGCCTGCTGGTGAAGGGCTGACGCCCGTGCACAGCAAGCCGGTCCTCCTCGTCATCGCCCACGGCAGCCGCGACCCGCGGCATGCCGCGACGGTGCACTCCCTCGTACGGCGGGTGCGTTCGCTGCGCCCCGACGTCCGGGTGGAGACCGGCTTCCTGGACTTCAACGTGCCGTCCGTGCGGGGCGTGCTGGAGTCCCTGGCGGCGGAGGGCGTACGTGACGTCGTCGCCCTGCCGCTGTTGCTGACGCGCGCCTTCCACGCGAAGGCGGACATCCCCGCGGTGCTGGCCGCCGCGCCGCCGCGGCTGCGGATCAGGCAGGCCGAGGTGCTCGGCCCGTCGCCGCTGCTGCTGCGCGCGCTGGAGCGGCGGCTGTACGAGGCGGGGCTGACGCCCGCCGACAAGGCCTCGACCGGGGTCGTGCTGGCCTCGGCGGGGTCCACCGACCCGGAGGCGATCGCGGTGATCGCAGATATCGCGCGGGAGTGGCGGCACACCGGTTGGTGCGCCGTGCGGCCCGCGTTCGCCTCCGCCTCCCTGCCCCGCACGGAGGACGCGGTACGGGAACTGCGCGACCTGGGCTGCGAGCGGGTGGCCGTCGCGCCCTACGTCCTGGCGCCCGGTTTCCTGCCGGACCGCATCGCGCGGGGCGCCGCCGAGGCCGACGTCCTCGCCGAGGTGCTCGGCCCGGCTCCGGAGGTGGCGCGGCTGCTGCTGGAGCGCTACGACGCGGCCCGCAGGCCCGCCCTGGCGGCCCTGGGGGCGTGAGCGCTCCACCGGGGGCCGGTGGTGTGTCCGTGCGGGTGCGTCGTGGCGCTCGCGCGGTTCCCCGCGGCCCTCGGGTACGCCGCCGCACCGGGACGGCCGGGCCGGGCGGTCTGCGCGGACTCTCGCGACGTCTCCCCCGGCACAGGTCTACCGGCACAGGCGGACCGGCGGAGGTCTATCGGCACAGGTCGTCACCGAGTCGGGTGCGCGTGTAGCGGACGATCCGGCCGCTGCGGGTGCGGCTGAGGAGACCCGCGTCGTAGAGGACGGCCAGATGCTGGCTGACCGCGCCGGGAGTGACGCCCAGGCGGTGGGCCAGTTCCGTGGTCGAGGCGGGTTCCGCCAGAAGTCGCAGCAGACGTGCGCGGGGGCGGCCCAGCAGGCGGACGAGGGCCTCGTCGTTGACCGGGGGCGGTTTCTCGGAGAGAGTGGCGCGGCCGCGTGCGGGATACATGAGCACCGGGGGCTGTGCGGGGTCGATCAGCTGCTGGGCACCGCGGGCGAACATCGTCGGCACCAGGACCAGTCCACGCCCGTCGATGCTGACGTCGCTCCACGGGGTGCGCGCCGTGAAGTCCCGGGTCGACAGCAGCAGACGGCTGCCCGTCCAGGAGAGCCGCTCGTCGAGTCCCGACAGCAGCGCACCGGCGCCCTGCTCGGCCAGCACACGCCCCCGGTGGGCGAGGTCGGCCTCCAGGATGCTCTGCACCCGCGGCCACCAGTCGGCGGCGAGGCAGGTGTGCCAGTAGGCGTCGAGGGCGTCCGTGAGCCGGACCAGGAGGGCCTCGGGATCGGTGAGCCCCCGGACGAGAACGGGCGGGAGCGCCTCCGGGGTCCGGTAGGCGGCGTGGAAGCCGGCGACGACCGTCTCCGGCGGGGTGGCACGCAGCAGGTCCAGCTCGTCGGCGAAGACCGGGCGGGCGTGGGCCGGGCGCGGGGTGAGGAAGTCCGGCACCCACAGCCAGGGAGTGACGAGCGCGGTGAGCATCTCGCGGTCGAGGCTCTCCAGACCGGGGCGGATACGGCGCAGCCACGGCCGGTGGTGGGGAAAGCGCGCGGGGTCGTGCAGGCAGCGCAGCGACAACACCGCCTCCTGGAGGGGCGAGTACGCGAAGGAGGTGGTGGCGAGGTCGCCGACGGCGAAGCGAAACTCGATCATTGAGCGCCACGCTAAATCATTGTCGGTGCCGGTCCCCGGCCGGGTTGGCTGTCTTCATGACCACGACATCGGCCTCCGAACCGTCCTCCGAGCCCGGCTCCACCTCCGACCGGGGCGGCGGCGCCTCGCCGACCGGCCCGGTGTCCGGTGTGCCGCCCCGGCCCGTCACCCGAGCCGCCGGACTGCTGCCCGCCGATCCCGTGCTGCGCCGGGCGACGGTCCTGACCGCCTTCAACTCGCTGGGCAACGGTCTCTACTTCCCGCTCGGCGTGCTGTACTTCACCCGCATCGTGGGGCTGGACGCGACCGCCGTCGGACTCGGCATGACGGTCGCGGGGCTGGTCGGCGTGGCGGCCGGGATCCCCGCCGGGCGGGCCGCCGACCGGTGGGGCGCCCGGCAGGTGGGGTCGCTGCTGTGGGGCGGCACCGGATGCGCGACGGCCGCCTACGTCCTGGTTCACTCGTACGTCGGCTTCCTCGTCGCGGTGGTCTGCGCGACCGGACTCCAGATGGCCAGCCGCGGTGTGCAGGGCGCGCTGTACGCGGACGTGCTGCCCGCGCCGACCCGGGTGGAGGCACGGGCGTATCTGCGCATGGTCACGAACGTGGGCATGGGCGTGGGTGGCGTGTTCGGTGCGATCGCCCTCCAACTCGACACGCGCAGCGCGTACATGACGGTCATTGTGGTGAACGCGCTGTCGTTCGCGGCACCCGCGCTGATGGTTCGCCGGCTGCCGCTCGCCCCGCACGCGATCGACCGCGTCCCGGTCGCGGCGGACGCGCCGGCCGCCGACCGCTGGCGCGCGGTGCGGGACGTGCCGTTCCTGGCGGTGACCGTGCTCAATTCCGTGCTGGTCGTGCAGTACACGCTCTCCGAGGTCGGTCTGCCCCTGTGGATCGTGGAGCGGACCGAGGCGCCCCGCTGGACGGCCGCGCTGCTGATGATCGTGAACTGTGCGCTGGTCGCGCTGTTGCAGGTACGGATCGCCCGCCGCGTCTCCCGGGTCCCCTCCGCGGTCCGGGCGATGGGCCGGGCCGGACTGCTGCTCGCCGTGGCCTGCGCGGTGTACGCGCTCTCCGCGGGCCTCTCCCCCGTGTGGGCGGTGCTCGCGCTGACCGTCGGCGCGGTGGTGCAGGTCTTCGCCGAGGTGCTGTCCGCGGCCGGTGGCTGGACCCTCGGCTACGAGCTCGCCGACGCCCGCGCACACGGCGTGTACCAGGGTGTCTTCGGCGCGGGCATGTCCGCCGGGATGATGGCGGGACCGGCTCTGGTGACGGTGACCGCCATCCGGCACGGCAGTGCGGGCTGGGCGGTGCTGGGCGCGCTGTTCGCGGTGGTGGGCCTGGCGGTGGCTCCCGCGGTGCGGTGGGCCCAGCGGGACGGGGGCTGGCGGGGCGAGGGCGCCTGACCCGGCATCGCTCGCGGGCCGTACGGGCCAGGGCCGGCCCCGGGCACCCCGTGACGGACGGTCAGCCGGTCAGCTCGACGAGCTTGAGGACGGTGTTCCAGTTGCGCGTGGTGGCGATCAGGCCCTTGTTGATCCGCGGCTTGGCGAGCTGTTCGGCGAGCTTGGAGCGGCCCAGGCCGTCCGGGGCGTACAGGTACAGGGCGCGGTCGCCGAGGCGGAACTCCTCCGGCAGGAAGGCCGCCCGGTCGATCCCGGCGTAGCGTTCCTCGCCGACCGGTTCGGAGACGTACGTGACGTGCAACTGCTTCGCCTCCAGCTCGGCGGTCGGGAACGGGCAGGCGTCGGCGACCGCCCGCAGATAGGCGTGGTCGCGCACGATGACGTCGACCGGGAAGCCGAACCGCTTCTCGATCGCCTGCGCGAGCTCGGCGGCGAGGGACTCCTCGTCGCCGTGGTCGGGAGTGAACACGGCCTGGCCGCTCTGGAGATGGGTGCGGACACCGGCGTGACCGAGGCCCTCCATGAGAACGCGCAGCTCGGCCATCGGGACCTTCTTGTTGCCACCCACGTTGATTCCGCGCAGCAGCGCCGCATAAGTCGTCATCCGGCCAGCCTAGAACGGTCCTCGTGCCCCGCGGGTGGCTCGTCGGCCGACGCGGCACCGCCACGCGGCCCCGATCCGCACCCCCGAGAGACGGGGATGCGTGTAGGGGGCCGTCATCCTCCCCAGTGCGGAGCCGACGCGGTCCACCGGGATGAGCCGAGTTCGCCCCAACTCACCGGGCAGTACGACGAGATGTCTTTATCGGACCCATACCGTCTAAGGGAAAGGTGGCGGCAGGGGCTGTCACCGCGGACGAGGGGGCAGACCCGTCATGGGGACTGGAGATGCACGGGTGCGGGGGATCGCCGCACGGGCCGGCGGCTGGAGCGCCCGGCACCGGTGGGCGGCCGTCGGTATCTGGGTGCTGTTCGTCGTCCTGGCGATGGGGCTCGGCTCGGCGGCGGGCCGGGTCGACGTCGACGACAGCGACCAGCTCAAGGGCGAGACCCACACCGCCGCGACGATCGTGAAGGACGCGGGGATCAAGGAGCCAGCCGGGGAGACGGTTCTGATCCAGGGCCGGAACGCCGGGGTCAAGGCCACCGACGCCGAGTTCCGCGCGACGGTCGCCGAGGTCGTCGAGGCCGTGCGGGCCACCGGCCGGGTCACCGACGTGACCTCGCCGTACGACACGCAGACGATCTCGAAGGACGGCCGCAGCGCGCTGGTGCAGTTCGACATGCGGGGCGACGCCAAGACCGCCGGGGACCGGGTGGAGCCCGTCGTGAAGGCCGTCGAGGCCGTCGGGAAGAAGCACGCGTCGCTGCGGGTCGAGGAGATCGGCAGCGCAAGCATGAACAAGACGTTCTCCGACGCGTTCGGCGACGACTTCCAGAAGGCCGAGCTCTCCGCGGTTCCGGTGGCCCTGGGGATCCTCCTCATCGCCTTCGGCGCGCTGGTGGCCGCGCTGCTGCCGGTGGCCCTGGCGATCACCGCGATCATGGCGACGATGGGCCTGATGGGCGTCGTCAGCCATGTGATGCCGATGAGCGACACCGCCAACTCCGTGATGCTGCTGGTCGGTCTGGCCGTCGGCGTCGACTACTGCCTCTTCTACCTGCGCCGTGAGCGCGAGGAGCGCGAGGCGGGCCGGGACGCGCAGACGGCCCTGCGGGTCGCCGCCGCCACCAGCGGCCGGGCGATCGTGGTCTCCGGTGTCACGGTGTGCGTGGCGATGGCGGGCATGCTGTTCACCGGGCTCGCCGGGTTCGAGGCGATGGGCCTGGCCTCGCTGATGGTCGTGGCGGTCGCCATGGTCGGTTCGGTGACCGTGCTGCCCGCGCTGCTGTCCCTGCTGGGCGAGCGGGTCGAGGCCGGCCGGATCCCGTTCCTGAACCGCCGCCGGCGGTCCGGCAGCGGGAACAGCCGGTTCTGGACCGCGGTCCTCAAGGGCGTACTGGCCAGGCCGGTCGTCTCCACCGTGGTCGCGACCGGCGCGCTGCTGGCGATCGCGGCCCCCGCGGTCGGCATGAAGACCCAGAACCTCACCCTGGACCAGGAGTTCGGCGACTCGCTGTCCATCGTGCAGACGTACAACCGCGTCAACGAGGCCTTCCCCGGCGGCTCCGAGCCGGCCGAGGTCGTCGTCAAGGCCCGGGACATCAACGCCCCCGACGTGAAGGACGCGCTCGCGCAGTTCAAGGAGCGGGCGATCAGCTCGGGCGCCTCGCGCGGCCCGGTCGAGATCAAGCTGCACGACGCGCAGAACATCGCCTTCGTCTACGTGCCGCTGGTCGGCGGCTCCGACCAGGACAAGGCGAGCGCGAGCCTGGAGAAGCTGCGCGACGAGGTACGGCCCGCCACGCTCGGCAAGGTCGACGGCGTCCAGGCACCGATCACCGGGAACGTCGCGGGCAACCACGACTTCAACGACCAGCTGCTCGGTTCCGTCGCCCCGGTCTTCGGGTTCGTGGTCGTCTTCGCCTTCCTGCTGATGCTGATGTCGTTCCGCTCCCTGACCGTCGCGATCACCTCGATCGCGCTGAACCTGCTCTCGGTGGGCGCGGCGTACGGCATCCTCGTGGCCGTCTTCCAGCACGGCTGGGGCGCCTCGCTGGTGGGCGCGGAGGGCGTCGGCGCCATCGTCACCTGGCTGCCGCTGTTCCTCTTCGTGATCCTGTTCGGCCTGTCGATGGACTACCACGTGTTCGTGGTCTCGCGGATCCGCGAGGCACGGCTGCGCGGCCGTACGACGACGGACGCGATCCGGCACGGGGTGGTCACCACGGCCGGTGTCGTGACCAGCGCGGCCGTCATCATGGTCGCCGTGTTCGCGATCTTCGGAACGCTGTCCATGCAGTCCATGAAGCAGATGGGCGTCGGCCTCGCGGCCGCGGTGCTCATCGACGCGACCGTCATCCGCGGTGTGCTGCTGCCCGCGGTCATGGCGCTGCTGGGCGAACGCAACTGGTACCTGCCCAAGTGGCTGAACCGGATGCCCGACTTCACCCACGACGAGACGGCCGAGGCCGTGACCGCTCCGACGGTCACCGACGGGGGTGAGCCGATCCGGGTCTGAGCCGATCCGGGTCCGACGCACGGCGGGCGGGTCCGCCGGTCTCCTCAGGGGGATCGGCGGACCCGCCCGCGGTGCTGTGCGGCCGCGGTTCGGACGGGCTACGCCGGGGCTGTGCACACGGTCCGACCTGTGCGGATGCGAGACTGGCCGACGATCGGCCGGAGCCCGCCAGGTGGTCGCGCCGCCGGGCCGGGCTGCCGGTTCCGGCCCGCCCGGACGGCGGGTACGGACACACCGGCGAAGACGCAAGCGGAGGCGGACGATGGACGAGGCACGGGCCCGCGAGGTACTGGCGGCGGCGGGGGTGTCGCCCCGACCGACCGGGGACGCGAGGCTGCTCGCCCTGGGCGAGAACGCGGTGTTCGCCGTCGGCGGCCTGGTGGTCAAGGTGGGACGCGACGCCGAACTCCTCGACCGCGCCCGGCGCGAACTGGCCGTCGCGGCCTGGCTCGCCGAGGCGGACGTCCCGGCGGTGCGGGCCGCCGAACCCCGGGCCGAGCTGGTGTCGGGGCACCCGGTGACCGTGTGGCACCGGCTGTCCGACCCGGTGCGGCCCGCCGAGCCGCGTGATCTGGCCGAACTGCTCCGGGTGGTCCACGCCCTGCCCTCCCCCGACTTCGCCCTGCCGCCGCGCGAACTGCTGGGCGGGGTGGAGCGCTGGCTGCGGCTGGCCGGTGACGCGATCGACCCGGCGGACGCGGCGTATCTGCGGGCCCGCCGCGACGGCTTCGCGTCCGCCGCCGCGGCACTCGTCCCGCACCTGCCGCCCGGCCCGATCCACGGCGACGCGCTGCCGCGCAACGTCCACATCGGGCCGCAGGGTCCGGTCCTGGTCGACCTGGAGACGTTCTCCGTCGACCTGCGCGAGCACGACCTGGTGGTGATGGCCCTCTCCCGGGACCGCTACGGGCTGCCCGCCGAGGCGTACGACTCCTTCACCGACACCTACGGCTGGGACGTACGCGCCTGGGCGGGCTGCTCGGTGCTGCGCGGCGCCCGCGAGACCGCGAGCTGCGCCTGGGTCGCGCAGCACGCGCCGAGCAACCCCAAGGCGCTCGCCGAGTTCCGCCGCCGGGTGGCGTCGCTGCGGGACGGGGACGAGTCGGTGCGCTGGTACCCGTTCTGAGGCGCGAGCCTTCGGACGCGCGGCACGTGACGTCGACGGGCGACGGGCGACGGGCGACGGGCGACGGGCGACGGGCGACGGGCGACGGGCGACGGGCGACGGCAGCAC
Source organism: Streptomyces adustus (assembly GCF_009377175.1). Classification (GTDB taxonomy): domain Bacteria; phylum Actinomycetota; class Actinomycetes; order Streptomycetales; family Streptomycetaceae; genus Streptomyces; species Streptomyces adustus. The sequence continues at coordinate 21,939 of NZ_VJZD01000145.1, forward strand.
CGTGGCAGGGGGCGAAGGCGTCAGCCGTCGGGCGGCCGTGCGTCGCGGTCCTGGATCGTGCGGGCGGCGCGGCGCAGTTCGGCCAGGACCGTGCGGACCGCCGTACGGGCCGTGCGCTCGGGCCGGCACAGGACGTCGATGTGGCGGCTGGCCTGGACTCCGCCGAGCGGGCGCAGCACCAGGGCCGGGTGCGGGCGCATGGTCAGGCGGGGCAGCAGCGCGATGCCGCCCCCGGCGGCGACGGCCTCGGCGACCACCGTGAACTCGTTGATGCGGTGCACCAGCCGGAGCCTGCGGCCGGCCGCCGCGGCGATCGCCTCCACGGTCGCCAGGACCGGGAAGCCGTCGTGCGCGGTGATCCAGGGTTCGTCGGCCACGTCGAGCGGTGTCACCCGCTGTTTCGCCGCGAGCGGGTGGCCGACAGGCATCGCCACGTCGAGCGGCTCGCGCAGCAGCGGGGTCACCGTCACCGTGCGCGGCCACGGCGGGGCGTGGTCGAGACGGTGGGCGACGACGAGGTCGTACTCGCGGGTCAGCCGCGGGAAGTCCTCCTGCGGCACGTCCGCGTCCGCGCAGGCGAGTGCGGGTGCGCCGGGCCCCGCACAGGCCCTCAGGAGCATCGGGAAGAGGGCCAGGCCCGCGCTGTGAAACGCCGCCACCGACACCTCGCCGTCCGGTCGGCCGACGAACTCCGCCACCGCGTGCCGGGCCCGGGCCAGCGCGGTCTCCACCTCGACGGCCGCGCCCGCCAGCGCCTGGCCCGCGTCGGTGAGCGCCAGCCGTCGGCCCTGGCGCTCGGTGAGCGGCACCGGAACCGAGCGCTGGAGCAGCCGCAGCTGCTGGGAGATGGCCGAGGGGGTCACCAGCAGCGCCTCGGCGACCGCGGTGACGCTGCCCAGCTCGCCGAGCTCCCGCAGGATCCGCAACTGCCGTTCGTCCATTTTCCCAGTTTAGAGCCATGATGAAGGACTCCTAAAAGATCATTTTAGAAACTGGCTCTGGGCTTCAGGGTGGTCCGCGGTGCACGGTGGGCGGGTGTCCGACGCCCGCCGTACCGATGCGGTACTCCTCCTGGTCGCGCTCGTCTGGGGATCCAGTTATCTGTCCGCCCAGACCGCCGTCTCCGCACTGCCCGTGCTCACCGTCCTGTTCGCGCGGTACGCGCTGTCCTCCGTGGCCTGTCTGGGTGTCATGGGGGCGAGCCGTCGCGGACCGCGCCGGTGGACCCGCGACGAGGTCCGGGCGGGGGTGCCGCTGGGGCTGACCCAGGCCGTGGTGCTGGTGGTGGAGACGTACGGGGTCGCCCACACCAGCGCCGCCAACGCGGGTCTGATCATCAGCCTGGCCATCGTCCTCACCCCGCTGCTCGACCGGTCCGGTCACCCCGGCGGGCTGCCGCGCTCCTTCTACGCCGCCGCCGGTGTCTGCGTCCTGGCCGTCGGTCTGCTGATGTCGGACCACGGCTTCCAGGCACCGCGCCTCGGTGATCTGCTGATGCTGGCCGCGGCCGGGCTGCGGGCGGTGCATGTGGCGCTCGTCGGCCGGTTCACCGCGCGCCGGGCCGTCCGGCCGCTTCAGCTGACCACGCTCCAGACGCTGGTCGGCACGGCGCTGTTCGTGCCCGCGGCCGCCGTCACCGGGCTGTCCGGTCTGGTCCGGGCCGACGGCGCGACCTGGACGCAGTTGCTGTATCTCGCCCTGTTCTGCAGTGTGTTCGCGTTCCTCGCGCAGACCTGGGCGGTACAGCGCACCTCCGCCAGCCGGGCCAGCCTGCTGCTGGGTACGGAGCCGGTCTGGGCCGCGCTGGTCGGCGTCGCCCTGGGCGGCGAGCACCTCGGCCCGCTCACCGGTCTCGGCGCGGCCCTGATGGTGGCCGGCACCTACTGGGGACAGTCGGTGGAACGCGCCCACCGCGCGCCGGCCCCGGCGCCGGACCAGGCATCCGGCCCCGGCCCCACCGCGCTTCGTGTCCC
>NZ_VJZD01000146.1 GCF_009377175.1 Streptomyces adustus
GCCCGGAAACGATGCGAGAGAAGGCCCGCCGCCCGGCCGGCCCCCCGGCCCCGCGCTCACGGGAGGATCTGCCATGACCGCCAGTCTGGAGCAGTTGCGCCGCTGCCACTTCGCCGTCGACCTGGGCGCGGCGAGGACGCGGGTGTACGTGAAGGGGGAGGGGCTCGTCGTCGACCAGCCGTCCACCGCCGCCGTGAACACCCGTACCGGCGCGCTCATAGCGGTCGGTGAGTTCGCCGAGAAGATGACGGGCCGCACCCCGCACTACATCCGCGTCGTGCGCCCGGTGTCCGGCGGCACGGTCGTCGACATCGACATGGCGCAGCGCATGCTGCGTCATCTGCTCGGCGACAAGATCCGCCGCAGTCTGCGCCGCAAGCCCCGGCTGCGCGCCGCCGCCTGCACCCCGCACGACGCCGACCCGCTGGCGCAGCGCGCGACGATCGAGACGCTGGTCGGCCTCGGCGCGCGCCGCGTCGAGCTCGTCGACACGCTGATCGCCGCCGCCGTCGGCTGCGGGCTGCCCGTCGAGCGGCCGGAAGCCACCATGATCATGGTGTGCGGTGCCGCCGCCACCCAGATCGCGGTCCTCTCTCTCGGCTCGATCGTGACCGCCGAGCGGATCCCGGTCGGCGGCGAGGCCGTGGACCACGCGATCGTCCAGCATCTGCGGCACGCGCACGAGCTGATGCTGCCCAGCCAGTCCGTGCGGCCGCTCCAGCTCGCGCTGTCCGTGGACGGCCTCGACTCGCCCGGGCTCATGTCCACCGAGATCCACGGCCGGGACGTGGCCACCGGGCTCCCCCGCTCCGTACGGGTCGACACCGCCGCCGTCCGCGACGCGATCGAGACCCCGCTGACCGCCGTGCTCGACGGCATCGGCCGGGTGCTGCGGGACTGCCCGCCCGACCTGGTGGCCGACCTGGCCGAGCGCGGGATCATGATGGTCGGCGGCTCCGCACTGCTCCCCGGACTCGACCGGATGCTGCGGCAGGCCACCGGGATGCCGGTGAACATCGCCGAGCGGCCCGACGTGTGTGCCGTGCAGGGGCTCGGCGCCATGCTGGAGGGCCGGATCGAACCGCTGACCCTGAACCCGCTGGCCGCCTGACCCGAGGGGCGGCAGCGCCATGGCCGATGCGCGCGTACCGGACCTGCCGCCCCTGCTCGACGCCGTCCTCGGCGTCGGCACCGACCTCGAACTGCGCACCACGCTCCGGCACATCGCGGACGCGGCCGCCGAGCTGACCGGCGCCCGCCGCGCGGCCGTCGGCACCACCGGCCCGGGTCCGGAACACCTCGTGGAGGTCCACGGCGCGGACCGCCCCGGGCCACCGGAGCCGGACCGTCCCGGACAGCCGGATGCGGACCGCCCCGGACAGCCGGGCGCAGACCGCCCCGGACAACCGGACACCGACCGCCCCGGACAACCGGACGCAGACCACCCCGGACAACCGAGCACCGACCGCCCCGGACAACCGGACGCAGACCGCCCCGGACAACCGAGCACCGACCGGCCCGGACGGCAGGACACAGACCTGCCCGGACAGCCGGGCGGGCCCGGCGTCCTGGAGGTGCCCATCCGGGTCGGTGAGGAGGTGTCCGGACGGCTGTACGTGGCCGAGAAGCGCGCCGGCGGCCCGTTCACCGCCGAGGACGAGCTGTTGCTGCACGCCCTCGCCGTCCAGGCGGGCATCGCGATCGGCAACGCCCGCCTGTACGAGACGGCCCGTCGGCGCGAACGCTGGATCGAGGGCGCGGCGGCCGTGACGACCGCCCTGCTCGCCGGCGATCCGGCCGCCGACGCGCTGACGACGGTCGCCGACCGGGCCCGGGTCCTCGCCGACGCCGCCGCCGGTGTCGTCCTCCAGCCCACCGCACAGGGCGGTATGGAGGTCGTGACCGCCTCGACGCCCGACGACCCGGGCGCGTTCGTCGGGACCACGATCGAGCCGGGCCATCCCGTGCTCGCCCGGCTCCTGGGCGGGGAAGCGGTGTTCGTCGACGACCCGGCGGCCGACCCGCGGACGACGACACCCGTCGGGCACCGCTTCGGCCCGAGCATGATGCTGCCGCTCCAGGCCGGCGGCCGGCTGATCGGCACCCTCGCCCTGCCCCGGCGGCGCGGCGCGCACCCGTACACCCCCGAGGAGCGGCTGCTGGCGACGCAGTTCGCCTCCCAGGCGGCCCTCGCCCTGGTCCTCGCCGACGCCGGGCACCGCCGGGAACGGCTGGCGGTCTACGAGGACCGCGACCGGATCGCCCGCGACCTGCACGACCTCGTCGTCCAACGGCTGTTCGCCACCGGCCTGATGGTCCAGGCCGCCCGGCGCCGGAGCGACGCCGGGGACACCGGGGACGTCGGGGAGACCCTGGGCCGGGCCGTGGACGAGCTGGAGTCGACGATCGAGGAGGTACGCACCGCCATCCTCGCGCTCCAGCAGCCGCCCGCCGAGGCTCCCGCCACGGTCCGCGGCAGGGTGCTGCGGGAGGCTGCGGGCCTCGCCGCCGTGCTCGGCCGCCGGCCGTCCGTCCGCTTCACCGGAGCCGTCGACAGCCGGGTCCCGGACCGGGTCGCCGGACAGCTGCTGGCCGCCCTGCGCCGCGCCCTGGCCGCCACCGCACGCCGTACCGCCGTCTCCCGCGTCGAGATCACCGTCGACGTCACGGCGACGCTGCCGGACGGCCGGGAGGGCGTACGCCTGACGGTCCACGACGACGGCACACCACGTCGGGGCGGCGACCCCGACGGCCACGGCGGTGGCGGTGGCAGTGGCGGCGGTACGACGGTGACCTGGCAGTCGCCGCTGTGAGCGCCGCCCGTCGGCGGTCCCGGACGGCTGTCGGCGGTCGGCCGGCTGTCAGTAGGGCAGGATCCGGCCCGACGGCGTCCTGCGGTCGATCTGTTCGTCCCGCGGGGCGGCGGGCCGACGGCTGACACGGACACGAACCCGGGCCTGACGATTCATGACGCCTCCTCGTGCTGCGCATCCGGTACGGAACCCATGCCCCGTACCCGACTCCCCCACCCTCGCGACCTCGACGGTGAAGCACATCGTGCCCACACAGGCACCGCTCATGCACCGGGAACGGGAATCATCGGCGGCGGCCCGTGTCCGGAGCCGGGAGATCCCCCCGGGGCCCGCCCTGACTCCATGTCAGCATCACCGCAGGTAGGACTGCTCACCACAGAATGTCAGCGGTTGGACCCGCAGATTTAACGACGTACCCCTTGATGCACCCCTTTCTACGCGCGTAACCTCAGCCGACGCATGGCCCCAGACAGCCGTACCGCACCTCATGTGCCGCTAGTGCAGCGGACGTTGAAGGAGAGTCACCCTCGTGCCGATTCACAGACCCAGCGCAACGCGCGTAGCCGGCGCCGCATTCGTGGCCGCGACCGCCACCGCGGCCGTCGTCGTGGCACCGCTGCCCGCCGCCTACGCCACGCCGTCGACGACTGCGGTGATATCGGAGGCGTACGGCGGCGGCGGCAACTCCGGGGCCACGCTCACGAACGACTTCGTGGAGCTGGCCAACCGCTCGACGACCGCGTACCCGCTCGACGGATACAGCGTCCAGTACCTTCCGGCCTCCGCGTCGGCGAGCTCGCTCTGGCAGGTCACCCCCCTCACCGGCTCGCTCGCCCCCGGCGGCAGCTACCTGGTCGGCGAGGGCGCGGGCACCGGCGGCACCGCCGCGCTGCCGGCCCCCGACGCGACCGGCAGCATCGCCATGGCCGCGGGCAGCGGCACCGTGGCCCTGGTCAAGGGCACCACGGCGCTGACCTGCAAGACGGCCGCCGACTGCACCGCCAACCCCGATGTCGTCGACCTCCTCGGCTACGGCACCGCCGTCGTCCGCGAGGGCTCCGCCGCGCCGGCCGCGACCAACACCGCCTCCGTGTCCCGGTCCGCCTCGCTGGCCGACACCGACGACAACTCCGCGGACTTCACCGCCGGTACGCCCACCCCGACCAACAGCGCGGGCCAGACCGCGGGCGGCGACGGCGGCAGCGGCGGCTCCGGCGGCCCCACCGCGCCCGGCGCGTTCCGCATCCACGACATCCAGGGCACCACCCGGGTCTCGCCCCTCAAGGGCCAGAGCGTGGTGGGCGTGCCCGGCATCGTCACCGCCGTGCGCACCACCGGCAGCAAGGGCTACTGGATCCAGGACCCGACCCCGGACGCCGACCCGGCCACCAGCGAGGGCCTGTTCGTCTTCACCGGCTCCGCCGCCCCGACCGTCTCGGTCGGCGACTCGGTGCTGGTCAGCGGCAAGGTCACGGAGTACTACCCGGGCACCGGCACGCAGTCGGTCACCGAGCTCGGCAGCCCGGTCTCCACCACCCTGTCCAGCGGCAACGCCCTGCCGGACGCGGTCGTCCTCGACGACTCGACCATCCCGGACACGTACACGCCCACCGCGGGCGGCGGCAGCATCGAGGCCCTGCCCCTCCAGCCGGCCGTCTACTCGCAGGACTTCTACGAGTCGATCGAGGGCATGCGCGCCTCGGTCAGCGACGCCCGCGTGGTCGGCGCGACCAACACCTACGGCGAGATGTTCGTCACCGCCAAGCCCGACGAGCGCCCCACCCCGCGCGGCGGCACCGTCTACGGCGCCTACGACCAGCAGAACACCGGCCGGATCGAGATAGCCGCGGCCGACGGCTCCACCCCGACCCTCAACGTCGGCGACGAGCTGGCCGGCACCACCACCGGCCCGGTCGACTACGCCTCCTTCGGCGGCTACCTGCTCGCCCCCACCGCCGCCACCACCGGCACGGCCGTCGACAACGGCCTCAAGCCGGAGGTCACCCGCCGCCAGAAGGGCAATGAACTCGCCCTGGCCACCTACAACGTGGAGAACCTCGACCCGTCCGACAGCGACGACAAGTTCACCCGTCTCGCCAAGGGCGTCGTCACCAACCTCTCCTCGCCCGACATCGTCACCCTGGAGGAGATCCAGGACGACAACGGCGCCACCGACGACGGCACCGTCTCCGCCGAGGCGACGCTGACCAAGTTCACCGCGGCCATCCGGGCGGCCGGCGGCCCGAAGTACTCCTGGCGCTACGTCAACCCCGTCAACGACAAGGACGGCGGCGAGCCCGGCGGCAACATCCGCCAGGTGTTCCTCTTCAACCCCAAGCGGGTCTCCTTCGTGGACCGCGCCTCGGCCACCGACGTCTCCACCACCGCCGTCTCCGTGGTGAAGGACCGGTGGACGCACGAGGCCCACCTCTCCGCCTCGCCCGGCCGCATCAACCCCACCAGCACCGCGTGGAACAGCAGCCGCAAGCCGCTGGTGGGCGAGTTCCGGTTCCAGGGCCGGACGGTCTTCGTGATCGCCAACCACTTCAACTCCAAGGGCGGCGACGACCCGATGCACGGCCGTTTCCAGGAGCCCACCCGCTCCTCGGAGACGCAGCGCAAGCTCCAGGCGCAGGAGGAGAACGCGTTCGTCGACTCCCTCCTCGCCGCCGACCCCAGGGCGCGGATCGTGGCCCTCGGCGACCTCAACGACTACGAGTTCTCCGACGCGGTCAAGACCCTGACGGACAACGGGACGGTCCTCACGGACCTCATCAACACCCTGCCCGCCGCCCAGCGTTACAGCTACGTCTACGACGGCAACAGCCAGACCCTCGACCACATCCTGACCAGCCCCTCGGTCACGCACTACGACTACGACGTCGTCCACATCAACTCCGAGTTCGCCGACCAGGCGAGCGACCACGACCCCCAGGTGGTCCGGATCGACGTGAACAAGTGCGGCAGCAAGGCCTACGAGCCCAAGGCGGGCGACCACAAGTAGGCCCGACCGCCCCTTCCTCCCGAGCCCTCCGTCCGCGCCCCACCGCTGGACGGGGGGCTCGGGCGTGCGCGCACGGCCTCGCCCCGCCATACCGCACGAGGACGGCGGCGATCACGGATTCACCGGTACCCGTCCCCGCCCGTCGCGCCGATTCCTAGCTTGGACCCCCGAGGCGGCCGAGCGGGCCGCTCCCGCCGGAACAGGCCCGCGCGCTCGCACAGACGCTCTGATCAGGGGGGTGCCGTGAAGACCTCACGACACACGTACGACGCCGAAGTGGCGGAGCTGGCACGGGGGATGCTCGAACGGGCCGCCCCCGTGGCGCCGGAACAGGTCGCCGCCGAACGCCGGGCGTTCGCCATGATGTGCATGACGTACTTCGCCGATCCCCGGCGGGCGCCGGCACCCCGCCCGGCGGCGGGAAGCGCCGGAGCCCCGGGGCCCGGACTGCCCGGCACCCAGGAGCTGCTCACACCGGTCCTGGTGGCGGCGGCCGCCGCGGTGCTGACGCATCTGGCGGACAAGGCGGCCGCCGCCCCGGCCGGGGACGAGCCGCCCGGGGCGCGGATCGACGAGGAGCAGTGGCGGGAGGTACGGCGGATCGTGACCCGCACCCTGATGCGCCACGGCGGGATGCCGCGGGACCGGGCGGAACTGATGGCGGCCGCGGTGGTGGGCGACGGGCCGACCGGACCGGACCCGGGGTGACCGACGGCACCAGGGCGGCGGCGGCCGTCCCGGCCTCCGGCACCGTCGCGCACCGGCATCCGCCCACCAGGGTGCGACCCTTGAACGTCGCTGTTCAGAGGGTTGCCGACAGGCGCTCCTGCTCGCTGGAGGACCGCACTGAGTACCACCGTCGTCTACGAGGCCGTCTCGGTCCTGCTGCTGCTGGCCGTACTGGCGTTCGCCGTCGTACGCCCGCGCGGCTGGCCGGAGGCGGCGGCCGCCGTACCCGCGGCCGTACTGGTCATGCTGGTCGGGGCCGTGTCGCCGCACGCCGCCTGGGCGCAGACGCGCAGCCTGCTGCCGGTCGTCGGTTTCCTCGCCCTGATCCTCGTACTGGCGCAACTGTGCGCGGACGAAGGGCTGTTCGAGGCGGCCGGAGCGGCGGTGGCCCGCTGGTGCGGCAGCGGCGCGGGCCGGCTGCTGACCGGAGTGTTCGTGGTCGCCTCCGTGACCACGGCGGTCCTCAGCCTGGACGCGACGGTGGTCCTGCTCACCCCGGTCGTCTTCGCGACCGCGGCCCGCACCGGCGCCCGCGCGCGCCCCCATGTGTTCGCGACCGCCCATCTCGCGAACTCCGCGTCCCTGCTGCTGCCGGTGTCCAACCTGACCAACCTGCTGGCGTTCTCCGCGAGCGGACTGACCTTCACCCGGTTCGCGACGCTGATGGCGCTGCCCTGGCTGGCCGCGATCGTCGTGGAGTACGCCGTCTTCCGCGTCTTCTTCCGCACCGACCTGGCCGCGGGCACCACGCCCGGCGCCCCGCAGCCGAACCCCGAACTCCCGGTCTTCACCCTCGTGGTGCTCGCCCTGACGCTGGCCGGCTTCGTGCTGGCGTCCTTCGCAGGCCTCGACCCGGCGTGGGCGGCGCTCGGCGGCGTGCTCGTCCTGGGCGGTCGCGCGCTGCTGCGGCGCCGCACCACGCCCCGGGAACTGGTCGGCGCGGCCGCCCCGCTGTTCTGCCTGTTCGTGCTGGCCCTGGGCGTCGTGGTGCAGGCGGTCGTCGACAACGGCCTGGACACCGGGCTCGGGAGGCTGCTGCCCAGCGGGGACTCCCTGACCGAACTGCTCGTGGTGGCCGTGGTGGCCGCGCTCCTCGCCAACCTGATCAACAACCTGCCCGCCGTCCTGGCCCTGCTGCCCCTGGTGGCACCCCACGGTCCCGGACCGGTCCTCGCGGTCCTGATCGGCGTGAACCTCGGCCCCAACCTGACCTACGTCGGTTCCCTCGCCACCTTGTTGTGGCGGCGCATCCTGCACACCCACGGCACCCGGGCGGAGCTCGGCCCGTTCACCCGGCTCGGCCTGCTGACCGTACCGGCCACGCTTCTTGCCTCCACCCTGGCCCTGTGGGGGATGCTGCACACCATCGGCACCTGAAACCGCCCCTCCGCTCCCGGAGCCGCCCCATGAGCGTCATCGTCTGGATCACCGAGGGCACCTGGCCCGCCTGCGTCGCCGCCGCCCTCGCCCGCACGTCCCCCGACGAGGAGATCGTGCTGCTGTACGTGAACGACGACGCGCTCGCCGAGACCGCCCACGGCGCCTTCGCCGGCCTGCTGGGCCGCGGCCACCGGGAACGCGACCCGGGCACCCGACTCGAACACCTCGCCGCCGCCTCGGCCCACCGGCTGCTCCAGGACGCCGCCGACCGGCTCGGGCGCGACTGCGTCCGCATGGAGCGCGCCGGACGTGTCGAGCGCGAGGTCGTCCTCGCGGCCCAGGGCGCCGATCTGCTCGTCCTGGCCCGGGACGGCGACCGCGACCGACTCGGCCCGCACAGCCTCGGCCCCGCCACCCGCTTCGTCGTCGACCACGCCCCGTGCCCCGTGCTGCTGGTCTGGCCGGGCGAGGCCCCGCGGACGACACTGCCGCCCCCTCCCCCGCCCGGCCACCACCACTGACCCCGGCGGCGCCCGGAACGCGACTCGAGTTGACTCGACCGGCACGCGGGCCAAGGATCGGAACCGGACCGACTCTCGACACATGAGCGGGCGCTCCGGACCCGCCCTCGCAGGAGGAGGCAGGTCCATGCGAGGAAGAATCCAGGCAGTCGCATTCCTGGCAGTGACATCCGCAGCGGCGAGCGTCATCGCGGTGTCGGCCGCGTCCCCCTCAGCGGCTCACAGTGCGCGAAACCCTGCCGCGGAATCGGCGCTCCGCTGCTATGCCACGCGCAGTGATCCGGCGAATATCGTGTGTTATCGAATATCGGCGAAGGCCGAATTCCGGCACGGCGAAATGGTCTATGTCCCGTTTCTTGTCCAGGTGCCCAGGCCCTCGAATCCACCGGCCACGACAACCGTCGAAAGCCTGAACGACATCCACCCGACCTGACGGGTCATTCGGCGGGCCGGTCCCCCAGTACACCGTATTTGAGTGCCAGCCGGGTGAGATCGGCCCTGCGCCGGGAGCCGCTCTTTCTCCGCAGTCGCTCCAAGTGCGTGTGCACGGTGTTCTCGGTGATGTTCAGTTCGGCGGCGATCTCGCGATCCGTGGCGCCGCCCGCGACCAGTTGCAGGATCTGCCGCTCCCGGAGGGTGATGCGAGGGGGCGGCGCGGGCAGGCTGTGGCCCGCGAGACTGGCGCCGAAGTAGCTGCTGCCCGCGGCGACCGCACGGACGGCCGTCACCAGCTCCGTGTCGTCGGTGTGCCGGCTCAGATACCCGCGCGTGCCGGCCTGGATGCACAGGACGGCGTCGGACTGCGTCTCCGAGATCGACAGCACGATGACCGCGTAACCCTGCCGGTGCAGCCGGGCGACCTGCCCGGACGCCGCCTGATCGGACATCTGCAGGTTGATCAGTATGGCGATGTCCGCGACGTTCTCCTGGTGGGACAGGTCGTCGACGCTTTTCACGAAGGCCGTGATCTCGAGGTCCGGCTGGGTGTTGATCGCCTGCGCCAGACCGGACCGGAGCAGCGGCCAGTCGCAGACAACGGCCAAGGACGTCACCGACGGGCTCATCGCAAGCTCCAGCGTAGGCGGGGGCCACCGGCCGCATGACGCGGCGGGGCGGCCCGGCCGGCGACTCCCCGCCGTCCGTTCCCAGCGTCGGCCCTCGCGCGGGGCGCAGCACTCCCGGCGGCCCATACGGGCGGGTGTACGGACGGTTGTGCGGGCGGTTCCGCGGCGAGCGGGCCCGTGCCGCCGAGGCTTGCCACCCGGCGGCGCCGCACCACGTGTGGTCAATTCCGCGCTCGGCATGTGGTTAATTCCACCCACAGGGCCGGAACCGGTTCGCCTATTTATTACGTCGACCTCCTGCTTCACGTGTGGGCATTTCCGGTGACAGCCGAGGTGATCGAATATTCTCCGACCTGGGATTCCAGTTGACTCAGCCGACACGCGAGGCGAGCATCGGACTGGGTCACGTAGTCGGCCGTACGGAGCAGACGGAATATATTCAGACTCCCTGGAGGGGAAATTCCATGACAAAGGGAATTCTGGCAGCGGCGGTAACAGCGGTGATATCCGCGGGATCTGTCGTCTGCTCCATTCCAGCCACTCAGGCCGCCACCGGTCCGACGGCGATCCCGTCGGCGACATGCAAGGTGCAGGGCGGAACGGTGACCGGAACCGGCTTCACCCCCAATCAGATGTACGACGTCAAGAGCAACGGAAAGTCCGTCTTGAGGACCGCCGCGGGAGCGACCGGAAGCATCAGGGCCACGGTTTCCGGCAGCGGCCCGATCTCCCTGGGCACCGTCAGGTGCACGGGGACCGGATCGGGCGCGGCAACGAGCGGTGGCGCGGCAGTGGCCACCGCGAAGGGGACCGCCGCCGCACAGCAGGCGGTGCGCGGTGGCGCGTCCGCGGCGCAGGCCGCCGCGATCGGGCGGCAGGCGGCGCAGACAGCGGCGCAGCAGCTCGGCCTGCCGCCTTCCGTGGTCAACCAGGTGACGAACAACGTCACGAACAACGTGACGAACATCGTCAACAACACGATCAACGGCGGCACCGGCAACACCATCGGCGGGACTCAGATCGGCGGCCAGGGGAACACCCAGGGCGGGACCCAGGGCGGAACCGGAAACACCCAGGGCGGGACCCAGGGCGGAACCGGAAACACCCAGGGCGGCACGCAAGGTGGCGGCACGGGCAACACCCAGGGCGGGACCCAGGGTGGCGGCACGGGCAACACCCAAGGCGGCACGCAGGGTGGAGGCAACGGCAACACCCAGGGCGGCACCCAGGGTGGCGGCACGGGCAACACCCAAGGCGGCACCCAGGGTGGCGGGACCGGCAACACCCAGGGCGGCACCCAGGGTGGCGGCACGGGCAACACCCAAGGCGGCACCCAGGGTGGCGGGACCGGCAACACCCAAGGCGGGACCCAGGGTGGCGGGACCGGCAACACCCAGGGCGGCACCCAGGGTGGCACCGGCAACACCCAGGGCGGGACCCAAGGTGGAGGCACGGGCAACACCCAGGGCGGGACCCAAGGTGGAGGCACGGGCAACACCCAGGGCGGCACGCAAGGTGGAGGCACGGGCAACACCCAGGGCGGGACCCAGGGTGGAGGCACGGGCAACACCCAGGGCGGGACCCAGGGTGGCGGCACGGGCAACACCCAGGGCGGCACCCAGGGCGGCACCGGCAACACCCAAGGCGGCACCCAGGGCGGCACCGCGACACCGACCGGCAACACCATGACGACAACGCCTTGAGGTGCGCGAAGACCCACGAAATCCGCGGTTCATTCGCTGCGCCTCCCCAGGCGCCCGGCAGTCCGCGTCACACAGCACTGAACACCGAAGCAAGCATCTGCAATGCGAAAGAGAAAAGGAGCACGTCGTGCGGCTCAGTCGGAAGCAGCAGACAGCCACAGCAATCGTGTCGGTGGTGATCGCGGGAGGACTCGCCACGGTCGCGTCCCCTGCCACAGCGGCGCCTGCGCCAAACAGCGCTCAGACGCAGGTCGAGAAGACGGTCTGCAAGTGGAATCAGCAGCACACGAAGCGGGTCTGCAGGCTCGTTGTCGGCAACACCCAGGGCGGCACGCAGGGCGGAGGCAACGGCAACACCCAAGGTGGCACGCAGGGTGGAGGCCGGGGTAACACCCAGGGCGGCACGCAGGGTGGCGGCAACGGCAACACCCAGGGCGGGACCCAGGGTGGCGGCAACGGCAACACCCAGGGCGGGACCCAGGGTGGCGGCAACGGCAACACCCAGGGCGGGACCCAGGGTGGCGGCAACGGCAACACCCAGGGCGGGACCCAGGGTGGAGGCAACGGCAACACCCAAGGTGGCACCCAGGGTGGCGGCAACGGCAACACCCAGGGCGGGACCCAGGGTGGAGGCAACGGCAACACCCAGGGCGGCACGCAGGGTGGAGGCAACGGCAACACCCAGGGCGGCACGCAGGGTGGAGGCCGGGGTAACACCCAGGGCGGCACGCAGGGTGGAGGCAACGGCAACACCCAGGGCGGCACGCAGGGTGGAGGCAACGGCAACACCCAAGGTGGCACGCAGGGTGGAGGCCGGGGTAACACCCAGGGCGGCACGCAGGGTGGCGGCAACGGCAACACCCAGGGCGGCACCCAGGGTGGAGGCAACGGCAACACCCAAGGTGGCACACAGGGCGGAGGCAACGGCAACACCCAAGGTGGCACACAGGGCGGAGGCAACGGCAACACCCAAGGTGGCACACAGGGCGGAGGCAACGGCAACACCCAGGGCGGCACCCAGGGCGGAGGCAACGGCAACACCCAAGGTGGCACCCAGGGTGGAGGCCGGGGTAACACCCAGGGCGGCACGCAGGGTGGCGGCGGCGGCAACACCCAAGGCGGGACGCAAGGTGGCGGCGGCGGCAACACCCAAGGCGGCACGCAAGGTGGCGGCGGCGGCAACACCCAAGGCGGCACGCAAGGTGGCGGCGGCGGCAACACCCAAGGCGGCACCCAGGGTGGCGGCGGCGGCAACACCCAAGGCGGCACCCAGGGTGGCGGCGGCGGCAACACCCAAGGCGGCACCCAGGGCTGACCGTTCAGATCAGTTCAGCGCCTCGCGGGGTTTCGCCCCGCGAGGCGTCTCCGTGCACTCTCACCTGACGTCGACGAAGTCTCCGGCCGCCGTGGCCGGGCCGGTCGTGGCGGTACCGGCGAAGACGAAGCGGTAGTAACCGTCGACTCCGGCCTTGACAGTGGTCTTCAGGTTGCCGCTGCTGCCGCTGGTGACGGTCTTGAGGGTGGTGTAGCTGGTGCTGCCCTTCTTGCGGAACTGCAACGCGACCGGCCGGCCCGCGTAGCCGGTGTAGGTGCCGCTCTCCCAGTTGGCCCGGGTCAGCCTGCCGGTGACCGTGACGGTCCGGCCCTTCTTCACCGGCTCGGGCGTGGCGTTGACCGTCACCCTGGCGTACCGCTTGAGCGACGCCGTGCCCGCGACGTCGACGTCCGTCCAGTCGTCGCCCTTGTCCTGCGCCTCGGCGAGCACCTTCCAGGTGCCGGCGAGGGCGTTGTGGTGGAGGTCCCGGGCGTTCACGGCGAAGCTCACCTTGCAGGTGGACACCGTGGGGTCGGCGGACGAGACGGCGCAGGTGCCCGCCGGCGGGTAGACCGGCAGTCGGCCGTCGGCGTCGTCGGTGTTGGATCCGTGCCACAGGTAGGCCCAGGACGCGGCGACGCCGTCCGGGTCCGTGGCCGTCCAGGTGAGGGTGACGGTCGTGCGGGTGGTCAGGCCGAGCACGATGTCCTTGCCGCCGTTGACGACGACGTTCGAGAACGTCGTGCCGCCGGACGTGTCCCGGCCCGCCGCCTGGGCGGCTGCCGGGATCACCGATACGCACAGGACGGTCGCCAGGGACGCGACGGTCACAGCCGGGCGGATGCGCATGGAATCCCCCTTCGGGAGCCTTGGCCCCGCCGGCCTCGCACGGCGGAACCTGCCGGAGTTCACGCTGCCTAGACCCGCGAGGCCCGCCCGTGGTTGCCCGCTCCTGTTCACCGTTCCCCGACGGCCGCCAGGTCCACGTCCTTGGTCTCCCGGTACCGGAGGAACGACACCGTGCTGATCAGGCAGAGCGCCACCACGTACCAGGGGTACCAGCCGGCGTGCCCGTGCGCGGAGAGGTACTCGATCAGATAGGGCGCCGTGCCGCCGAACACGGCCACCGTCAGCGCGTACGGCAGCCCGACACCGCTCGACCGCAGCGCCGTCGGGAACAACTCCAGCGTCGCCGACGGCGCGGCCCCCGCGTAACAGCCGAACAGCAGGAGCGCCGCCGTCATCACCACGCCCAGCCGCACCGCCGAACCCGACAGCAGCCCGAAGAGCAGCGGAGCCAGACAGGCGGACCCGAGACCGAAGACCAGCAGCAGCGGACGGCGCCCGAAGCGGTCGGCGGCCGCCCCGAACAGCGGCAGCGCGGCCATGAACACCACCTGCGCGACGACGGCGGCCGTCAGCGCGGCGTTCGCCGGTACGCCGTACCGGAGCTGGGCGTACAGCGGCAGGTACGAGGCGAAGGTGTAGTAGACGACGGTCGCCCCCAGCGTGAAGCCGGCCACGCGGACGGCGGCACGCGGGTGAGTGCGCAGCACCTGCCGCACGGGGTTGCCCGGCCGCTCCCGCACCGCCTCGAAGACGGGGGTCTCCCGCATCCGGCCGCGCAGGTACCAGCCGTACAGGGCGAGCAGCGCGCCGAGCGCGAAGGGCACACGCCAGCCCCAGTCGGCCAGTTGAGCCGGGGTGAGCGTGTCGTGCAGCAGCAGCGCGAGCAGGGTGGCGGCGAGGGAGCCGAGGGTGGTGCTGATGTAGACGGCGCTGGAGTACAGTCCGCGGCGCCCGGGCGGCGCGATCTCGTTCACGTACGTGCTCATCGCCGCGCCCTCGCCGCCCGCGGACAGTCCCTGCAACGCCCTGGCCACCACCAGCAGCGCCGGGGCCAGCGCGCCGACCGTCCGGTAGGGCGGGGCGAGCGCGATCAGCAGACTGCCGGCCGCCATCATCAGCAGGGACAGCCGCAGCGCGGTGCTGCGGCCGTGGCGGTCGCAGTACGCGCCGATCAGCACGCCGCCGAGCGGCCGGAACAGAAAGCCGACGGCGAAGACCGACAGGGTCTGAAGGACGTTCGTGGCCGTGTCGCCCGCCGGGTGGAACTGCGGGCCGAGCAGCGCGGCGAACGTCACGAACGTGGCCCAGTCGAACCATTCCATGGCGTTGCCGACGGAGCCGGCCAGCAGCGGGCGCAGCCGCTCCCGCCCGGCGGAGACACGCGGCGCATCGGCGGCGAGGGTGTCGGTGTTCACGAGGTCGCCCTCCCGAGCGGGGGTCGTGCGGCGGATGGGATGCCGAGCCGTGCGCGGACGTCGTCGGCCTCGGCGACGCCGATCTCGGTGAAGGCCTCCAGGGCCTCGGTCCAGTACGCGCGCGCCCGCGCGTCGTCGCCGTCGGCCGCGGCGACGGCGCCCAGGACGTGTTTGGCCCTGGCGATGTTCAGGCGCTGCGCGGTCGGCTGGGACAGGGCGATCGCCCCGCGCGCGCACTCCTCGGCGCGGCGCGGGTCGTCCAGACCCAGGTGGAGCGGGGCCAGTTCCAGCAGGATCTTGCTGCGGGCGATGTGGTTGACGCTGCCCTCGGCGAGGAGCCGGGCCTCCTCGGCGTACCGGGCGGCGTTCCGGCCGCCCAGCAGGCCTTCGGTGACGGCCATACGGGCCAGCGCGTACGCCTCGCCGTCGACGTAGCCGATCTGCCGGGCGCCGTCGAGCGCCGCGGCCGCGTGACGGGCCGACTCGGCCGGTGAGCCGAGGCCCGCCCCGATGGCCGACAGCAGGCACAGCGTCTCCACCTCGTAGGTGCGGTCGCCGCACTCCTGGAAGGAGCTCAGGGCCCGCTGCGCCGAGTCGAGCGCGCTCTCGTACCGGCCGATGTCGAGGTCGACGAGGGCCAGCCCGTACAGCGAGATGCTTCTGTCGTACGAGGAGTCGATGGACTCGGACGCCTTCAGCGCCCGGGTGAAGCAGGACCGTGCCTCGGCCGGTTCCCCGGTGGCCTGGCGCACCAGGCCGAGGTTGCGCAGGCTGTACGAGCTGATGTGGTGCAGGCCGAGGTCGCTCGCGGTGGCCAGCGACGCCGTGAGGCACTCGGTGGCGCGCGCCATGTCACCGCGCGTCCAGTGGATGAACCCCAAAAGGCCCTGGGTGCTGGCCTCCAGGCGCGGGGACCGCAGGGTGTGCGCGGCGTCGAGGGCCCGCCGTGCCGCCCGGAGCGCCTGCTCGCCCCGGCCGAGGCTGAGGTGGGCGAGGCTCATGTTGTTGAGCGTGGCCGCGACCTCCTCGGCCATGCCGAGCCGGTCGTGCAGCGCGAGACTCTTCTCCTGGTGCGCGATGGCCCGCTCGTAGTCGCCCAGGGTGTTGTGGAGGTTGGCGAGGCTGCGGTGCATGGACGCGATGCCGCGCTCGTCGTGCAGGGTCTCGGCGGCGCTCAGGCCGACGCCGGTCGTCTCCCGCCACTCGGTGCGGTACTTGCCCGTCCAGAAGAAGCCGCGCAGCGCGTCGGCCAGATGCCAGGACAGGTGGTACGGGCCGTGCGTGCCGAAGTGGCGCACACAGACCATCAGGTTGCGCCGCTCGGCCAGCAGCCAGGCCATCGCGTGGCTCTCGTTCGGGAACTGCGGCACCTCGAAGGTCGCCCTGGGGCGCTCCGGCTGGGCGAGCCGCACGAACTCCGAGTAGAGGACGTCCGCCGCGGCGCAGGCGCCCGCCAGGTACCACTGGCCGAGCCGCTCCAGTGCCTCGGCCCGCTCCCGGGCGCCGTGCTCGGCGAGCGCGCGGTCCTGGGCGTACTCCCGCAGCAGGTCGTGGAACTGGTAACGGCCCGGGGCGGGTTGCTGCAGCAGACTGGCCGTCTCCAGACGGCTCAGGCCGGTGCGCGCCTGCGCCTCGCTGATGTCGGCGAGCACCGAGACGGCGGCCGGTGTGAAGTCGGAGCCGGGAAAGAGCCCGGCCAGCCGGAAGACCGCGCGGTCGTCCGGGGTCAGCGCGTCGTACGACAGGGCGATGGCCGTGGAGACGGCGGACGTCGTGTCACCGTCGACGGAGAGGGCGGCGAGGCGGTTGCCGCGCCGCAGGCTCTCCAGGTAGTCCTCGGTCTGCCCGCCGGGCGCGCCGATGAGGTTGGCGGCGGCGATCCTGAGCGCGAGCGGCAGATACGAGCACAGGGCGGCCACCTCGCGCACGACGTCCGGCTCGATGGCCACCGCGGCCTGCCGCATCATGCCGGTGACCAGGTCGGCGGACTCCTGCTCGCTGAGCGTGCCGACCCGGACCACCTGGGCGCCGTGCGTGACCGCGAGGGAGCGCAACTGCCGCCTGCTGGTGATCAGTACGGAGCACCCCGGGTCCCCGGGGATGAGCGGCAGCACCTGTTCGACGCCGGAGGCGTTGTCCAGCACCACCAGCACGCTCTTCCCGGTCAGCTTCGACCGGAAGAGGTTGGCCTGTTCGACCGGGTCGACCGGGATCTGCTGCGCGGGCACGCCCAGGCTGCGCAGGAACTGCGAGAGCACCTGGTCCGGCGGGAGCGGGGTGTGCGCCCCGCCCTGTTCGTAGCCGCGCAGGTTCACGTACAGCTGCCCGTCGGGGAAGGCGCCCCGCACCCGGCTGCCGAGCCACACCGCGAGCGCCGTCTTGCCCACGCCGGGCGGTCCGGACAGGACCACGACGGGGACCCCGGTACGGTCCGAGACCGGTGGAAGCATCGCCTCGATCCGGTCGACGACATCGTCCCGGCCCACGAATCCCAGTGCCAGGGGCGGGAGTTGGGCGGGCACCGTGACGGCTCCGAGACGCGGTCCGTGCGGCGCCGCGAGAGCGGGGTCCGATTCGAGGATGCCCGCGTGCAGCGTGCGCAGCCGTTCGCCGGGCTCGACGCCGAGCTGCTCGACGAGTTCACGGCGGGCCTGCTGATAGACGTCCAGCGCCTCCGCCTGCCGGCCCGAGCGGTACAGGGCCAGCATCAGCAGGCTCCAGAAGTTCTCCCGCAGCGGATTGTCCATCGCGGCGGTACGCAGCTCCTTCACGAGCTGCGCGTGCCGGCCGAGGTGGAGCTCGGTCTCGAAGTACGCCTCCAGGGCGCCGAGCCGTTCGTCCTCCAGCGCCGGCGACTCGTCACGGCGTAACGCGTCCGACGGGATGTCCGCGAGCGGCGCGCCCCGCCAGGCGCTCAGCGCCTCGGCCAGCAGCCGCGTCCGTTCCTCCGGCGTCTCCGTCCGCTGCGCCAGCCGGACCAGCCCGCGAAACCGCGTCAGGTCGAGTTCCTCTTCGGCCACGTCGATCCGGTAGCCGCCGGCGGCCGTCTCCACCAGGTCGTCGCCGAGCAGCATCCGCAGCCGTCGTACGTAGGTGTGCAGCGTCCCGCGCGGGTTGGACGGCTGGCGTTCGTCCCACAGCCATTCGGCGAGACGGTCGTTGTCGACCACCGAGCCCGCCCGCAGCAGCAGGGCGGCCAGCAACACCCGGAGTTTCCCGGAATCGACCACCACTTCTTTGCCGGCGACCCGGACGGCGAGCGTTCCCAGTATTCCGAAGCTGTTCCCGGCGCCGGGCGCGCCGGAGCTCGGCGATGGAACGAGTTCTGTTCGCACCATGCAGTTCTTGTCATCCCCCGTAGACGTGTGCACGGCCTCCCGGTGCCGCGCAGCGCGCCATTGCCGAAGCGCGGACAAGGGGACCCTCAGCCATGCGTTTGCCACCCTAGGTGACAGAGATGCCGGTCCGGGAGTTCCACCTTGTTCGATTCATCACACGGCGGAGCGGTGTTCTCACGTCCCGTACCCGCCGGTCCGAGAGCGGCGGAAGCGTTTTCGGTACGAAATGAGAATTCCCCGCGAGGTGCGTTGCCGTGCGAAAGCGACGGGCTCGTGACAAGCTCTTGACGAATTCAATACCCTTTCATCGGCCAGGAATTCACGGCCCGGAGGGGTACGGCGGCGCGATACCCGTGAACCGGGAAATCGCCGCCGTCAGCGGGTCCGAGAAGGGCGTCTCGTCAAGGCCGTAGGGCGGGCGCGGGGCGCGCAATGCCCGGAGGAAATCGGCGGCCGCGTCGGGACTCGCCGTCTCGGCGGCCGGGGGTGCGGCGGGTGCCGGAGGCTCGCCGGGCGAGGGGGCGGTGCCGCCCGCGCCGGGCCCGCGCGGGGCGGCTGCGGCGGGTCCGCACGGCACGCTTGTGCCCGGTGTCCGGCCCGGGTGCGTTCTCGGCCGCGCGCGCCGGACGGCGGTCCTGTCGTTCGGATGACGCATCACAGTCTCCTTCGTTCGCGGTTCGTGTCCGGCGGTCCTGTCCGGCGGTCCTGTCCGGGCGGGGTCCGCGCCGTCAGACGCGGCGCAGGTGGTCGACGACGAGCGAGCCGATGGCCGACGACCAGTGCGGCGGGAAGATGTGGCCCATCGCCGCGATCCGCCACAGGCGCGCCCGCGGGATCACCCGGTGCAGTTCCTCGCCGTGTTCGAGCGGCAGGACCGGATCGCGCTCGCCGTGCACGACCAGGGTCGGCACGTCGAGGGCGGCGATCCGGCCGGTCAGCGGTGGCGTGCGGTCCAGGGCCACCGCGTGCCGCCAGGCGGTGTCGGGCCCCTGGCCGCGGGCCAGCACGCGCCGGACCAGGTCCCCCCAGTAGACCTGGTCGAACGGCACGGTGTCCCCCACCAGCACCCGCCAGCCGTCGACCGCCGCGGCGAGGGACTCCTCGGGCCCCTGCGGCGGGGACGCGGTGAGCCGTGCGACCCGTTCCAGGACGGGCGGCCGCGGGCCGGGCAGTCCGGTCCGCGGCGGCAGCCGCACATCGCCGTTCGCGTCCGGGGAACTGGACAACAGCACCAGCGACCGGACGAGTTCGGGCCGATCGAGCGCGAGCAACTGGGCCACCATGCCGCCGGCGGACTGCCCTGCCACGTGCGCCGCGCCCAGACCGAGCCCGACGATCACGTCGGCGGCGTCCGCGGCCAGCGTCGACAGGTCGTACTCGCCGTCGGACTTCCCCGATCTGCCGGTGTCCCGGTGGTCGTAGCGCACCACGAAGAAGCCGTCCGCGGCGATCAGCCTGCACAGTTCGTCGGGCCACACGATGCCCGGCGCCGTGCCGCCCATCACCAGCAGCAGCGCGGGATCGCGGCGGCTGCCGAACGACTCCGTCCACAGCCGCAGACCGTCCTGCGTCGCGATCTGCCTCTCCATCGGCTCTGTTTTCCCCTTGGTAGGGTGCGGTGGACCGCTGATCATCCGTCCTGGGGGAACTGAATGACCCGCGCACGCACGGCACTTGTCCTGGTTGATCTGCAACGGTGGATCGTCGACATGCCGTGGCAGCCGATCGGCGGCGAGGCCGTGACCGGGGCCTGCGCGAGGCTCCGCGAGCACTTCGCGGACACCGGCTCCTCGACCGTCGTCCTCGTCCGTTACGTACGGGCCGACGGCGCCGACGGCGGGGTCGGCGCCGCCGCCAACCTGTTGGTCCCCGGTCTCGAACCGCGCGACGGCGAGCAGTTGGTGACCAAGCACGGCCTCGACGCCTTCGAGGGCACCGATCTGCACGACCGCCTGCGCGGTGAAGGCGTCAGCGACTTGGTGATCGCCGGTCTGTCCACCGCGCACGGCGTCGCGGCCACCGCCGCGACCGCGGTGCGCCTCGGCTACGGCGTCGTCGTCGTCGACGACGCCACGGCCAGCGTGGACGAGGCGCAGCACCGCGAGGCGCTCGACCGGCTCACCGCGCTCGGCGCGCGCACCGGCCGGGTCTCGGACTTCGTGCCCGCGCGGGCCGACGCCAACTGACCTCGCGGTGCCGCCGGTTCACTGGTGGCTGACCGCCGTCGGCCTGACCACGTACACGATGCGGTGGGCGACGTCCGGCGGCGGGCCGTCCAGCTTCATGCCGTACCGCTCCGCGAGCTGCGCGAAGAACTCACCGGAGGAGTCGTCGTCGATGCGTACCACCTCGCCCCGGATCTCCAGGTAGCGGTACGGCTGGTCCGGGTCGTTGACCGAGACCGCGACATGCGGGTCGGCCGTGATGTTCTTGTACTTGTAGCGGACCGTCGTGTTGGTGAAGCGGATGTACTCGCCGTCCCAGGAGAACCACATCGGGTTCACCTGGGGGCCGTCGCCCGCCGCCCGGATCGTGGCCAGATGGCCGAAGAGCGGCCGCTCCAGCAGATCCCGGTGGCTGTCCGGAATGAGACTCATGCCGTGTGTTCCCTCACTTTTCGTCGTTCGCCCCGCGGGGCGTTGAGCAGGGGGCGGAACAGGTCCGTCAGTCGTGCCCGCGTCGCGGGGGCGTCCTTGGCGATCCAGTCCACGTGGCCGTCCGGCCGGACCAGTACGAACGCGGTCCTTCCGCGCCGTGCCTCGGTGCGGACGTCGACCACCGCGCCGAGCCGGTCCTCGCACCACCGTGTCAGCTCCCGGGCCGGCTCGTCCCGCGGCCCGGTCAGGACGAGCGTGTGACGCAGGTCGTCGAGTTCCCGCCGCAGCGGCAGCGGAACCAGCGCGCCGGGCACGAAGCCGGCCGTCCTCTTCCCGGCCGCGGGCTCGGCCCGGTACTTCGTGCGCAGACCGGCGAGCCACGGGATGTACGCCAGGTCGAACAGGCGCAGGGCCGACGCGACCCGCAGCGCGTTGTCGCGCAGCACGACCTGGTGCGCCTTGCGCAGCAGCCACAGCCTCGTCTGGACGTCGGCCTGGCGCACCACCGTGCGCGCCACGTCGCCGCGTTCGCCCGCGTAGCTGTCGAGCAGCCGCTCGGCGCTGTGTCCGTGCCATACGAGGGCGAGCTTCCACGCCAGGTTGTGGGCGTCGTTGACCCCGGTGTTGAGGCCCTGCCCGCCCGCCGGGCTGTGGATGTGCGCGGCGTCCCCGATCAGGAAGACGCGGCCGACCCGGGTCGTCTCGGCGTGCCGCGCGTGCACGTCGAACACGCTGATCCAGTCGGGGTCGCGCAGCCGGATCCCGCCGGGCCCGCGCTCGTCGACCAGGCTCTGCACCATGGCGAGGTCGACGTCCTCCCGGGTCACCCCGGGCGGCGCCGAGGTGAACACGCGCCAGCGGCCGTCGGGCAGCCCGCAGGCCACCAGGATGCCCCGCGGCGAGCAGAAGTAGTGCGTCATGCGGTGGTCGAAGCGGGTGTCGACCATGACGTCCGCGACCACGAACCGCAGTTCGTACGTGGATCCCTCGAAGCCGACGCCGAGCCGGCCGCGGACGGTGCTGCTCGCCCCGTCCGCCCCGACGACGTACGCGAACTCCTCCTCGTGCTCGGTGCCGTCCTCGTGGCGGATCCGGGCCAGCACCCGGTCGCCGAGCTGCTCGAAGCCGAGCAGCTCGGTCCGCCACCGCACGGCACCGCCGACCGAGGCGAGGTTGGTCCGCAGGACCTCCTCGATGTCCGGCTGCGGGCAGATCAGCGGCCGGGTCGCCGCCTTGTAGCGGAGGTCGGCGATGACCTTGCCGTCGGAGTAGTACCGCATCTGCGACTGGGGCAGCGCGCGGGCGGCGAGCAGCTCCTGTCCGCCGACCCTGTGCATCAGCTCGACGGTCCGGGGCCACAGGCCCAGCGCCTTCGACAGGGTGCTGGGGCCGTCGGCCCGGTCCACGCAGCGCACCGGTACCCCGCGTCTGAGGAGTTCGGTCGCCGCGGTGAGCCCGGCGGGTCCCGCGCCCACGACGAGGACGGGGAGCGTGTCCGCGGGGGTGGTCATACCGCCGCCTCCTCGACGGCGGGTTCCGCGGCCGCGGCGGGCCGGGTGCGCTCGCGCAGCATCACGCTCACCAGCACGGCGCTCGCGGCGCAGATGACGGCGACGGTCCACAGCACCAGGTGCAGGCCGTCGGTGTAGCCGCGGGTGAGCAGGTCGAGGAAGCCGGAGCGGGCGGATCCGGCGACGGTGTGGGCCGCCCCGGCCAGGTCGCCGCCGATCACGCGGTCGGCCACGCCGTCCACGTCGACGCCGTCCGTGCCCCGGACGGCGGACAGGCCGTCGGAGATGTGCGAGCGGGTCGAGTTGAGCAGCACGGCGCTCATCACGGCGATGGCGAAGGCCTCACCGGCCAGGCGCATCGTGTTGAAGAGACCGGCGGCGGCACCCGCCTGGGTGGGCTCCACGGAGGTGATGGCCGCGCCGTCCACCAGACCGGCCGTCATGCCCATCGAGATGCCGAGCAGCAACAGCGGACCGGCCAGCGCGGCCACCGACACGTCCGGGCCGATCAGGGTGAGCCAGGCCGCGCCGGCCGCGGCGACCACGAGGCTCAGGGTGAGCACGAGCCGGGTGGACACGCCGTTCTTGACCAGCTGGCTGACGACGAGCGGCACCACCAGGACGGGCAGGGTGAGCAGCATCATCGTGGCGCCCGAGGCGTTCACGCTCATCCCCACGACCCCGGTGAAGTACGTGGGCAGCAGCACCAGCAGGCACACGAAGCTGAAGGACAGCGCGACGGGGATCAGCGAAACCGCCATGAAGCGGCCCTGCTTGAGGAGCGAGAGCTGGATCATGGGTCGGCTCTGCCGGAGTTCGGCGACGACGAACAGCGCCATCAGCACGGCGGCCGCGCCGAGCAGCAGCAGCGTGCCGGTGCTCGTCCAGCCCTGCTGCGGGCCCTGGACGATGGCGTACATCAGGCAGAACAGGGACAGCGTGAACGTGGTGATACCGGCCCAGTCGACCTTCGAAGCGGCGGGGTTCCTCGACTCCGGCATCATCGGCACCGCGATGAGCACGAGTACCGAGATCACCAGGTGCGAGAGGAACACCGAGCGCCAGCCGTAGGCGTCGACGAGCAGGCCCGCGGTCGACGGGCCGAGGGCCAGACCGGCACCGGCCGACGAGCCGAGGATCGCGAAGGCCCGCGCCTGGGCGGCGCCCTCGAACGTCGTGGCCAGGATCGCGGCACCCGAGGTCATCACCGCGGCGGCCCCGAGTCCGGCGAGCGCACGCGTCACGTCGAGCACCACGATGCTCGACGTGACCGCGCCGGCCAGCGTCGACAGCGCGAACAGGGTGGTACCGGCGGTGAACATCCGCCGTCGGCCCACGATGTCGGCGAGGGAGCCGCAGCCCAGCATGAAGCAGGCGAAGGCGAGGTTGTAGGCGTTGACCACCCATTGCAGCGAGGCGAGCCCCACGTGCAGATCGGAGTTGATCTCCGGGAGCGCGACGGAGGTACCGGTCAGCGAGGCGGGCAGAACCAGGACGGCGAGACAGACCGCGACAAGCGTCAGTGTCGGATTGCCGCGGCGGGCGTCCGGACTAGCCGTACTCATGAAACATCCTCTTTCAGGGGGTTGTCGGGGGCTTGCTCGGGTGGGGTGGTGGATGT
>NZ_VJZD01000147.1 GCF_009377175.1 Streptomyces adustus
GCCTACGGCCTCGTCCAGGCCCTGCCCGGCTCGAAGATGGCCACCGCCGGCTCCGACTGGAAGACCAACCCCGCCACCCAGATCAAGTGGGGCCTGGACTACATGAACTCCCGCTACGGCAGCCCCGCCCAGGCCTGGGACTTCTGGCAGACCCACCACTGGTACTAAAACAACCAGTGCCGGGCGCACCCCGCCCACCGCAGGCATCACGCGACACCGACCGCTGCTTCACACGAAGCAGCGGCTTTGTCGTATCCAGGTGCGGGTGCGCCGGTTGTCGCCGGGAAATTGATCCGCTCACGGGCGCGGCGGAAGGTACCTTCGCTCTGAAGTGACGGGGAGGTGGCCGGTGTTGTACGGGCACGAGGTGATCCTGAACGAGCTCGCGCAGGGGCTCAGACCGACGGCCGAGGGGGTCGAGTGGTTCGAGGGCCACTCCGAGGACGACCAACGCAAGGTTCTGCACGCGCTGGTGCTGTTCTGCCATCAGGCCCGCGCCTGCGAGGACGACGTGCCGGAGAGCATCGCGCGTTCCGGCATCCGTCCGACGCACACGCCGGCGGTGATGCTCGCGAAGTGGCGCTTCGGGATGCCCGACCTTCCCGCTCATGAACTCGGCAAGTCCTTCCGCCTGCTCGTCGCTCTCTTCGGCATCGCGGACACCCGTAGACGGACCCTGCGCTGTGCCGGTGGGTGCGGTCACGAGTGGCACAACCTGCCGAATCCGCCGACGGACCGAACCTAGGGCCGCTCCCCCTCCGCCCATTCGTGAACCGATCGGCGGGGCTCGTCCGATGAGGGAGTGAACGCCGCTGTCGATGCGGCGCCCGAGTCCGAGCAAGGGGAAGTCGGATGCTGCACATGATGGACCTGCCCGCCCTCGCGCTGATCGTTCTGGCCACCGCGGTCTCGCTGTGGCCGCTGATCGACTGCGTCCGCACCCCCGCGGACCGTGTCCGCTTCGTACCGAAGCTGCTGTGGGTGCTCTTCCTGCTCAACGGCTCGCTCTTCGCCGCCCTCGTCTGGTTCTACTTCGGCAAGAAGCCGATGGCGGGCGACGGGAACGGCCCGGTCCAGCCGACCGGGCCCTTCGCTCCGGCGCGATAGCGGCACGACAGCGGAGGGTGCTCGACCCGCGACGGCTTGCGCCGCACTCGCTTACGCCACACCCGCTTGTGCCGCAATCACCTTCGCCGTCGTGGTCAGTCGCCCTGGGTGTGCCCGACGCACTCGACGACGAGATCCCGCAGGCTGCCCGTGTGCTTCATGCACTGTCGCTGCTCCTGCGCGCCGTTTCCCCGGCGCAGCAGCCCGGCGAGGGCCGCTTCGACGAGGGCCGCGTCGCCGCTCGCGTCCAACGCGTCCCCGATGTGCTCCACGAGCGAACGCACCACCTCCACGGCGGGCCGGGGCCGCATGGTCACGGGGTCGAGCAGATCCCGTTCCAGGCCCGCCTTGGCGGCCTGCCAGCCGGCCAGCCGCAGCAGACTGACGCCGTGGTCGGGCGGTGGCACGCCCGCCCGCCAGTCGCGGGCCGCCGTCTCCACCAGGCCCCGGGCCAGCGCGGCGACCAGCACGGCTGTCTCCGCGCGCAGGCACACGTCCGCCACCCGGATCTCCACCGTCGGGTAGACCGCGGACAGGCGTGCGTCGAAGTAGACCATCCCCTCGTCGAGGATGACCCCACTGGCCACCATGTCCGTCACCCTCTGGTGATACCGCTCGGCCGATCCGAACAGCTCCGTCGGCCCTGCCGACGGCCAGCGCTGCCACACGCGGGTGCGGTAGGCGGCGTAGCCGGTGTCCCGGCCTTGCCAGAACGGCGAGTTGGCGCTGAGCGCGCCCAGCACCGCGAGCCAGGGCCGCAGCCGGTCGACCACGGCCACGGCCTCCTCGTCGGACTCCACCGAGACATGCACATGGCAGCCGCACACCAGCTGCTCCTGGACGGCCATCGCGAACTGCTCGGCCATCCACTGGTACCGCTCGTTGACGCTGAGCGACGGGCTGACCGGCAGCGGGGACGTGGCGAGCGCGGCGACCGCGCACCCGATCCCGCCTGCGTACCGCGCCGCCTCCTTGCGGCAGCGCACGATCTCTGCGCCGAGGTCCGCCATCTGCGACTGCGGGTGCGTGGCGAACTCCAGCATCTGCCCGTACAGCTCCTTCTCGAACACCGCCTGCCCGGGATCGTCATGGCTGGCACGGGCGAGCACGGCGGCCGACACCGCCATCGGCTCCCCGCTGTCCGGATCCACGAGAAGGAGTTCCTCCTCCACTCCCACAGTGCGCACCTGCTGCCGCCCTCCTGCCCGTGGCCCCACGCCGGACCGCACGGGTCCGTGGCACCCCGACTACCCTGGGAGGAGACGCCGACACCTACGGCAGCCCGGGCACACGTCCCGCGCCCCGCCGATCCGCCCGTTTCGCCACAGGCGATTCGGGGACGCGGCACCCATGGTGCAATCGGGATACACGATGGTGACGGAGCAGGCAGGCGTCCGCGACCTGGCCGATCACGTCGTGGGCGCCGAGCGGGCCGGCTTCCTCTCCCAGGGGCGCTTCCGGCTCGGGCTCGGCTCCGGCGAGAACCTCAACGAGCATGTCGTGGGCCGGGGCCGGCCCACGGCGGAGGTGCGGCACGAGATGTTCGAGGAGGCCGTCTGCATCATCCGGGATCTGTTCGAAGGCGGCCATGTGAGCAGAGGAGGGCGGCACTTCGCCGTGGACTCCGCCCGGCTGTGGGATCTGCCGCCCACGCCGCCTCCGCTCGGGATCGCCGTGTCCGGCGAGTGGAAGGTGGACTCCGAACTCCCCCACCCGGACTCGTTCGCGTGGCCGGGCAAGAAGGACGGTTCCCATGAGACTGACGCATCTCGCGAGTGAGACGACGGCCTCGCAGCGAAGTCCGCTGCCGATGGTCATGGACGCGCTGGAACGCCAAGCGGCCCTGGACGGGCCCGCCGCAGTGATCCGCCGAGCGGTGCGCGCACTGCCGCTGGGCGGCGGCCGCGACGCACTGCGCGGTCTGTGGCTCGGACACCCCTTGCACCCGGTTCTGGTCCAACTGCCCATCGGGGCCTGGAGTTCGGCCGCTCTCCTTGACCTGTTCCCCGGTGAGCGGCGTGCCGCCGACCGGCTCGTGGCCGTCGGCCTGGCCTCCGCCGGGCCGGCCGCGCTGGCCGGCTGGGTGGACTGGGCGGAACAACGCCCCCGGCAGGCCCGGGTCGGCCTGGTCCACGCCGCGGCGAACATCACGGCCGTGGCCCTGTACGGCGGATCGCTGCTGGCGCGGGTCGGCGGCCGGCGATCGCTGGGCAGGGTCCTCGGCTTCGCCGGGCTGTCGACCGCCACGGTCGGCGGTGTGCTCGGCGGCCATCTCGTGTACCGGCAGGCCGCGGGCGTCAACCACGCCGAGGCGGTGCCGGTGCTGGTCGAACCGGCCTGGCACCGGATCGGGACGCTGGACGACTTCCCGGTGGGCAAGCTGGTACGGCGTACGGCCGACGAGGTGCCATTGGTTGTGGTGCGCATGCAGGACGGCGGGCTGAGCGCGCTGGCCGACCGGTGCAGCCACATGGACGGGCCGCTGCACGACGGCAGGGTCGTCGAGGACTGTCTCGAATGCCCCTGGCACGGAAGCCGATTCCGCCTGTCCGACGGAGCGAACGTCCAGGGCCCGGCGACCGCGCCACAACCGCCGTTCACCTGCCGGATCAGCCCCGACGGGGCCGTCGACGTCCGTCTCGCGCAGGTCTGAAGGCCTTGGAGACCGCCATGCACCGCAAACTGCTGGGGATCTATCTCAACGACCACCTGGCCGGCGCCACCACCGGACAGCACGTGTCCCGTCACATCGCCGAGCACCTCCGCCACTCACCGTACGGAGGTGAACTGCGCCGCGTGGCACACGAGATCGCGCAGGACCGGCAGACCCTGCTGGAACTGATGGACGACCTGGGCGTCCCGGAACGCCGCCACAAGGTGTACACCGGGCGGGTCGCCGAGAAGGCACGCCTGTTCAAACTCAACGGGCGACTGGTGGGGCGGTCCGCGCTGAGCACCGTCACCGAGCTGGAGGCGCTTCGTCTGGGGATCGAGGGCAAGACGCTGCTGTGGCAGACCCTCCTCCAGTTCGCCCCGACGAAGGCACTGGACGAGACCAGGCTCAAGACACTGCTGGAGCGGGCCCGGCATCAGGCCGCCACGGTCGAGTCGGCACGCCGCAGCGCGGCCGTCGCCGCGTTCGCCCCGGCCCGCAGGCGTGGTCCCGCCCGGCTGCTGTCGTCCAGGGCGTGACCCCGGCGGGCTCGTGCCCGGTCCGGCCGGTCCCTTCGCGGCCGGACCCTGCGCGATATGGGCGGATACCTGGGTTCACGCTGCTCTGTCGGGTACTCGGTGCAACGAGCCGATGAGTCGGCAAATCGGCACATCAGCAAGTCGGCAAGGAGAGTTTCATGAGCACCGTCAAGGAAGCGGTCGACGTGGAGGTGCCGGTGCGCACGGCGTACGACCACTGGACCCAGTTCGAGGAGTTCCCGCACTTCATGGAGGGCGTCGAGGAGGTCAGGCAGCTCGACGACCGGCACAACCACTGGACCATCAACATCGGCGGGATGCGGCGGGAGTTCGACACCGAGATCATCGACCAGCTGCCGGACGACCGGATCACCTGGCGCTCCGTCGGCGGCGACACCCGGCAACGGGGATCGGTCCGGTTCGAGCGGCTGGACGACATGCACACCCGGGTGGAGCTCACCTTGGAGGTGGAGCCCACCGGTGCGGCCGAGAGGGGTGCCGGCGCGCTGGGTCTGATCGACCGGCGGGTCAAGGGAGATCTGCACCGCTTCAAGGACTACGTCGAAGGAGGTGGCGACATCGCCGGCTGGCGCGGCCGCATCCGTCCCGGAGACCCCGGCGCACCCATGTGAACAGACCGGCACGGGCCCGGGTGGCCGGTGGACACCGAAGGCCGCGTGGACGGTACGCGTCCCGAGCGAAGCGAGGCGCCCGATCACGACGGCCGGCGGTTGTCTAGGGTCACCTGCATGTCGAGGACCACACCGCCGCGCCCGCTGGACGTCGAGGCGCTCTTCCCGGAGCTGTCCGCCCATCGGGGCACCACGACCCGGCTCCATCCACGCCCGGGACGGCCGGACGCCACGACGAGTTCCGTCGGCGGTCCGCTGCTGTGGCCGTCGAACGAGCCCTGGCCGGTGTGCACCGAGCCGCACAGCCACGCACGCGGCCGACGCCCCGCCGACATCCACCGGGAACGGCAGATCCTGACCTCCGCGTGGCGTCGTGAACCGAACCCCGGGCCCACCGACGAGGAGCGCCGGCTGCTCGACGAGCTCGACCGGCCGCACCGCGTCGAAGGGGCTGCCGCGACAGAGCCGCTACCGCTGATCGGCCTTGCGCAGTTGTACCGGAGCGAGATTCCCGATTTGCCGGCCGGGCCGGACGGCTGCGATCTGCTCCAGGTGTTCTGGTGCCCCTTCGACGCGCACGGCCCGAACGGCCACGGCATGCTGCTCGACCTTCGCTGGCGCCGGTCCTGGGAGGTCTCCGAGATACTGACCGCACCGCCGCAACCGCAGGTCGTCGGCTACGACGGGTACGTACCGGAGCCGTGCGTGCTGCATCCGGAGCAGGTGGTCACGTACCCGTTCGCCGGTCTCCTCCCGGAGGACCTGTGCGCCCGGATCGACGCCTGGGAGGAGGCCCTGGAGGAAGCCTTCGAGGCGGAGGCCGGGGATGCGGCCGACGAGGAGGACACCTCGCCGCCCGGATACCAGTACGACTTGTCGATCCCCCCGGGCTGGCGCGTCGGCGGCTTCGCCTCATGGCACACGACCGACCCGGCCCCCGTGGACTGTCGCACCTGCGCGCAGCCGATGCGGCTGCTGCTGACCATCGACAGTTCGGAGTGGGACGGCGGCAGCGGCAGCTGGCGGCCGCTGGAGGAACAAGGCCTGCCGCCGCACCCGCATGCGAGTCCGACCGAGGTCACGGTGGGCCGCTGGGGCGAGCTCAACGTCTTCGCCTGTCCCGGGAATCCCGCCCACCCGCACCGCTGGAGCATCCAGTAGGCCGGACGGGTCCCACAGGCCGGACGGGTACGGTCTCAGGTGCCGGAATCGCGGATCATCGACATCAGCAGCCGGTGGGTCTCGTGGTCGCTCGCGACGACGAGACCACGGCCGGCCGGTCCGAGCGGGGCGCCGTCGACCCCGGTGACCACGCAGCCGGCGGCCCGGCACAGGGCGATACCCGCGGCGAAGTGCACACTCCCTGACAGGTCACGGCCGTCGGTGACATAGGCGGCGCGCTTGCCGGCGGCGACCCAGGCCAATGCCAGTGTCGTGGACACGACCCGGGGCCGGAAGCGCTCCACGAAATCGGGCTGCGCCAGCAGGTCGACAGCCCGGAAGCCGGGCGCGCCGGGGAACGGCGGGTCCAGGTTGACGTCCACGAGCCGGGTGGCGGACGTGGGCACGAGCGGGGCATCGGCACCGTCGTGCCGCACCCAGGCGCGCTCGCCGTCGGTGCAGAAGACCTCGCCGCTGAACGGGTCGGCCACCGCCGCCGCACCGCCGCGCAGAGCCACGTTCACCGCCACCAGCATGTTGCCGACGGCGTAGTTCAGTGTGCCGCACAGGGGGTCCACCAGCCACTGGCGCGCGGCCTGTGCGGCGCCCTGCTGCCCGCCCTCTTCGCCGAGCACGGCGTCATCGGGCCGGGCGGCACGGATGACGGCGAGGATCGCCTTCTCGGCCGCCACGTCGGCGGCGGTGGCGAAGTCTCCGCCGCCCTTGTCGATGCGGGTGAGCCGTCGGCCGTACAGAGTGCGTACCACGTCCGCCCCGGCGCTGGCGGCGGCCAGCGCCACTGCGGAATCGTCAAGGTCTGCCTGGGAGTTGATCACCCGGTGGAGGGTAGCGCGGGTGGCGGCACGCGCCGGGACCGACGACGCCCACGGCCACGGCATCGAACTCACTGTCAGGGCGGACTGCTTGACCCTGACGTGGCGTCATGCCGCATTGTCGTCGACGTGGAAGAGCACCTGACCGTGGGACGTGTGGCGGAGTTGGCCGGCGTGAGCGTCCGCACGCTGCATCACTACGACGCCGTCGGTCTCGTACGACCGTCCGCGCGGACCGCGGCCGGCTACCGGGCCTACTCGGCGGACGACGTGGAGCGGCTGCGGGAGGTGCTCGCCTACCGGCGTCTGGGCTTCGGATTGCGGGAGATCGCGGATCTGGTCGACGACCCGGACACCGACGCGGTCGCGCACCTGCGCCGGCTGCGCGGCCTGCTCATGGAGCAGCGTGACCGCGCCGGCGCGATGGTGACGGCCATCGACAGGGAACTGGAGGCACGGGCCATGGGGATCAGAACGACTCCGGAGGAACAACTGAAGGTGCTCGGTGCGCAGTTGTACGACGCCATCGGGACCGCCTACCCGGCGACGCGACGCACCGAGCCGCGCATCGCCGCGCGGGTCTGGGAGGCGCTCGGGGACGCCCGGACGGTACTGAACGTCGGCGCCGGCACCGGCTCCTACGAGCCACCGGACCGCGACGTGACCGCGGTGGAACCGTCGGCGGTCATGCGGGCACAGCGGCCCGCGGGCGCGGCGCCGTGCGTGGCCGCCGCCGCGGAGAGCCTCCCGTTCGAGGACGGGTCGTTCGACGCGGCGATGGCCTTCAGCACCGTTCATCACTGGCGGGACCCGATCGCCGGGCTGCGTGAGATGCGGCGCGTGGCCCGCCGGGTGGTGGTGGTCACGTACGACGCCGGTGACACCGAGCGGCGTGAGCGGTTCTGGCTCACCCGCGACTATCTGCCCGAGTTCGCCGACCTGTTGGCCGACTGGCCTTCACTGGCCGATCTGACCCGTGCGATCGGGGGCCGGGCGGAGCCGGTGCTGATTCCGTGGGACTGCGCCGACGGCTTCTTCGAGGCCTACTGGCGCCGGCCCGAGGCGTACCTGGACGAACAGGTGCGTCGAGCGGTGTCGGTGTGGACCAGGGTCGGTCCGCAGGCCGAGCGGCGGGCCGTGGACAGCCTCCGCGAGGACCTCGCCTCGGGCCGATGGGCCGAGCGCAACCGCGACCTCGTCGCCCTCGACGCGGCGGAACTCGGTCTGCGGCTGCTCGTGGCCTGAACCTCGTGGGCCTGGCCCGAGCCTCGCGTGAGGGCCGCCGACCGCCATCCGCCGAACCACCGCACACCGACGGCGCCCTCGGCCGCAGGACGGGGTCTCTCCCTGGTGCGCGGTGGTAGAACGGGCTGTCGTCGGCCCTGCGGAGCGCGGTCGGGGTGCAGGCCTAACGAGGCCACCACAAAGGGGAGTTGGCGATGCCTGCGAACAACATCGATGACGTCGTGGACGGGTTGGCCGACATCGTGCGGGAGGCCGGCCACACCGGTGACAGGGTCGGGTACTTCGCGGCGCTGTACCGGCAGGTGACCGTCGAGGTCCGCGCGGCCATCCACGGCGGTCGGTTCGAGGACGGCGCCCGGATGGACCGCTTCGACACGCTCTTCGGCAACCGCTACTTCGACGCGTACGACGCCTGGCGCCGCGACCGGAGCGGGCCGCGCTGCTGGCGCGAGACGTTCGGGCTGCTCGACGACGCCGACACCGTCATCGTCCAGCACCTGATACTCGGCGTGAACGCGCACATCAACCTCGACCTGGCCGTCGCCGCCGCGCAAACGGGCCCGGGCAAGGCCGTCCACGCGTTGCGGCACGACTTTCTGCTGATCAACGACATCCTCACGCGGGTGGTGCTGGCGGTGCAGGACTCGCTCGACGTCCTGTCGCCGTTCCTGTCACTGCTGGACAAGGTCGGGGCCCGCACCGACGAGCGGATCCTCGACTTCAGTGTCCGTCAGTCCCGCGAGGAGGCGTGGCACAACGCCGTCCTGCTGGCCGGCCAGAGCGAGGAGCAGCGCGAGGCCACCATCGAACGGCTCGACGTCCGGGCCGCCGTGCTCGCCCGGTTGATCGCGCGACCCGGTGGCCTGGTCCGGCCGGCACTGCATCTGATCCGGAGCACCGAGAGCGACGACGTGCCAGCCGTCATCGCCCATCTCGACCGGGCCATGGAACAGGCCTCCGCCGCGCGGAGGACGGGGTGAGGCCCGGCGGGAACGGCCGGCGTGTCAGCGGGCGCGCACGAGCTGTTCGACGCGTGCGTGCAGATGGTCGACGTGATGCTCGGACTCCGGCTTCATCAGGACGCTGCGCAGGATCCGAGCGCCGTCGGCGTCCGCGGCGATCCCGGGACGACGGGCGGCGAACGCCTCGCGATCGGCCTTGAGCGTGCTCAGGAACACGGGCTCCGAGCCGCTCATGCCCTCGGCGAGGATCCGCCCGGAGGCCGCGTCGATTCCGGTGAGGGACGCGGGGGTGACCCGGGGGAAGTAGCCGACGATGTCCAGTTCGGGCGGCTGGTAGAGCTCCAGCAGGTCGGATGCCGTGATGAGGTCGGCCCACTTCAGGGCCGCGCGGCGGCCCGCCGCCAGGACCCGGCCGAGGCCTTCGGGCGTGGGCGGCAGGAGCTGGAAGGTGAGCCAGAGTGCGGCCGCGGCGGCGCCGGCGCGCGAACACTCCAGGCTGATCTCCCCCAGATGCAGTTCGGCGGAGGTGAAGTACGTGTAGGGCGAGTCGTGGAGGTAGAAGCGGCCCACCTCGGGGTCACGGAACAGGACGGCACCGCAGCCGTAGGGCTGGAGACCGTGCTTGTGCGGGTCGACCACGATCGAGTCGCACTCGGCGACGGCCCGCCAGGGTCCGGCGCACAGCCCTTCCGGGCCGTCGGCACCGGCGAGCAGCGTGAAGAATCCCCCGTAGGCGGCGTCGACGTGGATCCGCACGCCGTACCGCCGCGCGAGGGGCAGCACCTCGTCGACGGGGTCGACGGCGCCGAGACCCGTGGTGCCGGCGGTGACTACAACCGTGCCCACCTCCCCGGTGCGCAGTACACGTTCCAGATCCTCCAGGTCCATCCGGCCCCGGGCGTCCGTACGTACGGCATGGCTCGCCACGCCCAGTACGTGGCACATGCGGCCGTGGGTGTAGTGGGCGTCGGCGCTGTGGGCGATCCCGCGCCCCGGATGGAGCTCGCGGGCGATGAAGAGGGCCTCCAGGTTGGCGATCGTGCCGCTGGTGGTGAGGTGCCCGAGGTGGGTGTCGTAGCCGAACATCGCGGCCAGGCGGGCGACCACCTCGCGTTCCATCGCGGCGGTGGCGGGTCCTCCGTCCAGCGCGTGGTTGTTGGGGTTGATGAGCATCGCGGTGAGGTAGCCCACCACGGCGGCGGGGTGCGGGGGCTTGAGCATCTGGCCCGCGTAGTGCGGGTGGAAGAAGGGATAGTTGTCCCTCAGCCTCCCGGTGAACTCCTCGAAGGCGGACGCGAAGCGGTCGTCGTCCACCTCCAGTGCGGCGTGGGGCTCGAAGGTGCCGAAGGTGTCGGCCCAGTCCTGTACCGCCTCGGTGGCGCGGCCGAGCCAGTGCTGTAGATCCACCACTGATCTCCCTCTCTCGCGGGTGCCCTCCCATCGTAGGTTTTAGTTGACTACTCAGCAATCAACTTCTCAGAGATTGAGCGAGCAGCAATTGATTGGTCAGTGATCAAGAGGTCAGTGATCGAGGGATCGGTGACTGCGCGATCAGTGGATGAGACGGCAGTAAACTGCCCGCGATGAACGCCACCCCCCAGCCCGGCGACGAAGCCGCCGCCCAAGCCGCCAACAGCCGACTGGTCCGGGACTTCGGCCTGCTGATCAAGTCCGCCACCCGCCTGGAGCAGCGGATCGACACCGAGCTGCGCCGGACGTGCGGGATCAGCCACACCATGCTCGAAGTTTTGATACGGCTCTGCCGCCGGCCCGGCGAGGAGGTCTCCCAGCGGGACCTCGCCGACGACCTCACACTGACCAGCAGCGGCACCACCCGGCTGATCGACCGCATGGAGGAAGCGGGCCTCGTCGACCGCGTCCCCTCGCCCGCGGACCGCAGGGTCACCCTGGTGGAGACGACGTCCCACGGACGTACGGTCTTCCTGCGTGCCGCCGCCGTGCACGCCGAGGTGGTCGAGAAGCACTTCGTCGAACCGCTGTCAGCCGACGACTACCAGCGCCTGACGGCCGCCCTGGGCCGGATCGACACGGCGCTGCGCGACGACGTCTGAAACGCCCCGAACCGGTGAGGGCCCGCCGGACGGCGGGCCCTCACCGGTTCGCTCTCGATCGGTACCTGGGCCGCGGAGAGAAGTCCGAGGTCATGGGTCCTCGGGCGCGGCAAGGGCCTTCCTATTTCTGGTGGCCCGGCGCGAGCGGGTCACCTGCCTTGCGGACGACCTTGGCGATCCAGGCCATGGCCTCGGGCACGTCGTAGTTGCCGGCGTGCGGCTGGTTCCAGGCGAGCTGGTAGTCGACATCCTTGACCTGCGGGTCCGCCTCCAGTGCCCGGTCGAGGTTGACCGAGATGATGAACGAGGTGTCGCGGTCGCGGGTGCCGTTGCGGACGTACCAGTTCGGCGCGGTGTCGGCGCCGGTACCGATGAAGTCCATCGGGTCGATGAGGTGGATCTGGTCGTCGACGGTGGTGGTCGGCTTACGGGTGTACTGGGCCCAGGTCAGGCCGGTGTCGTCGATCCCGCTGCCGTCGCCCGCGACGTCGTTGTGGTCCCAGCTGTACTGGGTGTAGTTCATGTACTTCTGGCTCGGGGGCCCGAAGAGGTTGGTCTCGGTGCCGCTGGTGGTGTTCCCGTTGACACCCACGGCGTCGAAGGCGGGCGTCGTCTTGAGCGTGGCCTGGGTGGCGACGAAGGCGAGGTACTTCGTCATGTCGACCGAGAGCACCTTGTCGGTGGTGTTGTCGACGTCGATCCAGTCGTTGACGTACGTCTTGGTGGTGGGCGGGCCGCCGAAGCCGCCGGACGTGATGACGAAGTCCTCGCCGAGCCGCGGGATCGTGTGGGTGGGGTCGGCCTTCATATAGGTCTCCGCGGAGCGGACGACCTCTTTCCTGATGGCGTCGAGCATGGTCGCGGCGGTGAGCGCGGACCCGTCGACGTTGCGCAGTCCGAGGCTCTTCTCGTACGCGGGGAACTGGGCGGCGATCGCGGCGGCGTCCTCGGGCGAGGGGTTCTCGCCGGTGGCGTCACGGGTGCCGAGGATGCTGTACAGCCACTCGTACGCGCTGTCCGCGTTGCCGAGGTCGGTGATCGGGCAGTACCCGTTGACCGCGAAGACGTCGTCGCGCAGGGTGCTGCGGCCCTTGCCGTCGATGCCCGCGGCGCCGATCCGGGCGAGGTAGGGGTCGTACTCCCTGCTGTTGCCGGACGCGCCCAGGATCGACACCAGCGCGCCGCCACCGCTGGTTCCGTTGACGACGATGCGCTCGGCGCTGCCGGGCATCGCGGCGTCGTTGAGGCGCAGATAGCGGACGGCGGCCTTGGCGTCGACCGCCGCGGCGGGTGCCTTGCCGGGGGCCGTGCCGTCGGCACCGACCAGTCCGCGGCTTCGGTTGGCCACGTCGACGAAGACGTATCCGGCCTTCAGCGCGGCGCCGACATTGCTCGTGGAACTGTCGTAGGACGCGCCGCCGGTCACGCTCGCCTTGATGTAACTGGCCATCCAGCCGCCGTTGTTCACCGCGAAGTAGATCGGTGTCCGCTGGTCGTCGACGGCGTTCTCGGGGACGAACACGTTCATGCTCTGGTAGCCGCAGGCGGTGTTCTCGATCGTGGTGGTGCCGCCGCCGGGGCCTCCGGACTGCTGCGCCGCCGCCGCGATCGGCTTCGCGACGTAGCAGATCTCCTTGTACCAGCGCACGTTCATCGGCCGGCCGTCGACGGTGACCGTGATCGTCGTATAGGCGGCGGAGTCGAAGGCCAGCGCGGCGTCCTCGGGATCCGCGACCTGACCGCGGATGTGCGCCTGGGCCGTCCCGGAGGCCTCCGCGAAGGAGGCCGGGATCACGACGGCCGTGAGGGCGAGGGAGCCCGCGATCGCCACGCTTCTCAGCAGCTGCTTCCGGGTCACAGGGCGTCCTTCCTCGATACCGATGAGGTGTGTGAACGTGCGCGGCGTCCGGGGGACGCCGAGAGCCGCCGCATGGGGGTCTCCCCTCGTTGAGAGCCGAGTGCTTCGCAGATGCGTCGGGCGAAGGCGTCACGCACGCTATAAGATTGTTAACAATATGCACAGCGATCTAGCGGACATTTTTGTTATGAATCCTGGGACGGGTGATGGCCCGGACCGGCTGTGGTCAGCCGGTCCGGGCCATCACCGTGGCCGCTAGTCGTTGCGTGCCGTTTCGGGGCCCGTGATGCGCCTGAGCAGCGGCATCGTGGATGCGATCACCGCCAGCGAGGCGGCCAGCCCGGCAAGCACGATCGCGTAGTACTGGAGCCCGGGCGCCCTGATCGAATAACCGAACTGTGCCTGTACGAACAGCTGGGCCGCCAGGAAGCCCATCCCGATCGCCACCACGGCGACCACCAGCAGCGGGACCGCGCTCTCCAGGAGCAGCACCCGCCGCAACAGCCCGAGTTGAGTGCCGGTCAGGCGCAGCAGGCTGAAGGGGCGCTTGCGATCGCGCAGCCCCCCGGCCACGCTCACCGCCAGACTGCAACCGGCGATGGGGAAACCGACCAGGACGACCACGTCGGCCAGTTGCCGGTATCCGGCGAGCTGCGCGCCGTTCTCGGCGTGGTCCTCACCGACGGTCCGCGGGATGTCGTGGTCGGGGTACGTGTTCGCGAGGATGGTGCGCGCGCGTTCGATCGCCGCCGTCGACCCGTCGGTGGCCACGACGATCTGCTGGACCGGGAGGCGCGCGAGGCGCTGGGCGGAGATGTCGGCGGCGGGCCATGCCGTGGGCCAGTGCGTCCAGCGGTACGTGCCGAAGGTGCCGTAGTTCTGGGCGACCGACGCCGTACGGGCTCCGGGGGCGCATGCGCTGTGGGCCGGCATCCTGGCGAGCTCCGCGCACGAGGCCAGCCCGGCGACCGGCGGGGTGCCGGCGCCCTGTGGACCGCCGTCGGCCGGGTCCGTGGTGCCGAGCGGGTTCGTGTGGATCATCAGCACGCCTTTGACGCCCGGTACGGAGTCCAGGTCGTCGGCCACGGCCTTCGAGAGCGGGGGCACGCTGCCGACCGGACGCCCGGTGGCGCGGTCGAAGCCCCGGGCGTAGTCGGCGACCAGGGCGCCGGCGATCGATCGGCCGGTTCGCGGGATGCCGCGCTCGGCGTTCAGCGAGCCGATGATCCCGACGGCCGCGCTGGTGACGCACAGGGCGAGGACCAGCCCGCTGACCGCGCGAAAGCCGGCCTTCGGGTCGTCCGCGAGCCGTCGGCCCGCGATGAGCAGCGCGGGGCTGCTGGTCTGCCGGGCCAGCAGGCGGGCCCCGGCCATGGTCAGCCAGGGCCCGGCGATGACGAGTCCGGTCAGGACCAGCAGGATTCCCGGGACGAATACCCAGATCTGGCCGTCAGTGCTCCGGGGCACCCGCCCGATGGTGTACGAGAGTTCGGCGATGCCGACGGCCAACGGGATCACCCGGTAGGCCCGCGGCGGGCGTGGTGTGACGCGCCGGGTGACCCCGAGCGGGGAGACCTGCACGCGGCGCAGGGCGATCCGGGCCGCGACGGCGGCACCCACCGGCACGGCGAGGCAGACGAGCAGGATGTCCCCGGTCCGCAACGTGAGGTCGTCGGCGAAGTAGGGCGTCCGTGTGAGGTCGACCCGGGCCAGCTGCGTACGGAACAGTTGGAAGAGGCCGAAGCCGACGGCCGTGCCGACGATCGCGGCGAGCGTCGATTCGACGGCGGAGAGCATCGAGATCTGCCGCGGTGTGGCGCCCACCAGGCGCATCGCGGCGAACCGCTGCTCGCGGCCGGCGGCCGCCAGCCGAGTGGCCGTGCCGATGAGGACCAGCACGGGGAAGATCAGGGCGGTGCCCGCGACGGACAGGATGAGCTTGATGCCTCTGCTGTCGATGCCCGCCCGGACCGTGCAGTTCGTGCCGTTGCAACTGCTCGGGGCCACGGTGGTGATGGTGGTGACCTGGGTCGCGTCGTGCTGCTTCGCGAGCTGGTCGGGGCGGTGACCGATGACGACGATCAGGGAGTCGGGGCCCGGGAGCGCCGCGTTGCCGACGGTGCCGACCTGGTGGCCGGGGTAGCGGTCGGCGAGTTCGGCGGCCGGGGTGGAGCGCAGCAGCTTCGTCAGGGCCGGTGAGGCGTAGAACTCGCCCGGTCCGGGGAGGCGTGGGAGTCCCGGTGGAACCGGGGAGTTCGGGCCGGTGGCGGCAGTGTCGACCCGGCCGATGGTTCTGCCGTCGACGTGGTCCGCCCTGAGCAGCCACCACAGCGGGTCGGTGTCCGCCTTCGCCGCGGGCCGCCCCGCCGCGCTCGTGCCGGAACCGGTGTTGAGCCAGGCGTTGCGGCCGTTCTGGGTGGCGGTGGCGTTGATGGCCGCCAGGATGCCCAGCAGCAGTCCGACGCCGAGGGCCAC
The DNA here is from genome assembly GCF_009377175.1 of Streptomyces adustus. GTDB lineage: Bacteria > Actinomycetota > Actinomycetes > Streptomycetales > Streptomycetaceae > Streptomyces > Streptomyces adustus. The sequence continues at coordinate 15,538 of NZ_VJZD01000147.1, forward strand.
GGCGGCCACGATGACGGCGAGGCGGGCTCCGGCCTCCCTGCCGCCCCTCAAGGTGAGGCGCAGGCCGAGGCGGATCACGAGCCGAGCCGTTCGACGAAGAGGGGTGTGACCTTGCCGTCGCGGACGATGACCTCGCGGTTCGCGTGGGCGGCCACCCGCGGTTCGTGGGTGACGAGGACGACGGTGGTGCCCTCCTGCCGGGCCGAGGCGACCAGCAGGTCCATCACGTGCTCGCCGGTGAGCGAGTCGAGCGCCCCGGTCGGCTCGTCGGCGAACAGCACCTCGGGCCTGGAGACCAGGGCGCGGGCCAGGGCGACCCGCTGCGCCTGTCCGCCGGAGAGTTCGCCGGACCGGCGCCCCTCCAGGCCGTCCAGTCCGAGCCGCCCGAACCACGATCGCGCCTCGGCCAGCGCGCTCGCCCTGCGGGACTTGGCGAGCAGCAGCGGAAGGGCGACGTTCTCCTCGGCGGTCAGCTCGGGCACGAGCTGACCGAACTGGAAGACGAAGCCGAAGTGGTCCCTGCGTAAGGTGCTGCGTTCGGGCTCGCCCAGGGTGTCGACACGGCGGCCGTCGAACCAGATCTCGCCGGAGTCCGGGACGAGGATCCCGGCCAGGCAGTGCAACAGCGTGGACTTGCCGGAGCCGCTCGGTCCGGTGACGGCCAGGATCTCGCCGGCCCGCGCGGAGAGGTTCGCGCCCCGCAGCGCGGGCGTCTGCCCGAACGACAGGGCCGCCTCTCGCGCCTGTACGAGGAAGTCGTCGTCCGCACTCATGCGCGCACCTCCGCCGTCAGGGCGGCGAGCCGTGCCACGGTCTGGTCCATCCACCGCAGATCGGCCTCCAGGTGGAACACGCCGTGATCGGCCAGCAGCGTGTCCATCGTGCTGCCGCTCCTGCGCAGCTCGGTCAGCTCCCTCATCCGCTCCATGTGGGCGGCGCGCTGGATGTCGAGGTACACGCGGGGGTCGCGCTCCAGGAGCACCGCGAGCACGACCTTGGTGAACAGCACCGTCTGGAGGTGCGGTTCGCCCTCGACCGGTTCGGTCAGCCAGGTCTCGACCTGCGTGACCCCGACGTCGGTGATCACGTAGCGCTTGCGGTCCGGCCCCGAACCCGGCCCGGTCTCACCGATCTCGACCTTCCCGTCACGGGCGAGGCGCCCCAGGGTCGAGTAGACCTGTCCGGCGGGCAGCGGTTTGCCCCGGCCGAAATAGGTGTCGTAGTCGCGCTTGAGGTCATAGCCGTGGCTCGACTCCCGTTCCAGGAGTCCGAGGAGTGCCAGAGGAACGGTCATACCCCAGTATCTACACTCAGTACCTAGTGGCGTCAACGCATCCACGAGAACGCCCGTCGGGCGCCTGTCACATCTTGGTGCGCCGGTCCGTCAGGGAAGTGAAGTCACCGACCTGACGGATACCAAGGAGTGCAGTCATGACGAACACCTCGATCTCCCGGATGCCGAACCCGGCCGAGTTCGTACCCGAGTTGAACGACATCAGCGCCGCCCTCTTCCGGGCCACGGGCAACCGCTCGGTACCGCGGACCACGATGAACCTCGTCCATCTGCGCGCCGGTCAGATCGTCGGCAACACCTATCTGACGGTCCTCAACACCGGCTTCCTGCGCAAGGCCGGGCAGTCGGAGGAGCGCATCACCGCGGTCTCCTCGTGGCAGGACGCCCCCTACTTCACCGAGGCCGAGCGGGCCGCCCTCGCCCTGGTGGAGGCCACCCTGCAACCCGCCCCGCACGGCCAGGAACGCGTCTCCGACGCGCTGTACGCCGAGGCGGCCAGGCACTACGACCAGAAGGCACTGGCCACCCTGACGATCGCGATCGGCCAGATCGGCTTCTTCATCGCCCTGGCCGTCATCGGCAAGCCGCAGCCGGTCGACTCGCTGGCGGACGAGCAGTGGGACTGACCCGGCCGGTCGGTGACCGCGGCCGGTGACCCGGGCGCCGGCCGCGGCGGCGGCTACGGGCAGGATTCGCCGAACTTGACGGCCGCGAACTCCACGGGCCGACCGGACACCGCAGCGCCGACGGCGGGCTTCTGCGTACAGACCCGCCAGTTCGACTCGACGAGGATGAACCGGTCGTCGCCGGAGGCGTCCGTGACGGTGATCGACGTACCGCTGTCGAGCGCCGCACGGGCGGCCTTCACCGACTTCCCGCGGAAGTCCGGCATCGTGCCGCCGGCCTTGGCCGGTTCGCTCTGGTCCTCGGCCGGGCAGTCCTCCTCGAGCTTCACCGCTCCGAAGTCCAGCTCGGTACCGGTCGACGCGGCCTTCCCGGCGGCGATGTTCTGCGAGCAGACCTTCCAGTTGCGGTCGAGGACCTGCATACGGGCGCGCCCGAGAGCGTCGTGGGACGTGAGCGCGGAGAAGCCCGCCGCCTGCGCCTTGTCCTGCGCCGACTGGAGCCCCATGCCGACGAAATTCGGCACAGCGGCCTTCGTGTCGCCGTCCGGGGCCGGCTCGGCGTCCTTCACCGTGTCGGCGGCCTCGGCGGGCTGGGCCGCGGTCCGCGTGACGGTGACCGTCGGCCGAGGGCCGGCCTTCGCGTCGGCGCCGGTCTTGTCCTGGCCATCGCCGGAGGATCCGACGCCGACACCGACGAAGAAGATGAGCAGCGCGGCCGGGACCGCGACGCGCTTGCGCGCCCACCCGGGCCTGCCGGGCGACTTCTCCGGAAACGGCTGCTGACTGTGCGACATACATCCCCCTCATGGGCCATTTGGTGCCAGATGATCATAAGGGGCGGACACCCGGGCAGGCAGTTCGGGACCGCCGGGGCACGCGGTGGCGCGTTTCAGCGCACCGAACACGGCAGTTGAGGCGTTCCGCTCCCCATGTAGCCTGATCGAAAACGGAGTTGTGAATCGACCACGCTTCGTCGGCCGCGGCCCAGGGCAAGTCGGTCTCCCGCGCAGAAGTCCCAGAGCCGCAAGGACAGTCGGAACAGGAAGTGCCCAAGGAATGCCGGATTTCGTACGAGAGGGACGTCTGTTCCGCGTGGTCAGCTTCTCGCCGTCGCATCGGCAGCTGATGCTGCGCAGCGACGCCCTCGCGGTCGACAACACGGACACCCGCGTCGAGGTGTACTTCGGGCATGTGGAGCTCATGCTGCTCAAGCCCATCTACGAGCAGGGCATCCACGTCCGCCGGGCGTCGGAGGCGGAGTTCGCGGTGCTGAAGGAGCGCCATGACCTCGTCGCGGACGACGCGGACTTCACCTGGATGATCGAAGCGGACGGTGGCAGCTTCGTCATCTCCGGCGCACCCTCGTGGCGCGAGGCGGACCGCGAGTTCGACGACCCGTCCCTGTTCCACTTCGGCCAACCCTGGCCCCCGGACTTCCCCATGGAGCACGGCAGCGTCGACTGACCGGACGACACACCGAGGGCGCCCCTCCTGTCACGGGGGCGCCCTCAGCCGTCGGCACCGGACTCCGTCAAGGAATCCCTGGACCGCGCCATGCCGGTCATGGTCTGTTCGTTCCTGGCCCTGGTCGTCACATCCATCTCCTACGGCGCCATCACCGGAGACGCCGCCAATGCCGGCCGCGCCGCCACCGAGGAACTGGTGTGCACCCTGGCCGCTTCGGTGTCCACGATCCTGATGTTCTATTCGATCGTCCTCCTCCTGGAGGTGGCCGAAGCCTGGGACGCCGCCGGCCACGGCCGACGGGTGCTCGGTCAGTTCGTGACGCTGCTGTCGTTCGGGTACATCTGCAACGGTCTCGCCGACTACAACGGCGTCCGCTTTCGTGGCGGCGCGCAGCCGCCCCGCTGGGAGATGGCTTTCATCTACGGCTCGTTCTGCGTCTACGCCCTCTACGCCGTGGCGGGCTACTTCCTCTACCACCGGCTCCCTCGTATCGGCGGACGGGGAGTGACCCGGAACCGCGCCGGGCAGATCATCACGCCGCCGGGCAGGAACCACACGGCCCCGGACCACACCCGGATCGTCCAGCGCATCGCCACCGGCAGCCTGCTGACCGTCATCGCCTGCGCGGTCGGGGTCGGCTTCTACAGCGCGTACGGCGGCAACGCCTGCGACACACCACCGCCCGGCGTCACCATGGCCATCGCAGGCGCGGGCATGGCCGTGGCACTCGCGTCCTCCGTCTGGCTGTTCCTGTCCCGGGGACCGGATCCGGAGGGCTAAGGCCTGTCGGGACCCGGTGGTGCGAGGCCGTCGGGTCCCGGCCTGTCACTCGAAGAGGCCAGTTGCGCCGATCGACCGACCGGGCTGCTGGGGCCGGGGATTCAGGTGTGGCCGCCGTCCGTCGGCCCGGCGGCGCGCGAACAGCGTCCTTACGGTGATGCCATGGCAGTAAGCAATGCGCGCGAGCGTGGACCCCGGAGTGCGGTTCGTGACGTGCTGGGCGTGTCGGGGCTGTTCGTGCTGTCCGTCATCGGCGCCTCGTTCCTCCCGCACGAGCACCGGTTCGTCGTGCGATGGCCCGCCGTCCTGCTGGCCGGCATCGGCTGCTTCGCACTGCTGTGGCGTCGCCGCTTCCCCTTCGCCGTGGCGGCCTGCGCGGTCTGCTGCGGGGTGGCGTTCCAATTACTGGGGTTCCGGGAGAGTCCGGTGGTGACCAGTCCGGTCATCATGTCCGTGTACTCGGTGGCCACGCTGACGGACCGCCGCACGGCCCTGACCGTGGCCTCGGCCTCGGCCGCCGTGCTGATCGGAGCGGCGTTAGTGCACGACCCGAATTCCGGGCTGCAACCGGACAACGTCGGGATGCTGGCGTGGACGGCCCTGCCGGCGGCGGTCGGGGACGGAGTGCGCTCGCGCCGGGCCTACGTCACGGCCGTGGAGGAACGGGCGGAGCACGCGGAGCGGACCCGTGAACAGGAGGCGCAGCAGCGGGTGGCGGCGGAGCGGGTCCGGATCGCACGTGAGCTGCACGACGTCGTCGCCCATCACATCGCTCTGATCAACGCCCAGGCCGGTGTGGCGGCCCATGTGGGACAGCAGCGACCGGATCAGCTCGTCTCCGCCCTCAAGGACATCCAGGAGACCAGCCGGTCGGCACTGGACGAGTTGCGTGTCACGGTGGGCCTGCTGCGGCAGTCCGGCGACTGCGAGGCACCCCGCGGTCCCATTCCGGGGCTGGAACAGGTCCCCGCTCTGCTCGCCTCGCTCGATCGGGTCGGCCTCGCGGTCCTGTGCACCCGCCACGGTGCGACCCAGCCGCTGGCCCCCGCGGCCGATCTGGCCGCCTACCGCATCATCCAGGAAGCCCTGACCAATGTGCGCAAGCACGGCAGCGCGGACAAGGCCCGGCTGTGCCTGAGCTACACCCCCCGGTGGCTGACCATCACCGTCGAGGACGACGGCCGGACGCTCCCGCAGGAACCGCGACAGGGCACCGGCCACGGGCTGATCGGCATGCGGGAACGGGCGGCCAGCGTGGGCGGGACGCTCACCGCGCAGGAACGGCCCGAGGGCGGATTCGCCGTGATCGCCGAACTACCCCTGCGCTCCGCCACGACAGCGGGCGGCGCGGCACCGCACGCACTACCGGAGGTCCGGACATGACGATCCGCGTTCTGCTCGCCGACGACCAGGCGCTGCTGCGGGGCACCTTCAAGATCCTCTTCGACTCCACGGAGGACATGGAGGTCGTGGGCGAGGCGTCGGACGGCCACGAAGCCGTGGAACTGGCACGCGCCCAGCACCCGGATGTCGTGCTGATGGACATCCGGATGCCCGGGATGGACGGCCTGGAGGCCACCCGGGCCATCAGCGAGGCCGAGGATCTCGCGGCGGTGAAGGTGCTCATCCTGACCACCTTCGAGAACGACGAGTACGTCGCCGAGGCCCTGCGCCGCGGTGCGAGCGGCTTCCTCGGCAAGGGGGCGCAGCCGGACGAGCTCCTCGACGCCGTCCGCACGGTGGCCGCCGGTGAGTCGCTGCTGTCCCCCGCGGCCACACGCGCCCTGATCACCTGCTTCCTGGCCCAGCCCGAACCCTGTGCGGGCGCGGTCCACCAGCAGCTGGCCTGCCTCACCCCCCGGGAACGCGACGTGATGAGCCTCGTCGCGCTCGGCCTGTCGAACGACGACATCTCCGAACGTCTGTTCGTCAGCCCGTTGACCGTGAAGACGCACGTCAACCGCGCCATGAGCAAGCTCGCGGTCCGTGACCGGGCCCAGCTCGTCGTCATCGCGTATCAGTGCGGCCTGGTCAACGCGACGACGGATCGCGGTCCCTCCCCCCTCTCCGTATGACGAAGGCCCCTCTCCGTATGACGAAGGCCTGGTCGGCGCCCTGTCTGCGCGGCCGGAGCAGCCTGACCTGCCGGGTACTGCGTCCGCAGTACCCGGCATTCACTGCGGAGGGACGACGCGCACAGGGACGGTCGTCGGCCAGTCTTGGAATGCGTCACAAGGGCTGAATCCATGCTTTGCACGGCCGCCTGAACCAGCTGGACCTTGTGGAACGCCCGGGCGGTCGGGCTTCGCAGTACGGAGAGGATCCGACATGGCCACCAACCACGACGAATGCCGCGCAGTCCACGACCTGCTCGCCGAGCACGCACTCCAGCTCCTTGCGCCCGAGCAGGCCGCCTCCGTCGTCGCCCACCTGGGCCTCTGCACCGCATGCCGGGACGAGTACCACTGCCTCGCCGCGGTCGCCGCACACCTCTCCTCGCTCCGCGAGGCCCTGGCCCCCCAGCTCTGCCCGCAGCCGCGCTCGCACCCGTCCGGCTCCGACCGCGTCGCCCCCCGTCAGCGCCACGGCCGGGGTTCCGCCGCCAGGGCCTGGTCCACGTCCCTCACCCTGTCCCAGTGGGTCGACCGCATGGCGTACGTCAGGTGACGCCGCGGATCAGCCGACGCCAGGAGGAGTTCCGGTCCGTCGTACGGACGCCGTGGGGCGGGAGGCCGAACAGGCTTCCCCTCCCGCGCGAACGTGGTCGTCACTGGTCCTTCGCCCGCACCAGGGGCAGGACCCGTTCGGCGAGCTCCTCCAGTCCGCCGGCGTGGTCATCGGTCGCCAGTCGGATCACCACATGGCGGGCACCGGCCTCGACGTAGCCCGACAACCACGCGGCGGCCTGCCGGGGAGTACCGGCGAACACGGCCTGGAGCGCGGTGATGAATTCCAGCGGTGCGTTGTAGTAGCTCTCGACGCTCGTCCGCAGACGCCGGTGCGCGATCTCCGGGTCCTCGTCCAGACAGAGCGTCGCGTAGAGCGCGGGGGTGACCGCGCGGGGCGGCACGGCCTGCTCGGCAGTCGACGACACGAACTCGCACTCCTGGACGTACGTGGCCGCCGTCGGCGGATACGGCAGCCAGCCGTCGGCGAGGCGAGCCACACGTCGCAGCCCCGCCGCACCGCCTGCCGCCAGCCAGATCGGCGGCCCTCCCGAACTCGACGGGGAAGGCGCGATCCGTAGGTCCTCGAAGGCGAAGTGATCACCCTTGCAGGACACGGTCCGCCCCGACCACAGCCGCCGCATCACGTGGATCGACTCCTCCAAGCGGCTCATGCGGCTGCGGAAACCGACGCCGAGCGCCGCGAACTGGGCCCGGGTGGCCTGGTTCGGGAACCCTCCGCCCAAGCCGGCGATCAGCCGTCCTCCCGAGAGTCGGTCGAGTGTGGCGAACCGCTGCGCCAGCAGGATCGGGTGGCGCAGGGCCGGCAGCAGCACCGCGGTGCCGAGCGTGACGCGCTCGGTGGCCTGCGCCGCGGCGGCCAACAGCAGCAGCGGATCCGCGCGCGGCCTGGTCACAGGGCTGTCGCCCGCCCAGACCGAGTCCAGCCCCAACTGCTCCGCCCGTCGCGCCTGAGAGACGAGCGGAGCCAAGTCATGTTCGTTCCGGACCGCGAGTTCGCGCGTCGGCAGCAGGTAGCCGAACTTCAGCGTCGTCATCCGCCCTCCCGGTCACCACGGGGCTCCGAGCGCAGGCCACGAGCTTCTCGATCTTGACGTATCGACGTCATATCCAGACAGCCGCAGCGCGTGCATCGCCGGCCGTTGTCGAGACCGCGGTCACGTTCACCCCACCCGCACTGTGAACCCTCGTGCGCGCAGTGTCGCGGAACCGGTGAAGCACCCCACATGACGCACGTCACTCACTACCCGCGATAGTGGACGAAAAGCCACATGTTTAGACGTGCATCCATGCCTTGACCTGCGGATTGAGAGCCAGCTCACACAGACCAGCAAACACCCCAATGCGGCCACAACTAGTAAAAGGGGTCATTGCGGACATCGGTCGGGGCTGGTTGTCTTGAGGACGTCGCCAGGCACCACGGCCCCCCAGGGGTCACGGTGCCTCCGCATGCCAGG
>NZ_VJZD01000148.1 GCF_009377175.1 Streptomyces adustus
CTCCCCAGCCGCCCCAGCCCGGCTACGGCTACCCGCAGGCTCCCCAGCCGCCCCAGCCCGGCTACGGCTACCCGCAGGCACCCCCGCCGCAGCCCGGCTACGGCTACCCGCAGCCGCCGACCGTCCCGCAGCCCGGCTACGGCTACCCGGGCGCCCCTCAGCCGGGCCCGTACGGCTACGGGCAGCAGCCCGGCGGACCGGTCGGCGGCGGCCGCAAGCCCAATGCCCAGCTGCTCATCATCGTCGCGGCCGTCATCGCGATCGCCCTGATCGTCGTCGGCGGCATCTGGTACTCCTCGTCCGGCAAGGGCGGCGACGGCAAGCACGACACCGGCAGTTCCAGCGGCGGCACCGGGGGCAAGGACGGCAAGGACACCACCGGGGGCGGCTCCGGCGGCACGGAGAAGGCGCCCGCCGACACCGCGTCCAAGGTGCTCTTCCAGGTCCCCATGCCGACGGTCGCCGCCACCATGAGCACCCAGGGCTCCTGGCTCACCGACAAGACGTACGTCAAGACCGGCGCCGCCGAGGTCGTCGGCTACGACCCCGCCAAGGGCACCCGGCTGTGGACGATCAAGCTGCCCGGCCCGGTGTGCGAGGCCGCCCGCCACACCACCGAGGACAACCGCACGGCGATCCTCTACGAACCCGCGATGCCGACCAAGACCGACCCCTCGCACGGGTGCAGCCAGGTCGCCGCGATCGACCTCGACGCGGGCAGGAAGCTGTGGACGAAGACCGTCAACTCCGGTGACCAGCCGATCACCTTCGACAACGTCACCGTCAGCGCCCACACGGCCGCCCTGGGCGCCACCGAGGGCGGCGCCGCCTTCGACATCGACTCGGGCAAGCTGCTGTGGTCCCCGAAGGTCGGCGACACCTGCTACGACGCGGGCTACGGCGGCGGCGCGAAGCTGGTCGCGGTCCGCAAGTGCGGCGACTACGACAACCACCAGCTCAGCATCCAGACCATCGACCCGGCCAGCGGGAAGGTGATCTCGGAGTACAAGATGACCAAGGGCATCGAGTACGCCAGCGTCGTCTCGACGGACCCGCTGGTCGTCGCCGCCGACGTCGGCGACAGCGCGGGCGACGGCAGCGGCATCTCGGACTTCTTCTCCATCGACAACAAGACCGGTGCGCTGCGCACCCGCATCTCCGCGCCGGGCGACCAGTACGCGGCGAAGTGCGAGGGCATCAGCAGGATCGAGTACTGCAAGGGCGTCGTCGTGGCCGCCGACCGGATCTATGTGCCGACCGAGGAGCACGAGGGCGGCGGGTCGGGCACCCGGTCCAACGAGATCGTCGCCTTCGACCTCGCCACCGGCAAGCAGACCGGCCAGCGCGCCGATTCCGGCGACGGCTACACGATCACCCCGCTGCGCATGGACGGCACCGCCCTGCTCGCCTACAAGCGCCCGCCCTACGACAAGGGCGGCCAGGTCGTGAGCATCGACGGAGGCAGCTTCAAGGAGACGACGCTGATGGAGAACCCGGCGACGTCGCAGGTGCACACCGTGGAGCAGAGCATGCTCCCCGAGTACGCCGAGATCCTCTACGCGGGGGGCCGGCTGTACATGTCCCAGGTCTTCGCCAACAAGCCGCTGGCCGGTGTGGGCGGCAAGGAGGACCTGGCGGTCGCGTTCGGCACCGGCGGCTGACCCGGCGCACCCGGGCCCGAGCGCACGGCCCCGTCCCTGCTCAGGGGCGGGGCCGTGCGCGTACCGCTCATCACCCTCGAATGTGAGGAATTTCGGCGATCCGGGGCACTTCTCACCAGTAGGGGGAGCGCAACGTCGAACAAGCGTGTAGCTTCCGGGGGCATGAAGGACGGGGGAGCCGGGGGGCCCTTCGGCCATGCGGACCAGTGGGCAGCCCCAGGGGGGACCCATTGGGGGGACTGGGGGGTTGCTCTGTGGGAGTGCGGCTGATGGTGGTCGACGACCACCGACTGCTCGCCGAGGCGCTGGCCTCGGCGTTGAAGCTGCGGGGTCACCGGGTACTGGCCGCGGCGGCACCGGCCGCCGGTGCGGCGGAACTGGTGATCACCCGCGCGCCCGAGGTGTGCCTGCTGGGCACGGCGGCACCGGCCGAACCGGGCATCTTCGACCCGGTGATACGGATCAAACGGGAGCGTCCGCAGGTCGCGGTCCTGGTTCTCGGCCCGGTACCCAGTCCGCGCGGCATCGCGGCGGCCTTCGCCGCGGGCGCCTCGGGCTACGTACGGCACGACGAGCGCATCGAGGGCGTGGAGCGGGCCATCATGAAGGCGCGGGCGGGCGAGGCGGCGGTGGCTCCCCAGCTCCTCCAGGGGGCGTTCAGCGAACTGCTCAACCCGGCCGCCCAGCCCGACGACGAGGGCCAGCGACTGCTCCAGATGCTCACCCCGCGGGAGATCGAGGTCCTGGTCCGGGTCGCCGACGGCGAGGACACCCGGCTGATCGCGGCCGGCATGGGCATCGCCCCGTCCACCGCCCGCACCCATGTCCAGCGTGTCCTGATGAAACTGGGGGTCGGCTCCCGGCTGGAGGCGGCGGCCCTGGCGGCCCGCACCGGCCTGCTGGACCGGGCCGGCCCGCTGCCGCCCCAGAGCACGGGCGCGGAGCCGTAGACCCGGGCGCGGAGTCGTAGGCCCCGGCCGTGCAGCCGTCGTCCTGGGCGCGGAGTCGTAGGACGCAGACGGCGCGGCCGGTCCGGGGGTCGCCCCGGACCGGCCGCGCCTGCACGGACAGCCGCACCCGCCGTCGGTGCGTTCGCTCAGTCGGTGCCGAACTCCATCGCGGCACGGTCCAGCAGTTGGTCGTCGCCGGACGTCTCGCCGCGGGAGGCGATCGCCTCGGCGCCGCCCTCCGGCATGGCCTCGATCAGACCGCTCGCCGCCGCCGGGGCGACGCCGATCAGCTCGGGGTGGGTCGTGCCGACGATGCCGAGACCGGCGTACTGCTCCAGCCGGGCGCGGGAGTCGGCGATGTCGAGGTTGCGCATGGTGAGCTGGCCGATCCGGTCCACCGGGCCGAACGCCGAGTCCTCGGTGCGCTCCATCGACAGCTTGTCCGGGTGGTAGCTGAACGCGGGGCCGGTGGTGTCGAGCAGCGAGTAGTCCTCGCCGCGGCGCAGCCGCAGGGTGACCTCGCCGGTGACCGCCGAGCCGACCCAGCGCTGGATCGACTCGCGCACCATCAGCGCCTGCGGGTCCAGCCAGCGGCCCTCGTACATCAGCCGGCCCAGGCGCCGGCCCTCGTTGTGGTAGGTGGCGAGGGTGTCCTCGTTGTGGATCGCGTTGACGAGACGCTCGTAGGCGGCGTGCAGCAGCGCCATGCCCGGCGCCTCGTAGATGCCGCGGCTCTTCGCCTCGATGATCCGGTTCTCGATCTGGTCCGACATGCCCAGGCCGTGGCGGCCGCCGATGGCGTTCGCCTCCATCACCAGGTCGACCGGGGAGGCGAACTCCTTGCCGTTGATGCTCACCGGGCGGCCCTGGTCGAAGCCGACCGTCACGTCCTCCGCGGCGATGTCGACCGAGGGGTCCCAGAACCGGACGCCCATGATCGGCTCGACCGTCTCCACGCCGGTGTCGAGGTGCTCCAGCGTCTTGGCCTCGTGGGTGGCGCCCCAGATGTTGGCGTCGGTCGAGTACGCCTTCTCGGTGCTGTCGCGGTACGGCAGCCCGTGGGCCACCAGCCACTCCGACATCTCCTTGCGGCCGCCCAGCTCGGAGACGAAGTCGGCGTCGAGCCACGGCTTGTAGATGCGCAGGTGCGGGTTGGCGAGCAGGCCGTAGCGGTAGAACCGCTCGATGTCGTTGCCCTTGAACGTCGAGCCGTCGCCCCAGATCTGGACGTCGTCCTCCAGCATCGCCCGCACCAGCAGCGTGCCGGTGACGGCGCGGCCGAGCGGGGTGGTGTTGAAGTAGGCGCGGCCGCCCGAGCGGATGTGGAACGCGCCGCAGGCGAGCGCGGCCAGGCCCTCCTCGACCAGCGCCGCCCGGCAGTCGACCAGGCGCGCGATCTCGGCGCCGTAGGTCTTCGCGCGGCCGGGCACCGAGGCGATGTCGGGCTCGTCGTACTGGCCGATGTCGGCGGTGTAGGTGCACGGGACGGCACCCTTGTCGCGCATCCATGCGACCGCGACGGAGGTGTCGAGGCCGCCCGAGAAAGCGATGCCGACGCGCTCGCCGGTGGGCAGGGAGGTGAGAACCTTGGACATGGGAAGAGTATTCAACGATCCGCATGATTATGCAACCTGTGCGCGGGAGGTCTACTCGGGCGGCTGTTCCCGCTCGGGTGCCCGCGGCGGGGCCGCCGGGCGGAGTTTCAGCCAGACCAGGAAGAACACGCCCAGCAGCAGCATGCCGAGGCCGGTCCACAGGTTGATGTTGACGCCCTCGGACTTGTGCAGGGAGGCGTCGGACGGGGAGATCCCGGCGATCGTCACGATGACGCCGTAGACGACGAACAGTCCGCCGATGATCCGGCGCAGGTCGAAGATCCGCGCGGCGGTGGCGGACCTGCCCTCCAGTTCGGTGACCTCGCGCTGGACGTCCTGCTCGGAGTAGCCGTGCCGCTCGGGGCGGGGGTGGTGTTCGGACATGGTTCCTCGGTCCTCCCGCGGTCAGAACGAGAACGGGATGTAGCAGGCGGCGGCCAGGACGAGGGCGCCCCAGCCCAGCAGGGCCGGCCTGCGGTACCAGGCGTCGTCACCGGGCGCAGGCGGCTCGGCCATGCCGGGGGAGACGGTCCCGTAGACCAGGCCTCGCAGCTCCTCGGCCGGCTTCGGCGCGGTGAACAGGGAGACCGCGACCATGACCACCGCGCCCGCGGCGAACCCGGCGATGGCCGAGACGAAGTTGGCGCCCTGGTCGGTGGGGATGGCGACGATGCCCTGCTTGTAGACGACGAAGTAGTTGACCATCGCCGCCGTGGTGCCCGCCAGCAGGCCCCAGAACCCGGACCTCACCGACGCCCGCTTCCAGAACATGCCGACGACGAAGACCACGAACATCGGCACGTTGAAGAAGGAGAACAGCGTCTGGAGGTAGGCCATGATGTTGGAGAAGGACGCGGCCAGGAATGCCGTGCCGATCGACACGAGCACGCCGATCACGGTGATCAGCCGTCCGAAGCGCACGTAGTACGCGTCCTCGCGGCCCCTGACCACGTACCGCGCCCAGATGTCGTTGGTGAACACCGTGTTGAAGGACGAGACGTTGGCCGCCATGCCGGCCATGAACGCCGCGAGCAGACCGGTCACCGCGACGCCGAGCACACCGTTGGGCAGCAGCTCCTGCATCAGGTACGGGATGGCGTCGTTGTACTGGAGGTCCGAGTCCGAGGTGCCGATCCCCGGCACCAGGACCGCCGCCACCAGGCCCGGGATCATCACCAGGAAGACGATGAAGATCTTCGGGTACGCGGCGATCAGCGGGGTGCGCCGGGCCGCGGAGAGGTTCTTCGCGGACAGCGCGCGCTGCACCTCGGCGAAGTTCGTCGTCCAGTACCCGAAGGACAGCACGAAGCCCAGTCCCAGCACGATCGTCAGCCAGTTCGCGCCCAGCGGGTTCGCGCTGCCGATGCCCGTGCCGCCCCAGGCGGTCACGAAGTGGTGGCCGTGGCCGGCCGTCAGGGAGTCCGTCAGGCCGCCCCAGCCGCCCGCCTTCTTCAGGCCGAGCACCGTCAGCGGGATCAGGGCCGCCAGGATCACGAAGAACTGGAGGACCTCGTTGTAGATCGCCGAGGACAGGCCGCCGAGGGTGATGTACGCGAGGACGAAGAAGCCGGCCACCACGACGGCCAGCCACTGCGGCCAGCCGAGCAGCGCCTCGACGACGATCGCGAGGGCGTAGAGGTTGACCCCGGCGATCAGGACGGCGGCGAAGGCGAACAGCGCCGAGCTGAGCAGATGGGCCCATCGGTCGAAGCGCAGCAGCAGGAACTCGGGGACCGAGCGGACCTTGGAGCCGTAGTAGAACGGCATCATCACCAGGCCCAGGAACACCATGGCCGGGATGGCGCCGATCCAGTACCAGTGCACGGTGTACGCCCCGTACTGGGCGCTGTTGGCGGCCATGCCCAGGATCTCGGTGGCCGCGAGGTTGGCCGAGACGAAGGCCAGGCCGGTGATCCAGGCGGGCAGCGATCTTCCGGAGAGGAAGAAGTCGAGACTGGTGCGCACCGAGCGGCGGGCCGCGAATCCGATGCCCAGGACGACGGCGAAGTAGATCGCCATGAGCGCGTAGTCGAGCGCGTTGACGGGCAGCCGCAGTCCCGCTGCCAGGTTTGTGGGGGTTTGCATGAAGAACTCACCTTGCCTGGTGTTCTTTGTTTGGTTGTGAGGGTGACCTTCGTGGGGTCTTATGGTTCGATGTGTTTGGTTCTGTTTGAAGCTTCGCTAGGTGTACGGATGGAGTGCCGCGGTGAAGAAGACCTCGACCCGACTGGCCGACGGTCGTGAGCTGATCTACTACGACCTGCGGGACGACGCCGTGCGCGACGCGGTGGACCGCCGCCCGCTGGAGCCCACGGTCACCACCTCGGAGGTGCGCGCGGACCCCCTGCTCGGCGACTCCGTCGCCGTCGCCTCGCACCGCCAGGGCCGCACCTACCACCCTCCGGCCGACGAGTGCCCGCTGTGCCCCTCCCGGGGCGACCGGCTCAGCGAGATCCCGGACTCGACCTACGACGTGGTCGTCTTCGAGAACCGCTTCCCCTCCCTGGCGGGCGACTCCGGCCGCTGCGAGGTCGTCTGCTTCACCTCCGACCACCAGTCGTCCTTCGCCGACCTCGACGAGGAACAGGCACGCCTGGTGCTGGACGCGTGGACCGACCGGACGTCCGAGCTGTCGCATCTGCCCTCCGTGGAACAGGTGTTCTGCTTCGAGAACCGCGGAGCCGAGATCGGGGTGACCCTCGGTCACCCGCACGGGCAGATCTACGCGTACCCCTTCGTCACCCCGCGCACCGCCCTGATGCTGCGCCGACTGGCGGCACACAAGGAGGCGTCCGGCGGGGAGAACCTCTTCGACGCCGTGCTGGAGCGGGAACTCGCCGGCGGGCGCGTCGTCCTTGAGGGTGAACACTGGGTGGCCTTCGTGCCGTACGCCGCGCACTGGCCCTACGAGGTCCACCTGTATCCCAAGCGCCGCGTCCCCGATCTGCTCGCCCTCGGCGAGCCGGCACGCACAGAGTTTCCCCAGGTCTATCTGGAAGTCTTGAGGCGCTTCGACCGGATCTTCGGCGAAGGTGAACCTCCCACGCCCTACATCGCCGCCTGGCACCAGGCGCCGTTCGGCGCGCTGGAGGAGTTCGACGGGGTCAGCCGCGACGATTTCGCGCTCCACCTCGAGCTTTTCACCATCCGCCGCACTTCCGGCAAGCTGAAGTTTCTCGCGGGTTCCGAGTCCGGCATGAACGTGTTCATCAACGACGTGCCGCCGGAGCGCGCGGCCGAGCGACTGCGAGAGGTAGCGAGTTCATGAGCGGTAAGTACCTGGTCACGGGTGGCGCGGGATATGTCGGCAGCGTGGTCGCCCAGCACCTGCTGGAGGCCGGCCACGAGGTCACCGTCCTCGACAATCTCTCGACCGGCTTCCGCGAGGGCGTCCCGGCCGGCGCCACGTTCATCGAGGGCGACATCCGCGACGCCGCCAAGTGGCTGGACTCCTCCTACGACGCGGTCCTGCACTTCGCCGCCTTCTCCCAGGTCGGCGAGTCGGTGGTGAAGCCGGAGAAGTACTGGGACAACAACGTCGGCGGCACCATGGCGCTGCTCGGCGCGATGCGCGACGCGGGCGTGCGCAAGCTGGTGTTCTCCTCCACCGCCGCCACCTACGGCGAGCCGGTCAACACCCCGATCACCGAGACCGACCCGACCGCCCCCACCTCCCCCTACGGCGCCTCGAAGCTCGCCGTCGACCACATGATCACCGGCGAGGCGGCCGCCCATGGCCTCGGCGCGGTCTCCCTGCGCTACTTCAACGTGGCCGGCGCCTACGGCGCGCAGGGCGAGCGCCACGACCCCGAGTCCCACCTGATCCCCCTCGTCCTCCAGGTCGCCCAGGGCCGCCGCGACGCCATCTCCGTCTTCGGCGACGACTACCCCACCCCGGACGGCACCTGCGTCCGCGACTACATCCACGTCGCCGACCTCGCCGAGGCCCATCTGCTCGCCGTCGCCGCCGCGCGGCCCGGCGAGCACCTGATCTGCAACCTCGGCAACGGCAACGGCTTCTCGGTCCGCGAGGTCATCGAGACCGTCCGCCAGGTCACCGGCCACCCGATCCCCGAGGTCGTCGGCCCGCGCCGGGCCGGCGACCCCGCGGTCCTGGTCGCCTCCGCCGCCACCGCCCGCGAGAAACTGGGCTGGAACCCCTCCCGGGCCGACCTCGCCGGAATCGTCGCGGACGCCTGGGAGTTCACGCAGCACAACGCAAGCACCGCGAGGGAGCACTAGTGGGGGCAGCACAGGTCCAGGTCCGACAGGGATTCGCCGCGCTGTACGGAGCCGAGCCCGAGGGCGTCTGGTCCGCACCGGGCCGGGTCAACCTCATCGGCGAGCACACCGACTACAACGACGGCTTCGTCATGCCGTTCGCGCTGCCGCACACCGCCGTCGCGGCGGTGTCGCGGCGCACCGACGGCCGACTGCGGCTGCACTCGGCGGACGTCGAGGGCGGCATCGTCGAACTCTCCCTGGACGACCTCGCACCCGAGAGCGACAAGAACTGGACGGCGTACCCGGCCGGGGTGGTCTGGGCGCTGCGCGAGGCCGGCCACCCGGTCACCGGCGCCGACGTCCACCTGTCGTCCACGGTCCCCTCGGGCGCGGGCCTGTCCTCGTCGGCGGCCCTGGAGGTCGTCGTCGCGCTGGCCCTGAACGACCTGTACGAACTCGGCCTCAAGCGCTGGCAGCTGGCCCGCCTGTGCCAGCGCGCCGAGAACGTCTACGTCGGCGCCCCCACCGGCATCATGGACCAGACCGCGTCGGCCTGCTGCGAGGCGGGCCACGCGCTGTTCCTGGACACCCGCGACCTGTCCCAGCGGCAGATCCCCTTCGACCTGGCCGCCGAGGGCATGCGGCTGCTGGTCGTGGACACCCAGGTCAAGCACGCCCACAGCGGCGGCGAGTACGGCAAGCGCCGGGCCGGCTGCGAGCAGGGCGCCGACCTGCTCGGCGTCCACGCCCTGCGCGACGTCGACCACGCGGAACTGGACACGGCGCTGGAGCGGCTCGGCGACGAGGAGGAGGTGCGCCGCCTGGTGCGCCATGTCGTCACCGAGGACGCGCGGGTGGAGCGGGTCGTGGACCTGCTGAAGGCCGGCGACACCCGCGCCATCGGCCCGGTCCTCACCGAGGGCCACGCCTCGCTGCGCGACGACTTCCGGGTCTCCTGCCCCGAGCTGGACCTGGTCGTCGACACGGCGCTGGCCGCGGGCGCGCTGGGCGCCCGGATGACCGGCGGCGGCTTCGGCGGCTCGGCGATCGTGCTGGCCGAGGAGGCGGACGTGGTGGCGATCACGAAGGCGGTCGAGGACGCCTTCGCCACGGCAGGCTTCACCGCACCACGGGTCTTCGAGGCGGTCCCTTCGCCGGGCGCCACCCGACTGGCCTGAGACCGCCGGTCCGCACGGCCGGGCCCGGGGGAGGCGATCCCCCGGGCCCGGCCGTCGGCGTCCCACGGGTGATCAGTCGTCGGCTCGGCCGAGGCGCTTCGTCAGGGTGTACTCCGTGATCCCCGGCGGGTAGTCGGGGATCACGCACACCACTTCGTAGCCGTGCCCGCGGTAGAAGCCGGGCGCCTGGAAGTCCCAGGTCTCCACCCGGGCCCCCCGGCAGCCCCGCTTCTCATGTGCGATGCGCTCCGCCCGCGCCAGCAGCCGGGTACCCAGCCCCGCGCCCCGGTGGCGCCCGTCGACCCACAGATAGGTGACGTGCAGCCAGGTCGTCCAGGTGTGCCCGACCAGGCCGCCGGCCAGCTCGCCCGCCTCGTCCGACGCCCAGACGTGCAGCGGGAGTTCACGTTCGCCGGGCGTGCCGCGCAGGGCACGCAGCACCGGCGAGTTCGCCGTGTTCGTGTCACGCAGACGCGTACGGAGGAGATCACGCCGCACTTTGTCGACTTCTGCCTCAATACGAAACATGCGGCACACCATAAACGCCCCGGCCTATCAGTTCTGCAAATGAGCTTCCGCTGTGGGCCCCCAGCCGTACTCTGATGAACAGCACCGGTGGGGGCCGGTGCTGATCAGGGGGCGAGACCAAGTCGGGTACGACGCCCGCATCGGGGGTAGCAGTTCCTGCACGGCGGCGGCTGTGCGGCCGCGCCGATGCCGGGCGTCGTGCCCGCGCCGGTCCGCGTCCTTGCAGACGGTGGTGGGGTTGGCCCCTGCTCTTCGGGAGCCTGGGGAAGGGGGTTTCGTGGTTCGTATCCGAGTCCTGGTCGTCGACGATCACCGGATCTTCGCCGAGTCGCTCGCCGCGGCACTGGCGGCGGAGCCGGACGTCGACGTCTCCGCGGCCGGCAGCGGCCCGGCGGCACTGCGCAGCCTGGAGCGCGCGGCCGCCGAGGGGCGCAGGTACGACGTGCTGCTCGTGGACGCCGACCTGGGCGGCAGCGCGCCGGGCGTGCGGTCGGCGGTGCCCGTGCAGGAGGTGGGCGAGGACGGGCTGGTCGACGGGATATCCCTCGTCGCCGGAGTCCGCTCCGGACAGCCCCATGTGCGTACGGTCGTCCTCGCCGAGAAGGACGACCCGCGGCGGGCCGCGCTCGCCCTCCAGGCCGGGGCCTCCGGCTGGGTCGCCAAGGACTGCTCGCTGTCGCGGCTGCTGACCGTGATCCGGGGGGTGCTGCGGGACGAGACGCATCTGCCGCCCGCCCTGCTCACCGGTGTCCTGCGGGAGTTGACCGCCGCCCGCAAGCACCGCACCGAGAGCGAACGGCTGGTGGAGTCGCTCACCCCGCGCGAGCGGGAGGTGCTGCGCTGCATGGTCGCGGGCCTGGGCCGCAAGGCCGTCGCCGAGCGGCTGTTCCTCTCCCCGCACACCGTGCGCACCCATATGCAGAACGTCCTCGGGAAACTCGGGGTGCACTCCACCCTCGCCGCCGTCGCGCTCGCGCGCCGGGCCGGCGTCGGACCGGTCGACCTGGAGCCCGCCGGACGGATCAGACCGCAGGAGACCCACACCGCCTGACCGGCCCCCCGGACCGCCCGGGGGGATGGTGTCGAACGGGGCGATCAGCCCGGGATGTTGTCGAACGGCGCGGTCAGCCGGCGCAGCAGCGCGGCCAGTTCACCGCGCTGGGCGCGGGACAGCTCGGAGAGGATCGCCCGCTCCTGGTCGAGGAGCCCGGCCAGGGCCTGGTCCGCGCGGTCCTGGCCCTCCTCCGTCAGCCGCACCAGCACACCGCGCCGGTCGCTGGGGTCCGGCAGCCGCTCCACCAGGCCCTTCTTCGTCAGCCGGTCGATGCGGTTGGTCATCGTGCCCGAGGTGACCAGGGTCTGGGTGAGCAACTGCCCCGGCGAGAGCTGATACGGGGCCCCCGCGCGGCGCAGCGCGGTCAGCACGTCGAACTCCCAGGGCTCCAGACTGTGCTCGGAGAAGGCGAGCCGGCGCGCGCGATCGAGATGCCGGGCCAGCCTGCTCACCCGGCTGAGTACCTCCAGCGGCTCCACGTCGAGGTCCGGGCGCTCCCGGCGCCACGCTGCGACCAGCCGATCGACCTCGTCCTCCATGACGATCAGTGTAGTGGTTGTGTCGACGTGAAGTCTCTTGACGTCAAGATATCTCTGGAGGCAGGCTGGAGATCGACCGCGCACCCGGTGTTCGTCCGAGGAGGCCGCCATGCCCACCACCACCCCCGCCTGGGACCCCGCCCAGTACCTGCGGCACGCAGACCACCGTGCCCGTCCCTTCGCCGACCTCCTCGCCCGCGTACCGGACCTGCCCGGCGACCCGCCCCGCATCGCCGACCTCGGCTGCGGGCCCGGCAACGTCACGGCGCTGCTCGCCGAGCGCTGGCCCACCGCGCACATCACCGGCTACGACAACTCGCCCGAGATGCTCGACCGGGCCCGGGCGGACCACGCGGGCCCCACCCCGGGCGGCGGCCGCCTCGACTTCGCCCCCGCCGACGTACGCACCTGGACGCCCCCGGGGACGTACGACCTGATCATCAGCAACGCCACGCTCCAGTGGGTGCCCGGGCACCTGGACCGGTTCGGCGACTGGATCGCCGCCCTCGCGCCGGGCGGCACCCTCGCCTTCCAGGTGCCCGGCAACTTCGACGCCCCCAGCCACCGGCTGATGCGCGACCTGGCCGGCTCGGCCCGCTGGCGCGACCGCCTCGCGGACACCCTGCGCCACGACGACGCCGTCCACACCCCCGAGACCTACTTCGAGCACCTGGCCGACCTGGGGTGTGCGGCCGACGCCTGGGAGACCACCTACGTCCAGCTGCTCACCGGCGAGGACCCCGTCCTCGACTGGGTGAAGGGCACCGGACTGCGGCCGGTCCTGACCGCCCTCGCCGACGACCCGGCGGCCCGCGAGGAGTTCGTCACCGCCTACCGAGGAGCCCTGCGCGAGGCCTACCCGGCCGGACCCCACGGCACCCTGTTCCCGTTCCGCCGCGTCTTCGCGGTCGCCCGCAAGGAGGTCTGAACGCCGTGCTCACCGCCCTCGACCACGTCCAGCTCGCCGCGCCGCCCGGCGCCGAGGACCTGCTGCGCCCGTACTACGTCGACATCCTCGGCATGACCGAGGTCCCCAAGCCTCCCGTGCTCGCCGCGCGGGGCGGCTGCTGGTTCCAGGCCGGCACCGTACGGCTGCACTTCGGTGCCGAGGCGGACTTCCGTCCCGCCCGCAAGGCCCACCCCGGGCTGCGGGTCATCGGCATCGAGGCGTACGCGGCCCGGCTGGCGTCCCACGGCGCGAAGGTCATCTGGGACGACGACCTGCCGGGCCACCGGCGCTTCTACTCCGAGGACCCGGTCGGCAACCGGCTGGAATTCCTTGAGCCGACCGGGTGAGGCGGCGTACCGGCCCGGCGGCGCGCCGCGTCGCTCAGCTCTTGCGATGCCCTATCAACCGCGGCTTGGCCTCCAGCCCGTCCAGGCCGTGCCACGCCAGGTTCACCAGATGCGCCGCCACCTCCGCCTTGCGCGGACGCCGCACGTCCAGCCACCACTGACCGGTCAGGGCGACCATCCCGACCAGCGCCTGGGCGTACAGCGGGGCCAGCTTCGGATCGAACCCGCGGTTCTTGAACTCCCGGCCCAGGATGTCCTCCACCTGGGTGGCGATGTCCGAGATCAGTGAGGCGAAGGACCCCGTCGACTGCGGAATGGGGGAGTCCCGGACCAGGATGCGGAAACCGTCCGTGTACTCCTCGATGTAGTCGAGCAGCGCGAAGGCCGCCTGTTCGCACAGCTCACGGGGATGCCCCGCGGTGAGCGAACCGGTCACCATGTCCAGCAGCCGTCGCATCTCCCGGTCCACGACGACCGCGTACAGGCCCTCCTTGCCGCCGAAGTGCTCGTACACCACCGGCTTGGACACTCCCGCCTTGGCGGCGATCTCCTCCACGGAGGTGCCCTCGAAACCTTTCGCCGCGAACAGCGTGCGACCGATCTCCAGCAACTGCTGGCGGCGCTCGGCACCGGTCATACGGGTACGACGAGCACGCCGGGGCTTCTCATTGCTGGAGGTGCTGCTGGGATCGGTCGCCACGGCATCAATCATGCCGCGCCGGCGGTCGTCCTCTCCTGCCGGGAACCGTCCTCCCCCGTCTTCCGGCGCGAATCGATACGCGAGCGTGACGGCCAGCGCACGTCCGACGCCCACCCCAGCAGTTCGAACCAGCGGATCAGCCGCGCGGAGGAGTCCACCTGTCCGCGCTCCACGCCGTGCCGCGCCGAGGTCGGGTCGGCGTGGTGCAGGTTGTGCCAGGACTCACCGCACGACAGCACCGCCAGCCACCACACGTTGCCCGAGCGGTCCCGAGACCGGAACGGCCGCTTGCCGACCGCGTGACAGATCGAGTTGATCGACCACGTCACGTGGTGCAGCAGCGCCACCCGCACCAGGGAACCCCAGAAGAAACCGGTGAACGCGCCCCACCAGGACATGGTCACCAGCCCGCCGATCACCGCAGGCAGCGCCAGCGACAACAGCGTCCACCAGATGAACTGCCGGGAGATCGTCCGCAGCGTCCGGTCCTGGATCAGATCCGGCGCGTACTTCTCCTGCGGGGTCTGCTCCTCGTCGAACATCCAGCCGATGTGCGCCCACCACAGGCCCTTGATCAGCGCCGGAACCGTCTCCCCGTACCGCCACGGCGAGTGCGGGTCCCCCTCGGCGTCCGAGAACCTGTGGTGCTTGCGGTGATCCGCGACCCAGCGGACCAGCGGACCCTCCACCGCCATCGACCCCGCGATCGCCAGAGCGATCTTCAGCGGCCGCTTCGCCTTGAAGGAACCGTGCGTGAAGTGACGGTGGAAACCGATCGTGATGCCGTGGCAGCCGAGATAGTAGAAGAACACCAGCAGGGCGATGTCCAGCCAGCTCACCCCCCAGCCCCACACCAGCGGAACCGCGGCGAGCAACGCGAGGAACGGCACGGCGATGAACACCAGCAGGGTGATCTGCTCGATCGAACCCTTCCGCTCACCGCCCAGCGTGGCCGAGGGCATCGGCTTGTCGCCGGGCGCCTTCGGGGCGTCATTGATCACGTCGGGCTGGGTGGTCATGGGCGTCCCCTGTGGGGTCGAGGGAGAAGAGGGGGGCGGCGTACGGGGCGAGGGAACCGAGCGGCCTTTCCTACGGTTCCGTAACCTACGGCGTCGTAAGTATGGCAGCGCGCCGCCCGGCGGCAAGAGCCCGACAGCCTGCGCGTCCGCATGGACACCTATCCTTGGAGTCGGTCGGACAGCGCGGTCCGCTCTGATTCATTCCCGGATGCCCGACCCGTATGCGGCAGCCGCCGCGCGAGAGGCGTGTTTCCGGGTTCCCCTCCCAGACGAGCTTCAACACTGCAAGGAGCCGCACCTGTGAGCAGTGCCGACGACCAGACCACGACGACCGGCAGTGAACTGCGCGCCGACATCCGCCGCCTCGGTGACCTCCTCGGCGAGACCCTCGTCCGGCAGGAAGGCCCCGAGCTCCTCGAACTGGTCGAGAAGGTCCGCCGACTCACCCGCGAGGACGGCGAGGCCGCCGCCGAACTGCTGCGGGGCATCGAACTGGACACCGCGGCCAAGCTGGTCCGCGCCTTCTCCACCTACTTCCACCTCGCCAACGTCACCGAACAGGTGCACCGCGGCCGCGAACTGCGCGCCCGCCGCGCCGCCGAGGGCGGCCTCCTCGCCCGAACGGCCGACCGGCTCAAGGACGCCGACCCCGACCACCTGCGCGAGACCGTCAAGCACCTCAACGTTCGCCCGGTGTTCACGGCACACCCCACCGAAGCCGCACGCCGGTCGGTACTCAACAAGCTCCGGCGCATCGCCGCGCTCCTGGAGAGTCCCGTCATCGAGGCCGACCGCCGCCGCTACGACACCCGCCTGGCCGAGAACATCGACCTCGTCTGGCAGACCGACGAACTGCGCGTCGTACGCCCCGAACCCGCCGACGAGGCCCGCAACGCCATCTACTACCTCGACGAGCTGCACGCAGGCGCCGTCGGCGACGTCCTGGAGGACCTCACCGCGGAACTGGAGCGCGTCGGCGTCAGGCTCCCCGACGACACCCGCCCCCTCACCTTCGGCACCTGGATCGGCGGCGACCGCGACGGCAACCCCAACGTCACCCCCCAGGTCACCTGGGACGTCCTGATCCTCCAGCACGAGCACGGCATCAACGACGCCCTGGAGATGATCGACGAGCTGCGTGGCTTCCTGTCGAACTCCATCCGCTACACCGGCGCCACCGAGGAACTCCTCGACTCCCTGAGGACCGACCTCGACCGGCTGCCCGAGATCAGCCCCCGCTACAAGCGCCTCAACGCCGAGGAGCCCTACCGGCTCAAGGCCACCTGCATCCGGCAGAAGCTGGAGAACACCAAGCAGCGCCTGGCCACCGGCACCCCCCACGACCCCGGCCACGACTACCTCGGTACCGCCCAGCTGCTGCACGACCTGACGCTGATCCAGACCTCCCTGCGGGAACACCGCGGCGGCCTCTTCGCCGACGGCCGCATGGACCGCACCATCAGGACCCTGGCCGCCTTCGGCCTCCAGCTCGCCACCATGGACGTCCGCGAACACGCCGACGCCCACCACCACGCCCTCGGCCAGCTCTTCGACCGGCTCGGCGAGGAGTCCTGGCGCTACGCCGACATGCCCCGCGAGTACCGCACCAGGCTGCTCGCCAAGGAACTGCGCTCCCGGCGCCCCCTGGGCCCCACCCCCGCGCCCGTGGACGCCGCCGGAGCCAAGACCCTCGGCGTCTTCCAGACCGTCAAGCGCGCCCTGGAGGTCTTCGGACCCGAGGTCATCGAGTCGTACATCATCTCCATGTGCCAGGGCGCCGACGACGTCTTCGCCGCCGCCGTCCTGGCCCGCGAGGCCGGCCTGATCGACCTGCACGGCGGCTGGGCCCACATCGGCATCGTCCCGCTGCTGGAGACCACCGACGAGCTCAAGGCCGCCGACACCATCCTTGAGGACATGCTCTCCGACCCCTCCTACCGGCGCCTGGTCGCGCTGCGCGGAGACGTCCAGGAGGTCATGCTCGGCTACTCCGACTCCTCCAAGTTCGGCGGCATCACCACCAGCCAGTGGGAGATCCACCGCGCCCAGCGCCGACTGCGCGACGTCGCCCACCGCTACGGCGTCCGTCTGCGCCTCTTCCACGGCCGCGGCGGCACCGTCGGCCGCGGCGGCGGCCCCTCGCACGACGCGATCCTCGCCCAGCCCTGGGGCACCCTGGAGGGCGAGATCAAGGTGACCGAGCAGGGCGAGGTCATCTCCGACAAGTACCTCATCCCCTCCCTGGCCCGCGAGAACCTGGAACTGACGGTCGCCGCCACGCTCCAGGCGTCCGCCCTGCACACCGCGCCCCGCCAGTCCGACGAGGCCCTCGCCCGCTGGGACGCCGCGATGGACGTCGTCTCCGACGCCGCCCACGCCGCCTACCGCCGGCTCGTCGAGGACCCCGACCTGCCGACGTACTTCCTCGCCTCCACGCCGGTCGACCAGCTCGCCGACCTGCACCTGGGCTCGCGGCCCTCCCGCCGCCCCGGCTCGGGCGTCTCGCTCGACGGACTGCGTGCCATCCCGTGGGTCTTCGGCTGGACCCAGTCCCGGCAGATCGTGCCCGGCTGGTTCGGCGTGGGCTCCGGCCTCAAGGCACTGCGCGAAGCCGGCCTCGACACCGTGCTCGACGAGATGCACGACCAGTGGCACTTCTTCCGCAACTTCATCTCCAACGTGGAGATGACCCTCGCCAAGACCGACCTGCGCATCGCCCGGCACTACGTCGACACCCTCGTCCCGGACGAGCTCAAGCACGTCTTCGACACCATCAAGGCCGAGCACGAACTCACCGTCCGCGAGGTGCTGCGCATCACGGGCGAGCCGGAACTGCTCGACGCGACCCCCGTCCTGAAGCAGACCTTCACCATCCGCGACGCCTACCTCGACCCGATCTCCTACCTCCAGGTCACCCTGCTCAAGCGGCAGCGCGACGCCGCCGCGGCCGGCGAGGAGCCCGACCCGCTGCTGTCCCGGGCCCTGCTGCTGACCGTCAACGGCGTGGCGGCCGGCCTGCGCAACACCGGCTGACCCACCCCGCACCCCACACACGAGTGCCCCCGGGCCCACATGGGCCGGGGGCACTCGTATCTCCGTATGAACTACTGCACCGCGACGAACGCCGTCGTCAGCAGCAGCGCCCCCACGCCCGCCAGCGCCCACGCCACCCGTGTGCGCCGCAGCCCGCCCGCGACCACCACCGAGGCCAGCAGCAGCGCCCCGCCCAGCGGAACCCACGCGTACAGCACCCCGGCCGGACCCGAGCGGACCACCTCGTCACTGCCCGGCTTCACCACGACCGCGTACGTCTGCCCCTTGCGCACCGCGACCGACTTCGCGATCACGACCGACGCCCGGGCCCGCGAACCGGCCGACAGCGGCGTGTACGGCCCCGTGCAGGTGTCCGAGCCGCAGCCGGTCACCCGGACCGTGCCGCTCTCCCGGCCCTTCGTCAGCATCACGTGCTGGGCCGTCCCCCAGGACGCCCACACCCCCGCGATCAGGATCAGCACGGCGACCGTCCCCATCGCCGCCAGCTGCCCGAACCGCATGGCGGTTCGGGCACCCTGACGACCTGTCGCGGCACGGGAAGTGGCAGGCATGGCGGAGATCCTTGGCCATCACCTGGCGGAAAGTCAATGTCAGCCGGTCGTCCGTCCCCGGTCACCGGCCCACGACTCAGGAGTTGTACGTCCCCTGCGCCCGCTCCAGCCCCTCGATCACCAGGCACTCCACCGCGTCCGCCGCCCGGTCCACGAAGTAGTCCAGCTCCTTGCGCTCCGCCGACGCGAAGTCCTTCAGCACGAAGTCCGCGACCTGCATCCGCCCCGGCGGCCGCCCGATCCCGAACCGCACCCGGTGATAGTCCGCGCCCATCGCCTTCGTCATCGACTTCAGACCGTTGTGCCCGTTGTCGCCGCCCCCCAGCTTCAGCCGCAGCACCCCGTAGTCGATGTCCAGCTCGTCATGGACCGTCACCACATGAGCGAGCGGGACCTTGTAGAAGTCCCGCAGCGCGTTCACCGGACCACCCGACAGATTCATGAACGACATCGGCTTCGCCAGGATCACCCGACGGTTCGCCGGCCCCGGCGGACCGATCCGCCCCTCGACGACCTGCGCCTGAGCCTTGCCCGCCCGCTTGAACTTCCCCCCGATCCGCTCGGCCAGCAGATCGGCCACCATGAACCCCACGTTGTGCCGGTTCATCGCGTACTCCGGCCCGGGATTGCCCAGCCCCACGATCAGCCAGGGGGCATTGGCGTCGGTCGTCACGTGCATGTCTCCTCGGATACGCGCCAGCCGCCGCCCCCATTCGAACCTGAGGGGAGCAGCGGCTGACGAGACAACTAAGACGGCGGGGATCAGGCCTCGGCGGCCTCTTCGCCCTCACCCTCGGCACCCTCGGGCGCCTCCTCCGCCTGCGCGGCCAGCACCTGGAGCACGACGGTGTCGCCGTCGACGGTCAGCGTCACACCGGACGGCAGGGTGATGTCCTTGGCGAGCACCGAGGCACCGGCCTCCAGGCCCTCCACCGACACCGTGACGGCCTCGGGGATGTGCGTGGCCTCGGCCTCGACCGGAAGCGCGTTCAGCACGTGCTCCAGCAGGTTGCCACCCGCCGCCAGCTCGCCCTCGGCGTGCACGGGGATCTCGACCGTGACCTTCTCGCCACGCTTGACGAGCTGAAGGTCGACGTGCTCCAGGTAGCCCTTGACCGCCTCACGCTGGACGGCCTTCGGGATCGCCAGCTCGTTGGTCTTGCCGTCGATGTCCAGGGAGATCAGGACGTTCGACGTACGCAGCGCCAGCAGCAGGTCGTGACCCGGCAGCGTCAGGTGGATCGGGTCCGAACCGTGGCCGTACAGGACGCCGGGGACCTTGTTGTCACGGCGGATACGACGGGCGGCACCCTTGCCGAACTCGGTACGGGTCTCGGCGGAGATCTTGACCTCGGACATGAACACTCCTCGTAGTGTCGGAAAGCACGGACGTGGTCACCCGGCCACGAACGGCCTGCTACGAAGAGCGCGTCGATAACGGACAGCCGCATCCCCCGTGAAAAACGGAGAACGGCCTCCCTCGCCGAGCAACTTCGACAGTCTACTCGGAGAGGAAGGCCGTACCCAAAAGGATCTTCCGGCGCCGGATTCCCGGCCGGACTCCTACTGCTCGTCGAAGAGGCTCGTCACCGAACCGTCCTCGAACACCTCACGCACCGCGTTCGCGATCGTCGGCGCGATGGACAGCACCGTGATCTTGTCCACCTCCAGCTCGCCCGGCGTCGGCAGCGTGTTCGTGAACACGAACTCGCTGACCTTGGAGTTCTTCAGCCGGTCCGCCGCCGGACCCGACAGCACACCGTGCGTCGCCGTCACGATGACGTCCTCCGCGCCGTGCGCGAACAGCGCGTCCGCCGCGGCGCAGATCGTGCCACCCGTGTCGATCATGTCGTCGACCAGCACGCACACCCGGCCCTTGACCTCGCCCACCACCTCGTGGACGGTCACCTGGTTCGCCACGTCCTTGTCACGCCGCTTGTGCACGATCGCCAGCGGCGCGCCCAGACGGTCGCACCAGCGGTCCGCCACCCGCACCCGGCCGGCGTCCGGAGAGACCACCGTGAGCTTGTCACGGTCCACCTTCTGGCCCACGTAGTCCGCCAGCAGCGGCAGGGCGAACAGGTGGTCGACGGGACCGTCGAAGAAGCCCTGGATCTGGTCCGTGTGCAGATCGACGGTGAGGATGCGGTCCGCACCCGCCGTCTTCATCAGGTCCGCGACCAGACGCGCCGAGATCGGTTCACGACCACGGTGCTTCTTGTCCTGCCGCGCGTAACCGTAGAACGGCACGATCACCGTGATGGAGCGGGCCGACGCGCGCTTCAGCGCGTCGATCATGATCAGCTGCTCCATGATCCACTTGTTGATCGGAGCCGTGTGGCTCTGGATCAGGAAGCAGTCCGCGCCACGCGCCGACTCCTGATAACGCACATAGATCTCGCCGTTCGCGAAGTCGAAGGCCTTCGTCGGGACGACCCCGACACCCAGCTGCTGGGCGACCTCCTCGGCAAGCTCGGGGTGGGCGCGGCCGGAGAAGAACATCATCTTCTTCTCGCCGGTCGTCTTGATCCCGGTCACAGCACTGTCTCCTCAGAGGTGTCTCAGCTGGGTGTCGAGAGGCCTGCGCAGCTGGCTACGAACGGCCGTCTCAGCTGGTGGGGTGCGGGTGTGCACTTATCACGGTACGCCGTCCGGAGCGCGCCCGTTTCCGGTCAGCCCTCGGTGCCCGGCTCCCGGGAAGCCGCCTCGGCCGCCTTCGCCGCCGCGCTCCCCGGACGCTTACGGGCCACCCAGCCCTCGATATTCCGCTGCTGGCCACGGGCCACGGCCAGCGAACCGGGCGGCACATCCTTCGTGATCACGGACCCGGCAGCCGTGTAGGCACCGTCCCCGACGGTGACAGGCGCCACAAACATGTTGTCCGAACCCGTACGGCAATGCGCGCCCACCGTCGTGTGGTGCTTGTCCTGGCCGTCGTAGTTCACGAACACGCTCGCCGCACCGATGTTGGAATACTCACCGATCGTCGCGTCCCCGACGTAGGACAGGTGCGGCACCTTCGTCCCCTCGCCGATCGACGCGTTCTTCGTCTCCACGTACGTACCGACCTTCGACTTCAGTCCCAGCCGCGTACCGGGACGCAGGTACGCGTACGGCCCCACGCTCGCCTGCGGACCGACCACCGCTCCGTCGGACACCGTGTTGTCCACCCGGGCCCCCGCACCCACCGTGGTGTTCCGCAGCCGGCAGTTGGGACCGACCTCCGCGCCCTCGCCGATGTGCGTCGCACCGTGCAGCTGCGTACCGGGATGCACGACCGCGTCCTGCTCGAACGTCACCGTCACGTCCACCCACGTCGTCGCCGGGTCGACCACCGTGACGCCGGCCAGCATCGCCGCGGTCAGCAGCCGGTCGTTCAGGATCCGCCGCGCCTCGGAGAGCTGAACCCGGTTGTTGATCCCCGCGATCTCCCGGTGGTCCACCGCCACCGAGGCGCCCACCCGGTGACCGGCCTCGCGCAGGATCCCCAGGACGTCCGTCAGGTACTCCTCGCCCTGGCTGTTGTCCGTGCGCACCTTGCCCAGCGCGTCCGCGAGCAGCTGGCCGTCGAACGCGAACACGCCCGAGTTGATCTCCCGGATCGCCCGCTGCGAGTCGCTGGCGTCCTTGTGCTCCACGATCGCGGTCACGGCACCCGAGGCGCCGTCCCGCACGATCCGCCCGTACCCCGTCGCGTCCGGCACCTCGGCCGTCAGCACGGTCACCGCGTTGCCGTCCGCGGCATGCGTCTCGGCCAGCCGCCCCAGGGTCTCCCCGGACAGCAGCGGAGTGTCGCCGCACACCACCACGACCGTCCCGTCCACCGGGCCGCCCAGCTCCTCCAGCGCCATCCGGACGGCGTGCCCGGTGCCGTTCTGCCGCTCCTGGACGGCCGTACGGACCTGGGGGTCGATCTCGGTGAGGTGCGCGGTGACCTTCTCGCGGGCGTGGCCGACCACGACGACGAGGTTCTCGGGGTCCAACTCGC
The DNA here is from genome assembly GCF_009377175.1 of Streptomyces adustus. Lineage (GTDB taxonomy): Bacteria > Actinomycetota > Actinomycetes > Streptomycetales > Streptomycetaceae > Streptomyces > Streptomyces adustus. The sequence goes on from NZ_VJZD01000148.1 coordinate 22,338, forward strand.
GGGCGGCGGCAAGGACATGGCCCACCAGGCTGCGACCGCAGATGTCGTGCAGGACCTTGGGTGTGGCCGATTTCATACGGGTGCCCTCACCCGCTGCGAGTACTACGACGGCGGCCGGGCGGATGGCGCTCACGGAGTTGTCCTTCGGCTGTGGAGAGGTGGGGACAACCGCAGGATACCGGGGCGTTTCATGGGGGACATGGGAGTGGGCCCCGACAGTGCTGTCAGGGCCCTTCTCTGGTATGGCTCCCCCGCCAGGACTCGAACCCGGACAGATGGCACCAAAAGCCACAGTGCTGCCAATTACACCACAGGGGAACATATCGGTTGAACCGGACACCTGGTCAGGTCACCGTGTTGGCACCCAACACTATGCCGTACCAGGCACCCTCCATGCGACGGTACAACCAGGCGCTTCCGGTGACGTGGACGATCGGGCGGCCGTGACAGGCCTCGCCGGTGTCCTCGGCCCCCGGCCTCCTCGGCCCGGTCGAGCCCGGCGCGGCGTCTGGGTGGACTGTGTGGTTCCGGGGGCAGCTGGTCGGTGGTTGGGCAATTCGGGTGACAGCTGAGACATTTGTAGCTATTCGACTACGTGGTGTGGTGTAGGCCGGTCGCGGAAACTAGCCGGAAAAGCCCGGCCCGCCGCCCGTAGGCTGGAGGCATGACCACGACGGGGGAAGACCACTCCGCGGCCCGTACGGGGCCGTGGTGGTGGGCGCGGTGGCGTAGTGCCGGGCTGGACGTGGCGCTGGCGGCGGCGTCCGCGGCGGAGTGTGCGTTGGAAGGTGTGCGGTTCGGTCGGGACGCGGGGATCCCGACGGCCGCGGGGGTGGGTTTCGGGCTGCTGGCCGGTTCGGCGCTGCTGCTCCGGCGCAAGTGGCCCATCGCGGTCGTACTGGTGTCGATCGCGATCACTCCGGCCCAGATGGGCTATCTGATGGGCATCGCGGGGCTCTACACGCTGGCCGCGTCCGAGCTGCCGCGCCGGATCATCGCGTCGCTGGCGGGGATGTCCCTCGTGGGGATGCTGATCGTGATGCTGGTGCGGGTGCGGCAGGACATGGCGCGGGGGGATTTCGCGCTGGGTGACTGGTTCATTCCGTTCGCGTCGATCACGACGGCGCTGGGGTTGACGGCGCCGCCCGTGCTGCTGGGGCTGTACGTGGGGGCGCGGCGGCGGCTGATGGAGAGCCTGCGGGAGCGGGCGGACAGCCTGGAGCGGGAGCTTCAGCTGTTGGCGGAGCGGGCTGAGGAGCGGGCGCAGTGGGCCCGTAACGAGGAGCGGACGCGGATCGCGCGGGAGATGCATGACGTGGTCGCGCACCGGGTGAGTCTGATGGTGGTGCACGCGGCGGCGTTGCAGGCGGTGGCGCGGAAGGATCCGGAGAAGGCGGTCCGCAACGCTGCTCTGGTCGGGGACATGGGGCGGCAGGCGTTGACCGAGTTGCGGGAGATGCTCGGGGTGCTGC
>NZ_VJZD01000149.1 GCF_009377175.1 Streptomyces adustus
CGCCTACGCCGCCGCCCCCGGCCGCCCGACCGCGGGCGCCATCCCGGCCGACCCCGACGAGAACGTGGTCGCGGTCTTCAGCAGCGCCGTCCGCAAGGGCCGCTGGCGCGCCGGACGCCGTATCCACGCGTACGCGATCTTCGGCAGCGTCGAGATCGACCTCAGCGAGGCGCTCTTCGAGTACCAGCAGGTCGTCATCAAGGCGCTCTCGGTCTTCGGCAACGTCGAGGTCCGGGTCCCGGAGAACGTCTCGCTGCGGGGCACCGGTGGTGGTGTGCTGGGCAACTTCGAGGTGGACACGCTGGACGCGGCCGACCCGGACGCCCCCGTCGTCTATCTCGACGGCTGGGCCGTACTGGGCAACATCGAGGGCAAGCCGAAGCGCGGCAGGCTCGTCGGGGACATCCTCGACCGGGTCCAGCGCAAGGTCGACAAGAATTTGCGCAAGCACCTGGACCGTTGACGGTCGTGAACTCTGGGGTCCCCGCGGCGGCGGGGGCCGGACGCGGCGGATGTGGCGCGGGCGTTGACGCGCCCCCGGAATCCTGCGGTTCGGAACTGAGTGCATAGGCACGCGTACAGCGGGTAGGCCTTGCTGCATCGTCTCTCGCTCGCGAAGCCGTCGTCAGGAGTAGACCCGTGCAGCAACCGCCGCATTCGTCCCTGCAGGTAGCTGCCGTACCGGCCCAGCGGGTGCCGGTGCGGGACAGGGACCAGGACGCGCCCTGGCACACCGAGGCGGTGTGCCGGCGCGACGAGGCCGGCCTGTTCTTCGCACCGTCCAAGGAACCCACCGCCGCCCGGCTCTCCCGTGAGGAGGCGGCCAAGCGCGTCTGCGCGCGCTGTCCGGTGATGGTCGAGTGCCGCGAGCACGCGCTGCTCCAGCCCGAGCCGTACGGCGTCTGGGGCGGCCTCACCGCCGCCGAGCGCCGTGTGGTGCTGGCCCGGCGCCGTCGCCGCGAACTCGAACTGAAGAAGGCCCGCGCGGCGAACCGCATAGCGGCCGCGGGCTAGTACGCCGTTGCAGCCCCTGGGCGTGCACAGCCTTCACCTGCGCCCGTGCCCCACGGGCTCGTGGGTCGTTCGTACGTGAAGGGGGCGCTCCCTCCGCACCGGGGGCGCCCCCTTCACGTATGAGTGCGGCCGCCGGGTGCGGCCGCCGGGTGGTGGCTACTTGGCGCGGTCGAAGTCGATCGCGCTGTACGCCCGCAGCTTGCTCAGCCGGTGCTCGGAGTCGATCCGGCGGACCGTGCCGGACTTGGAGCGCATCACGATCGAGTCGGTCGTGGCGGTCTCGGACCGGTAGCGCACCCCGCGCAGCAGCTCGCCGTCGGTGATGCCGGTGGCGACGAAGAAGACGTTCTCGCCGGAGACCAGGTCGTCCGTGGTCAGCACGCGGTCGAGGTCGTGTCCGGCGTCGATCGCCCGCTGCCGCTCCGCGTCGTCCTTGGGCCAGAGCTTGCCCTGGATGGTGCCGCCCAGGCACTTCACCGCACAGGCCGAGATGATGCCCTCGGGGGTGCCGCCCACGCCGAGCAGCAGGTCGACGCCGGTGCCCTCGCGCAGCGCCAGGATCGAGCCGGCGACATCGCCGTCGGAGATCAGCTTGATGCGGGCGCCGGTCTCCCTGATCTCCTTGATGAGACCGTCGTGCCGCGGCCGGTCGAGGATGACGACGGTGACGTCCTCGGGCGAGGAGTGCTTGGCCTTGGCGACCCGGCGGATGTTCACGGACACGGGCGCGTCGATGTCGACGAAGTCGGCGGCCTCGGGACCGGTGACCAGCTTGTCCATGTAGAAGACGGCGGACGGGTCGAACATCGAGCCGCGGTCGGCGGCGGCCAGGACGGCGATCGCGTTCGGCATGCCCTTGGCGGTGAGCGTGGTGCCGTCGATCGGGTCGACGGCGATGTCGCACTCGGGGCCGGTGCCGTCGCCGACCCGCTCCCCGTTGAAGAGCATCGGGGCTTCGTCCTTCTCGCCCTCGCCGATGACGACGACACCGTTCATCGACACGGTGGAGACGAGCGTGCGCATGGCGCGCACCGCGGCACCGTCGGCGCCGTTCTTTTCGCCGCGCCCGACCCAGCGGCCCGCGGCCATCGCCGCGGCTTCGGTCACCCGGACGAGCTCCAGGGCGAGGTTGCGGTCGGGTGCCTCGGAGGGAACCTCTAGTTCGGACGGGAGGTGATGATTCTCGGTCATCGGAGCGCACCTTTCTGATACGGCGACGGCCGGATGAGGGTGTTGGCCACGACTCTATCGCCAGGCTTACAAAATGAGCAGGGCCCCCCACGGATGAGCGCACCGGGCACCTGCGACGATAGGGCGCGTGGCAGGTTCGAACGGCAAGCAGAAGACGGTCCGGGACATGATTCTTTCCCTGGGCCTGATCATGGTCGCGGCAGGTGTCATCTACATCTTCGTCCCGCACGACGATCACGCTCCCGACATCAAGCGGGTCGACTACCGCGTCGAGCTGCTGACGGCACGGCGTGCGGCGTCGTACCCGGTGGCCGCGCCCGAAGGCCTGCCGGGGAGCTGGAAGGCGACGTCCGTGCGCTTCCGGGCCGATGAGTCGGACGCCTGGCACCTCGGCTTCCAGGACCCCGACGGGGAGTACGTGGCCGTCGAGCAGTCGGCTCAGAAGCGCGCCGAGTTCGTCGAGGAGGCGAGCCAGGGCGCGAAGGCGACGAAGGTCACCGACGAGATCGGCGGCCGCACCTGGACCCGTTACACCGGGGGCCGCTACGACGCCCTCGTGCTGGAGGGCACCGACGGCTCCACGACGGTCGTGGCGGGCACGGCGTCCTTCGACCGGCTGGTGAAGATGGCCGGGGCGCTGAAGACGGCGTGAGCGCCGGGCGCGTTCCGATACGTACGCGGGCATGACGAAGGCCCCCGGCTGTGTGCCGGGGGCCTTCGTCATGCCCGGGGGTCCGGAGGTCCGGGGATCCCGGATCCCGGGGGCCGCCGCGGACGGTGGCCCGGGGGTCCGGGGCCGTCTCAGACGGTGGTGACGACCTCGTCGTAGGCCAGGCGCGGGGAGCGCGGGAACCAGGCGTCGGGGCCCGGCTTGCCGATGTTGACCACCATCAGCGGGGTGTGGTCGTCGTCGAGGAACTCCTTGCGGACGCCCTCGAAGTCGAGGCCGGTCATCGGGCCGGCGGCCAGGCCGGCGGCGCGGACGCCGAGGATGAAGTACGCGGCCTGGAGGGTGGCGTTCAGCGCGGCGCTCGACTCGCGCACCGGGCGCTCGCCGAAGACGGCGTCCTTGGCCTGGGGGAAGTGCGGGAAGAGCTGGGGCAGCTCCTCGTGGAACTCGTTGTCGGCGGAGAGGATCGCGACCAGCGGGGCGGCGGCGGTCTTCTGCTTGTTGCCGTCGGCCATGTGCTGGACCAGGCGCTCGCGGGCCTCGGCCGAGCGGACCAGGGTGACCCGCAGCGGCGACTGGTTCATCGAGGTCGGGCCGTACTTGACCAGGTCGTAGATCGCCTGGACCTGCTCGTCGGTCACCGGCTCGTCGGTGAAGGTGTTCGCGGTGCGGGCCTCGCGGAACAGCAGGTCCTGGGCGGCGGGGTCGAGAACGAGAGACATCTGAACCTTCTCGGGACGTGCGTCCGGCCCTGAGGTGCAGGACCGGCTGACTGAACCGACCATAAGCGAGGTGAAGTTCAAAGTTCAACCAAATGGGGAGTGTGGTGATCCGCTTCACAGGCTCCCAGTCACCGCGCGGCCACCCCGCCGAAGGCGTCCGTCCGCCGGGGACCGACCTGCCGAGCGGCTACCCCGCCGAGCCCTCGGCCTCCTCGCCCTCGGCCTCCTCGGCGAGCGCCGCGTCCAGCCGGGCCCGTGCGCCCTCCAGCCACCGCCGGCACACCTTGGCCAGCTCCTCGCCCCGCTCCCAGAGCGCGAGCGACTCCTCCAGCGTCGTGCCGCCCGCCTCCAGCCGCCGTACGACCTCGATCAGCTCGTCACGGGCCTGCTCGTACCCGAGCGCCTCGTCCACCCTGCCGGTCATTCACTCACTCCTGGACATCGACTCGTACGTTGAACTCGCCCTCGGCGACCCGCGCCCGCAGCGCCTCCTGCGGCGCCACCTCGCCCGGGTCCCGGACGACATGCCCGTCCGCCCGCTGGAGCACGGCGTAGCCACGCTTCAGCGTCGCCGCGGGGGAGAGGGCCACCACGCGCGCGTGGGTGTGGCCCAGTTCGGAATCCGCCCGGTCGAGGAGATGACCGAGAGTCCGCCGGCCCCGGCCGAGCAGGGCCGCCACCTGGTCCTCCCGCTCGTCGACCATCCGGTGCGGGTCCTCCATCGAGGGCCGGGCCAGCGCATGGGCGAGACCGCGCTCCTCCCGGTCGACCAGCCCCTGCACACACCGCCGTGCCCGGTCGCGCAGCATCCGCACCCGCTCGTACTCCTCGCCGACGTCCGGTACGACCTTCTTCGCCGCGTCCGTCGGCGTCGAGGCCCGCAGATCGGCCACGTAGTCGAGGAGCGGGGTGTCGGGCTCGTGCCCGATCGCGGACACCACCGGCGTACGGCAGGCGGCGACCGCGCGGACCAACTGCTCGTCGGAGAACGGCAGCAGGTCCTCCACACTGCCGCCGCCGCGCGCGACGATGATCACGTCCACGTCGTCGAGCGCGTCGAGCTCCTTCACCGCCTGCACGACCTGCGGGACGGCGTGCACCCCCTGCACGGGGACGTTGCGCACCTCGAAACGGACGGCGGGCCAGCGGTGCCGGGCGTTCTCCAGCACATCGCGCTCCGCCGCCGAGGCACGGCCGCAGACCAGCCCGACGAGCTGCGGCAGGAACGGCAGCGCCTTCTTCCGCTCGGGCGCGAACAGCCCCTCCGCCGCCAGCGACTTCTTCAGCTGCTCCAGCCGGGCCAGCAGCTCGCCGACACCCACCGGCCTGATCTCCGCGGCCCGCAGCGACAGCTGCCCGCGCGGCGCGTACCACTCGGGCTTCGCCAGGACGACGACCCGGGCGCCCTCGCCCACGACATCGGAGACCGCGTCGAACACCTGCCGGAAGCAGGTGACGCCGACCGAGATGTCGTACGACGGGTCGCGCAGCGTCAGGAACACGACCCCCGCACCCGGGCGCCGCGACAGCTGGGTGATCTGCCCCTCGACCCACACCGCGCCGAGCCGGTCGATCCATCCCCCGATGAGCCGCGAGACCTCGCCGACGGGCATCGGGGCGTCCGCGGACGTGTTCACAGCCATGCGCCCGAGCGTAACGGCCGGTACCGACAATGCGGCCCGGCCCAGGCCGGGTCGACACCGGGATCCGCCGCGCCCGGCGGATCGCGGACGAGGCGGCCGCGACCGGCCGACCGGCCCGCCGACTGCCTCCCCGGGCGGACCGGGGGCAGGCGATCCGTGCCCCCCGGAGGCGGCCTTACGATGGTTCCCATGACTGCTTCGCCTGGCCGCCGTGTCCTGCTCGCCGCCCCCCGTGGCTACTGCGCGGGTGTGGACCGCGCCGTGATCGCCGTCGAGAAGGCCCTCGAACAGTACGGGGCCCCGATCTACGTCCGGCACGAGATCGTGCACAACAAGTACGTCGTGCAGACCCTGGAACGGAAGGGCGCGATCTTCGTCGAGCGGACGGAGGAGGTGCCCGAGGGGAACATCGTCATGTTCTCCGCGCACGGCGTCGCCCCCGTCGTCCACGAGGAGGCCGCGCGTGGCCGTCTCGCCACCATCGACGCGACCTGCCCGCTGGTCACCAAGGTCCACAAGGAAGCCGTCCGCTTCGCCAACGAGGACTTCGACATCCTGCTGATCGGGCACGAGGGCCACGAGGAGGTCATCGGCACCTCCGGCGAGGCCCCCGACCACATCCAGCTCGTCGACGGCCCCGCCGACGTCGCCAAGGTCGAGGTCCGCGACCCGTCCCGGGTCGTCTGGCTCTCGCAGACCACCCTCTCCGTCGACGAGACCATGGAGACCGTCGACGCGCTGAAGGAGAAGTTCCCGCAGCTCATCTCGCCGCCCAGCGACGACATCTGCTACGCCACCCAGAACCGTCAGCTGGCCGTGAAGCAGATGGGCGCCGAGGCGGACCTCGTGATCGTGGTCGGCTCGCGCAACTCCTCCAACTCCGTCCGGCTCGTCGAGGTCGCCAAGCTCGCCGGCGCCCGCGCCGCCCACCTGGTGGACTTCGCCAGCGAGATCGACGAGGCCTGGCTGGACGGCGTGAGCACGGTCGGCGTCACCTCGGGCGCGTCGGTGCCGGAGGTGCTGGTCGAGGAGGTACTGGGCTGGCTGTCCGAGCGCGGCTACGCGGACGTGGAGCTGGTCAAGGCGGCCGAGGAGTCCATCACCTTCTCGCTGCCCAAGGAACTCCGCCGCGACCTGCGCGAGGAGGCGGCGACACTGGTCGCCGAGCGCGGCGGGTCCGGCGCGGCAGCCGACTCCGTGGAGTGACGGTCGGCCCCACGTCGTAACGTAGGGCCATGCAGATCTTCGGCGTGGACATCGGTGGATCCGGGATCAAGGGCGCTCCCGTGGACCTGGACCGGGGCGACCTGGCCCAGGAGCGGTGCAAGGTGCTCACTCCGCACCCGGCCACTCCGGACGGAGTGGCCGACGGGGTCAAGCAGGTCGTCGACCACTTCGGCTGGACCGGCCCGGTCGGACTCACCTTCCCGGGCGTGGTCACCGGCGGCTCCACCATTCGTACGGCGGCCAACGTCGACAAGGGCTGGATCGACACGGACGCGCGCGCGTTGTTCAGTGAACGGCTGGGCGGCCTGCCGGTGACCGTGGTCAACGACGCGGACGCGGCGGGCGTCGCCGAGATGGAGTTCGGCGCCGGCCGCGGCCGCCGGGGCACGGTCATCCTGCTGACCTTCGGCACCGGGATCGGCAGTGCCCTCTTCGTCGACGGGGTGCTCGTCCCCAACACCGAGCTGGGCCACCTCGAACTGGGCGGTCACGACGCGGAGAAGCGCGCCTCCAGCAAGGCCAAGGAGGACGGCGAGCTGACCTGGGAGCACTGGTCCCGCCGGGTCACGAAGTACCTCGCCCATGTCGAGATGCTGTTCTCGCCCGAGCTGTTCATCATCGGCGGCGGCGTCAGCCGCAAGTCGGAGAAGTTCCTCCACCTCATCGAGGGCATCAAGGCCGAGATCGTCCCGGCCCAGCTCCAGAACAACGCGGGAATCGTGGGGGCGGCGATGCGGGCCCTCAAGGAGGGCTAGGCCCTCTGGCGGCGGGCGCAGGGACCCGGACCTTCGTGGTGCCGGGCCCCGGGAGGCCGGGCCGTCGTGGCGCGGGTCCCGGTGGTGATGGGCCCGGGGTGCCCGGTTCACGACAGCGCCCGGTTCACCGGGGTCGTCGGCGTCGGCTCAGCGCTCGCACCTTCCGTACGAGCGCGACCAGCCCGGCGACGAGCGTTCCGCCGTACAGCCACCCGGCCTGGGTGGCGAGCACCGTGATCACTCCCATCAGTCGGCTGCCGAGGCCGCCGCTGCCGTCGGCCATCGACAGCGCCCCCGCCGTGAAGGCGATCGGCACCACGACCGGCGCGGTCAGCAGATCCCCCCGGCGCACCCACAGCGCGGTCAGCACGCACACCGGCAGGAACAGCACCCCGTACACCGTCGGCGACCCGTCGAACAGCAGCAGGTCGAGCCAGCCGAGCAGGATCATCGCCGCCCCGCAGAACAGCCCGGCACCCAGCCCGGTCAGCCGCGGACCGGGCGCCTGCCCTGCGGGCCGGGCGACCGGGGGAGCGGGCCGCCGTAACGTCACCTGGCGGCGCTGCACGGGCCCGTCCGCGGGAGCGTCCGCCCGGGCCGGGCGGGAGGACGGCACGGGCCGGGACGAGGGCGCGGGACGGCCGGACGGGGGCGCGGGAGCGGAGGACGGCCGGGCCGGCCGCGCCGCGCCCGCCCCGCCGCGTCCGCCCTGCGGAGGCAGGGACGAGGTCTTGCCGCGTCGTGGTCCGTGCTGCTGGGGGCGCGTCCTGTGTTGCTCCACTGGACCAACTTAGGTCGGTTTATGTGCCGAATGGCCCGTCAGACACGCCGATGGGCCGAGCTTGGCCAAGCGTTCGACACGACGCCGGTACGGGGCGCGGCACGCCGTAGACTGGTGGATCGGCCCCCTTGTCCCCACCTCTCTCACGTACGGGAAGTCGCAACGTGTCGCTCACGATCGGAATCGTCGGTCTGCCGAATGTCGGCAAGTCGACCCTGTTCAACGCCCTGACCAAGAACGACGTGCTGGCGGCCAACTACCCGTTCGCCACGATCGAGCCCAACGTGGGCGTCGTCGGCGTCCCGGACGCCCGGCTCACGAAGTTGGCCGAGATCTTCTCCTCGCAGCGGGTGCTGCCGGCCACCGTCGACTTCGTCGACATCGCGGGCATCGTGCGCGGCGCCTCCGAGGGCGAGGGCCTGGGCAACAAGTTCCTCGCGAACATCCGCGAGTCGGACGCGATCTGCCAGGTCATCCGAGCCTTCAAGGACGAGAACGTCGTCCACGTCGACGGCAAGGTCTCGCCCAAGGACGACATCGAGACGATCAACACCGAGCTGATCCTCGCCGACCTCCAGACCATCGAGAAGGTCCTGCCGCGCCTCCAGAAGGAGTCGCGGATCAAGAAGGACATCGCGCCGAAGGTCGCGGCGGTCGAGGCGGCCAAGGAGATCCTGGAGAAGGGCGACACCCTGTTCTCCGCGGGCATCGCGCAGGGATCCGGCAAGGAGGAGCTGCTGCACGACCTGCACCTGCTCACCACCAAGCCGTTCCTCTACGTCTTCAACGTCGACGAGGACGAACTGGTCGACGAGGACTTCAAGGCCGAGCAGCGCGCCCTGGTCGCCCCCGCCGAGGCGATCTTCCTCAACGCCAAGCTGGAGCAGGACCTCGCCGAGCTCGACGAGGAGGACGCCATGGAGCTCCTGGAGTCGGTCGGCGCCGACGAGCCGGGCCTGGCCACCCTCGCCCGCGTCGGCTTCAACACCCTCGGCCTCCAGACCTACCTCACGGCAGGCCCCAAGGAGTCCCGCGCCTGGACGATCAAGAAGGGTGCGACGGCCCCCGAGGCCGCCGGTGTGATCCACACGGACTTCCAGAAGGGCTTCATCAAGGCCGAGGTCATCTCCTTCGAGGACCTGGTCGAGACGGGCTCGGTCGCCGAGGCCCGCGCCAAGGGCAAGGCCCGCATGGAGGGCAAGGAGTACGTCATGCAGGACGGCGACGTGGTGGAGTTCCGCTTCAACGTCTGACCGGACCCGCACGAGCGGCCTGACCCACGAGAACGGGGGTCAGGCCGTTTCTGCTGTCCGCGGCAGTTCGCAGAACTCGGAGCAGCCAGGTGTTCGGTCCGATCTCGGGAAGCGTGCCGCCCGCGCGTCGTCAACAGCTGGTGGACGAGTTCGCGGCTGGGTCCGTCAGCGGCAGGTCCGGCTCAGGACGGTTACGGGCGTCGAGGCGGATGGTCATCTGCCGCTCGACCTCGAAGCCGACCGGCGTCACACCCCGGGTCGTCGCGCGCTTACCATGCGCCAAGGTCGTACGTCAGTTCTCATCGCTCGTCCCCTCCGCATCGGGGATCCGGGACTGTCGCCGCCGAGTCGTCCCGCCGCCCGCCGTCCCGTCAGAACCAGGAGCACGGTAACCGTGTCCATACCTCCGCCCCCGGGGACCCACGACCCCGGGCAGCCCCAGCAGCCGCAGGGTCCCCACCAGGCGCCGCCGCCCGCCCCGTACCCGCCGCAGTACGGGGCCTACGGGCAGCCTCCGTACCAGACCTGGGGGCAGGGCTACAGCCCGTTCAACCGGCCCGCGCCCGTCAACGGTCTGGCCATCGCCTCCCTGGTCCTCGGCATCCTCTGCTTCCTGCCGGCGGTGGGACTGGTGCTCGGGGTGATCGCGCTGGTGCAGATCGGGCGGCGCGGCGAGCGTGGCAAGGGGCTGGCGATCGGCGGGACGGTGATGTCGTCGATCGGGCTCGTGCTGTGGACGCTGGCGCTCACCACGAGCGCGGCGCACGACGCCTGGGAGGGCTTCAAGGAGGGCGCCGCGAACAGCGTGAGCGTGCCGGTCGGCGTCGGCGAGTGCTTCAACGCGCCGAGCGCCCAGGACGGTTACACCTACGACGTCGACGTGGTCCCCTGCGGCGGCGAGCACGACGGCGAGGCGTTCGCCGTGTTCGACCTGCGCAAGGGCGCCGACTACCCGGACGACTCCTACCCCGGCGAGACCCATGTCACGGACATCGCCGACGACAGGTGCTCCACGCTCCTGGACCGCTACGCGATGGACCCCTGGGCCGTGCCCGAGGACGTCGACGTGTACTACTTCACCCCGACCGAGGAGTCCTGGGACGTCGGCGACCGCGAGATCACCTGCTTCTTCGGCAACACGGACGAGGACGCCACGCTGAGCGGCTCGCTGCGCAACGACGCCTCGATGCTCGACGCGGACCAGGAGGCCTTCCTGAAGGCGGCCCGCGCGCTGGACACCGCGCTCGCGCAGGAGCCCCTGGACTATCCCGAGGAGGATCTGAAGGTCAACACGGACTGGGCGGGCGACGTCGAGGACGGGCTCGCGGCGCAGGCCGCGGCGCTGCGCGCGCACGACTGGCCGGCCGCCGCCGAGCGTCCCGTGGCCGCCCTGGTGAAGGACGTGGAGGCCGCCCGCAAGGAGTGGGCGAAGGCCGCCGCGGCCGACGACGCGGACACGTTCTACGCGCACTACGACAGCGGGTACGAGTTCATCGACGACGCCGCCACGGTCACCGCGCGCAAGGCTCTGGGGCTGGCCACCACCCCGCCGTCGTACGACGACCACGGCGGCGGCGCGGGCGGCGGCGGGGGCAGTGGCGACCTCGATGTGTGAGCGCGGCCGGAGTGGGGAGAAAGTGCCTGCGTAAAGCCCTCCACAACCACAAGTCATCACATCGAGTGATTCCCTGGCCTTCGCTTGCACGGGACGACCCACGGTTGCCAGGCTGTTGCTGTCTGTACAACCTGATGGGAGCGGCCAGTGACATTCGGTGAGCAGCCGGCGTATCTGCGCGTCGCGGGTGATCTCCGCAAGAAGATCGTCGACGGTTCGCTGCCACCGCACACCCGGCTGCCCTCCCAGGCCAGAATCCGCGAGGAGTACGGCGTCTCGGACACCGTCGCCCTGGAGGCGCGCAAGGTGCTGATGGCCGAGGGGCTGGTCGAGGGCCGCTCCGGCTCGGGGACGTATGTGCGCGAGCGGCCCGTGCCGCGCCGGATCGCCCGCTCCGGGTTCCGCCCGACCGGCGGCGCGACCCCCTTCCGCCAGGAGCAGGCCGACGCGGACACCCGCGGCACCTGGGAGTCCAACAGCGCGCAGGCGGAGGCGAGTGGCGCGGTCGCCGAGCGGCTCGGCATCAAGCCCGGCGACCGCGTGATGTGCACGCGGTACGTGTTCCGGGAGGCCGGCGAGGCGATGATGCTCTCCACCTCCTGGGAGCCGCTCGCGGTGACCGGGCGGACGCCGGTGATGCTGCCCGAGGAGGGACCGCTCGGCGGTATGGGCGTGGTCGAGCGGATGCGCGCCATCGACGTCATCGTGGACAACGTCACCGAGGAGGTCGGCGCCCGTCCCGGCCTCGCGGAGGAACTCCTCGCGCTGGGCGGGGTGCCCGGCCATGTCGTCCTCGTCGTGCAGCGCACGTACTACGCCTCGGGACGCCCGGTGGAGACGGCCGACGTGGTCGTCCCGGCGGACCGCTATCGGGTCGCGTACCACCTTCCCGTGAAGTAGCGCACAACCTGCGCACAACCTCATAACTGTCGCCCCCGCACGGACCTCGGTCGAGGCCGTCGGGGGCGCCGTTGTCTTCCGGTCGTTCTCGCAGGTCGTCCCAGGTCTCTCCGGCATGCCCCGACCGGTTTCGGTGCACTCTGCGCGGGGCGCGTTCGATGCCGTGCGCCCCTGTGGGCTGGCCGGTTGCGTACCTCTTTGTGAAAAGGCGTATTCGCTGCGTGAAGGTTAGGCGTAGGCTCGGGCATATGCGGATTGCGGTTTCGTTAGAAGGCGGGGCGCGGGGCGAAGCGCGGGCGGGAGGGGTGCGATGAACGACGGCGGCACGATCGCACTGCCCTGGCTCGTCATACGGCAGGACGACAACGGCAATCGCTATCGCGTGGGGAGGTACGCGACCCGCGCCGAGGCGCAGAAGATCGCGGACAGCCTCGACCACCGCGGACACAAGCAGCTGTACTGGGTCGAGCGGATCGGGCAGCACGACGACGCCACCCGCAACTGACCTGCCCGCCACCCCGCTCCCGTAGGCTCCGGCCCATGACGGAACGGATCGTGGTGGTCGGGGCCGCCCTGCTCGACGGTGGCCGCCTGCTCGCCGCGCGCCGCAGCGCACCCCCCGAACTGGCCGGACGCTGGGAGCTGCCCGGCGGCAAGGTCGAGCCGGGCGAGACGCCCGAGGCGGCTCTCGTACGCGAGTTGCGCGAGGAACTCGGCGTCGAGGCCGAGGCCGTGGAGCGCGTACCGGGCCGATGGCCGCTGAGACCGCCGTACGTCCTGTATGTGTGGACCGCGCGGCTGCGCGCGGGTTCTTCCGCCCCGAAGCCCCTCCAGGACCACGACGAGCTGCGCTGGCTCACCCCCGCCGAGATCTGGGACGTGGACTGGCTGGAGCAGGATGTGCCCGCGGTGCGGGAGACGCTCGCGCGCCTGGACGCCGAAGCGGACGCCGGCGCGGACACGATCTGAGCTCCCCGTACGCCGTTTGTGCCACAGTGCGCCCCGAAGGGCGGTATCACGCGCCGGATGTCGGGTATGTGCCCATTAACCCCTCGAAACCGGACATGGGGCGATCGGCTTGCCCGGGAAGTGATCGGCGTGATCGACACCGAAGGCGACTGCACCGAATGGACCTTTCCCGCAGACCCCGGCGCCGCCCGCGCCGCGCGCACGGTGGTCCGGGACCGGCTGCGGGGCTGGGATCTCGAATCCGTCAGTGACATGGCGGCCCTGCTGGTCAGCGAGCTCGTGACCAACTCCCTGCGCCATGCCACCGGTCCCATCGGTGTCCGCCTCGTCCGCCCCTCCCAGCGGCGCGGAGTGCTGGTGGAGGTCTCCGACCCGCTGCCCGACCCGCCCCGCGAGCGCGCCGCCCGACCGGAGGACGAGAGCGGCCGCGGCCTGCAACTGGTCGCGTCCTCCTCACGTCGCTGGGGCACTCGCCCCGGATCCGCGGGCAAGACCGTCTGGTTCGAACTCGCGGTGCCGGACTGAGGCATTGAAACCAGTCTCTTCGAGCGGTTTAGGGGCTTATGTCCCCCGAAGTCGTCTGTACGCGCGCCCCCGTCCTGTCGACTGGCCGATTCAGGTCGATGATGATCCCCCGCGGACGTGGTTCGACGGTGTGTTCCCTGGTTAGAAGACTGGAAGTGTTGTCACGGACAGGTCCGAAAAGAACCTGGACCGTGCTGTGATCGTGAACACCGTGTCGTGCGGCACCGTAGTGCTGGATACTGCGGGCAGCCGCCCCCGGTGACCGGTGCCGGGCGCGGTGAGCTGGAGGGGACGGTTCGCGTGAGCGAGATACCAGCGAAGGCGACGGAGTCCGAGGACCCGTCGGGCGGAGCGAGGGCGGATGCCTCGGGCACCGCTGCCCACGCGGAGGTGCCGTCCGGCGATCCCATGTGGCAGATCAGTCCGCCCGGCTCGATGTACGACTACATCCGGGTCGCGTCCTTCTCCATCGGCCCCGACGGGATCGTCGACCAGTGGAGCCTGCGCGCCGAGGAGATCTTCGGCATCCCCGCCGAGCGTGCCGTGGGCATGGATCCCATCCAGGCTTTCGTCGACCCCGACCTGCGCGAACGCGGCCAGCGCAAGATGGCCGAGATCCTCGACGGCCGGGAGTGGACCGGGGTGGTCCCCTTCCGGATGCCGGAGGCCCCGGCCGGAGAGCGCGGCGAGGAGGGACTCGCCGAGGTCTATGTCATGCCGACCCGGACCACGGAGGGTGACAAGGCCGCCGTCTGCATCGTCGTCGACGTCCGCACCCTGCGCAGCATCGAGACCGACCTCGCCGCCTCGCAGGCGATATTCGGCCAATCTCCGTTCGGCTTCCTGCTGATCGACGCCGACCTGCGGGTGCGCCGCGCCAACGAGCGGTTCGCCTCCATCTTCGGCGGCAGCCCCGACGACCACCGCGGCCAGGGCGTCCACGACTACCTGCCGCGCGGCGAGGCCGACCGGGTCTCCGCGACCCTGCGCCGGGTCCTGGAGACCGGCGACTCCATCACGGACATGCACGTCACGGGCTTCGTGCCGGGCTCCGAGGAACGCCGCCACTGGTCCATCAACCTCTACCGCGTGCACAGCGGCAGCGGCCGCCCGATCGGCATCGCCTGGCTCGGCACCGACATCACCTCCCGCCGCGCCGCCGCCCGCGAGGCCGCCGCCGCCCGCCGCAACCTCGCCCTGCTCAACGAGGCCGGCGCCCGGATCGGCAACTCCCTCGACCTGGAGACCACCGCCCGCGAACTCCTCGACGTCGTCGTGCCCGGGTTCTGCGACCTCGCCACCGTCGACCTCTACCAGGGCCTGCTGGCCGGCGACGAGACCCCGCCCGGCCTCGCCGACGGCAGCGCCGAACTGCGCCGCGTCGCCTTCGCCAGCGCCGTGTCCGACGCGCCCTTCGCGGGCGGCGACCGGCCCGTCGCGGTCGGCGCGGTCCACCACTACCCCTTCAACTCCCCGTGCGCGGACGCCCTGCGCACCGCCCGCCCGCTGCACATCCCCGGCGAGGACGGCGGCCTGGTGCAGTCCACGCTCGCGGTCCCGATGGTCGCCCACGACACGGTCGTGGGACTGGCGCAGTTCGCCCGGACGAAGGGCAGCGAGCCGTTCGGCGACCGGGACCGGGACCTGGCGGTGGAGCTGGCGGCGCGGGCCGCCGTCTGTATCGACAACGCCCGCCTGTACCGCCGTGAGCACGAGCGGGCGTTGATCCTGCAACGGTCCCTGCTGCCGCCCGGCGACCCGGTCGCCTCCGGTCTCGACATCGCCTGCCGCTATCTGCCCGGCAACGTCTCCTCCGGCCGCCCCAGCGAGGTCGGCGGCGACTGGTTCGACGTCATCGAACTCCCCGGCCACCGCACGGCGCTGGTGGTGGGCGACGTGATGGGCCGCGGGCTGCGCGCGGCGGTGGCCATGGGCGAACTGCGCACCGCCGTAAGGACCCTGGCCCTTCTCGACCTCGAACCCGCCGAGGTGCTCTCGGCGTTGGACGAGATCGCCCGCGGACTCGGCACCCCCGGCGGGGTCCAGCAGGCCACCCGGGCCGCCCGCCGCCCCCGCGAGGCCGACCTCTCCGAGGTGTACCTCGCGACCTGTATCTACGCGGTCTACGACTCCGTCACCCGCCGCTGCACCTTCGCCAACGCCGGTCATCTGCCCCCCGTCCTCGTCGAACCGGGCGAGGCCGCGCTGATGCTCGACGTGCCGCCCGGGATGCCGCTCGGCGTCGGCGGCGAGCCGTTCGAGGAGGTGGAGGTCGAACTGCCCGAGGGCGCCCTGCTGGCGCTCTACACGGACGGCCTGGTCGAATCCCGCGACCATCCCCTCGACGAGGGACTCCAGGCGTTCGTGGGCGCGCTGACCGACCCGACGCGCCCGCTGGAGGACGTCTGCGACCACGTCCTGCGGACCCTCGACACCCATCACGGCGAGGACGACATCGCGCTGCTGATGGCCCGCGTCCAGGGACTGCCCACCGAGTCCGTCGGCGACTGGACGCTGCCACGCGAACCGCGCAGCGTCGGCCGCGCCCGCGAGTACGCGCGCGGCCAGCTGAACACCTGGGGCCTGGAGCCCCTGGTCGACACCACGGAACTCCTCGTCAGCGAGCTGGTCACCAACGCGCTGCGCTACGGCGAGGGCGAGATCCGGCTGCGGCTGCTCCTCGACCGCACCCTGGTGTGCGAGGTCTGGGACTCCGGCCTGGTCCAGCCCCGGCGCCGACGTGCCCGCGACACCGACGAGGGCGGCCGCGGCCTCCAGCTCGTCGGCCTGCTCTCCGCCGCCTGGGGCTCGCGCCGCACCCCCCGGGGCAAGACGGTGTGGTTCGAACTCCCGCTCCCGGACGGCGAGACGGGCCTCATGGACCCGGCGGAGGCATTGCTCAGCCTGTTCTGAGACACCCACCGACCGCCGGCCGCATACAGGCGTTGCGGGCCTTCCCGGGCGGCACGGGCAGCTGTACGGGCGTTCAGGGCGACCTCGGGCGGCTGTACGGGCTTGCGGGCCGTCGCGCGGGCGGCGCCGGGCGGCTGCACGGCGTTCCGGGCCTCCCCGGGCGGCTCGGGTGGCTGGGACGGGCGCTCCGGGCGGCCTGGAGCGGTCGTACGGGCGTTGCGGGCCGCTGCGCAGGCGCCGCGGGTGGATTCCCGCGGTCACGGGGGCGCCTGCCCCCTGCGGTCGCGGGTGCGGGGGCCGCCGAAGCTCGGGGGCGTGCCGTCCTGCGCGGCGCCGGGCGACAGCAGGCCGCCGAGCACCGCCCCGGCGAGGCCGCTCTCGTGGGCGGTGGGCCCGTTGTGCGGGTTGCCGTGCGTGCGTACGTCCAGCTCGGCCAGCTCCCGGGCCTGCGTGGCCAGGTCGCCGCAGGCCAGGGCATCCGTCATGACCTCCGCCAGGACGTCCGCAGGTACCTCCGCCGGGACACGCACCGGGACGTCGGCCGGGACGTCTGCCGAGATGTCCGCCGACGCGTCCGCCGGGACGCCGAGCGGGACACCGGCCGGGGCGTCCGTCGAGGCTCCCGCCGAATTATCTCCCGGGGCACCCGCCACCCCGTCCTGCGGGACGCGGCCGCCCGACCGGCCGTCCACCCGGGCCAGGCAGCGTTCCGCCGCCGCCAGCCGGGTACGGGCCTCGGCACCGACCACCCCCCGGTGCGTCGTGACGAAGCCGCCCGCGCCCGCGACCTCGGACCGGGCGACCAGCGACGCGGCGGCCGCCAGCACCCCGCCCCGCCCGGTGTCCAGCGGCGCGGTCGCCCCGACGACCCGGCGCAGCAGGCCCAGCGGATCGTGCGGACGCCGTGCGGTCACCTCCTGACGTACGGAGTCCAGTACCGCGTCCGCGTGCAGCAGCCGTGACCGCAACTCGCCCGAGGGCACCGCGGGCAGCGCCGCGGGCCCGGCCGCCCGCACCCGCGCGAGCTGGGCCTCCGCCCCCGTGAGCGCGGCCGGCAGCCACCGCGCGGCCGTCGTCAGCGCGGTCGCGAGCCGGTGCACCTCGTCCACGAACACCGCCGCCTGGGCCACCCCGCCCTCGGCGGCCCGCAGATGCAGGGCGGCCCGCCCGAGCTCGCCGCGATCGGCGGTCTGGCGGGCCCGGTTGAGCCGGGAGGTGGCGAACACCAGCCGGTCCTTGGCCTGTTCGACGTACCCCGTGACCCCGGCGCTCGCCGTCGGCGCGTACCGGACCGCCAGGTCGGCGAGCGTCGCCTGCGCCGTTCCGGTCCGGCCGGCCAGCTCCCGGAACCGAGCCTCCGCCGCCTCCAGCGCCGCGCCGGTACCGAATTCCGGACCGCGCAGCCGGTCGAATCCCGCCGCCTCCGCGTCCAGCCGCCGCCCCGCCTCCGCGCACCGGCCGTCGATGCCCGCGAGCGCGTGCCGCCGGGCCGCCTCCTCCGCCGGTACGCCCTCGTCGTAGCGCTGCCGCATCGCGAAGGCGGCGGCCAGTTCGGTCTCGGCCTCCCGCACCGCCCGCGCGTACGGTGCCGCGGGCCCGGTTCCGGACAGGGCCACCGCGCAGGCGAGTTCCTCCCGGCTGGTGCGTATGCAGTCGTCCGCCTCGACGAGTGACGCCCGTGTCCGCCGGTCCAGTTCGGCCAGCGGTTCGACGGCGGGTGCGGTGGATGGGCCGCCGGGGGTCGTCCGGGTACGGGCCCGACGGGTGCGCCGTACGTACCCGTAGCCCGCGACCACGCCTGCCGCGCCCACCGCCGCGAGCGGCAGGACGAGATCGACGGCGGACGCCTGGGCCGCTTGGGAGGCGACCGGGGTGCAGACGGGCCGCGGGTCGGTGATCGCAACCGGCGGGTCGTTCTGTGTCGTCATCCCTGGCAACACCAGCCACACGAGCCCAAGGACCCCGCCCAGCGCGGCATGTGCCACCTGCACGGGTATGTGCGAGGTCGCACGCCGTGGCCGGCCCCGGAACAAGGATGACGTCACATTTGGGAGCGTATGGCCGCCCATGCGGGCACGCGAGCGGTGTGCGTCCGGGACGGGGCGCCAGGGGCGGGCCGAGACACGAGGGGGACCTGGGATGGACCACACAGACCCGAACCCGGACACGCACACGAAGGCAGGAGCGAACCCGGACGCGGCCCCGGACCCGGACGCAGCCCCGGACCCGGGCGCGGACGCGGCCCCGGACCCAGCCCGGCACCCGGGCGCGGACGCGGCACCGGACGCACCCCGGCACCCGGGCGCGGACCCAGCCCCGGACGCAGACGCAGACGCGAACACGAGCGCAGACCCCGACGCGAACACGAGCGCAGACCCCGACGCGAACGCCGTCACCGGTCCCGCCGACGACTCCGGCGCAGCCCCCACCTCCACCCGCCGCCGCCGAGGCGCCCGCCGGGCGGTGCGGATCGCCCTCGGGCTCGTCCTGGCCCTCCTGCTGCCGCTGCTCGCCGCCGAGACCGCCCTGCGGGTGAACTACACGGGCGACCCCGCCGACGGCACGTACACCCGGGGCCGGGACGCGATCTGGCTCGGTCACGCCTGGGTCGACGGGCGCAAGCGCGACGCCGACATCACGGCCCTGGCCCATCGCCTCGACGGCAGCGGCATCCGCGACCTCTACGTCCACGCGGGCCCGCTGGAGCACGACGGGACGCTTCCCAAGTCGTCGTACGCGCAGGCGGGTTGGCTGATAGCGGCCGTGCATCGCGAGCTGCCCGGCATCCGGGTGCAGGCCTGGCTGGGCGACAAGCTGGCCACCGAGGGGCCGGACGGCATGCGTCTGGAGCGGGCCGCGACCCGCGCCGCGGTGGTCCGCTCCACCCGCGAGATCCTCGCCGCGGGCTTCGACGGCGTCCACTTCGACCTGGAGCCCCTGCACTCGGGCGACGGCAACTACCTCGCCCTCCTCGACTCCCTGCACAAGGTCACCGCGGCCGCCGGTGTGCCGCTCTCCGTCGCCTCCCACCAGATCGACCCGCTCCCCGGGTTCCACTCCTTCTGGGGAACCGTCGCCGGGCACCCGAAGTGGTGGTCCCAGGAGTTCTTCGGGCAGGTCGCGCGCCGGGTCGACCAGATCGCCGTGATGTCGTACGACACCATGCAGCCGCTGCCGAGCACCTACGGGGGCTATGTCGCCCAGCAGACCTCCCTCGCCCTGGAGGTCACCCCGCCCACCACCGACCTGCTGATGGGGCTGCCGTTCTTCCACGAGAACCGCTTCGGGCACTGGGCACACGCCGAGACCGTCCCCGCCGCGGTCCGCGGGGTCCGCCTGGGCCTGTCCCGCACCGACCACGACCGCGCGAACTTCGGCGTCGCCCTGTACGTGGACTTCGCGGCGACGGAGGACGACTGGACGGGCTACCGCGAGGGCTGGGCAAATCCGCGATGACCACCTGGCGTGCGCATGGTCCCTGGTGGGACGATGACTGCCATGCACATGATTCTGGTCGTCCTGGCGGTGCTGGCCGTGGCGGCGACGGCGGGGTTCGGCATCGCGGGCGTCACGACCGGCTGGGTGGTGCCGTTCGGCCGGCACCGCGTCCTGCGTCCGAAGCTGTGGGGGTACGGCCAGCTGCTCGGCGCGGTCGGGATGTCCCTGTGGATGTTCCTCGGCGTGCTGCCCGCGAAGTTCGACACGCTCCCGCTCATCGGCTGGTTCCTGTGGATGGGGAGCCTGGGCGTCCAGTGGCTCGCCCAGCGCCCCGGCCGCACCCCCGGCGCCGTCACTCCGGAGAACGCCTCCTGATCTTCGACCCCAGCCACACCAGCGGGTCGTACTTGCGGTCCACCGCCCGTTCCTTCAGCGGGATCAGCGCGTTGTCGGTGATCTTGATGCCCTCGGGGCACACCTCCGTGCAGCACTTGGTGATGTTGCAGTAGCCGAGGCCGTGTTCGTCCTGGGCCGTGCGGCTGCGGTCCAGCCCGGTCTCGGCCGCCGCGTCCAGCGGATGCATGTCCAGTTCCGCGACCCGCATCAGGAAGCGCGGCCCGGCGAACGCCGGCTTGTTCTCCTCGTGGTCGCGCACGACATGGCAGGTGTCCTGGCACAGGAAGCACTCGATGCACTTGCGGAACTCCTGCGAGCGGTCCACGTCCTCCTGCTGCATGCGGTACTCGCCGGGGCCGAGCCCGGCAGGCGGCACGAAGGACGGAACCTGCCTGGCCTTGGTGTAGTTGAAGCCGACGTCCGTCACCAGGTCGCGGACCACCGGAAAGGCGCGCAGCGGGGTGACGGTGATCGTCTCGTCCCGGGTGAACACCGACATGCGGGTCATGCACATCAACCGGGGACGGCCGTTGATCTCCGCCGAGCACGAACCGCACTTGCCCGCCTTGCAGTTCCAGCGGACGGCGAGGTCGGGGGCCTGGGTGGCCTGGAGGCGGTGGATGATGTCGAGGACGACCTCGCCGTCGTTCACCTCGACCGCGAAGTCCTCCAGCCCACCGCCCTTCGTGTCCCCGCGCCACACCTTGAAGCGGGCCTCGTAGCTGCTCACTCGTAGAGCTCCTCTTCGGCGAGGTACTTGACCAGCTCCTCCTTGTCGAAGAGGGCGAGCAGGTCCGGTCGGATGGGATCGGTGTTCTCGCGGGTGAGGGAGATCTGCCCGCCGTCCGGTTCGGGTTCCGCCGGATCCCCGGCCGGGTCGGCCAGCCGGCAGATCAGGTTGGCGCGGCGCCACCTGCGGTCCATCGTGGGGTGGTCCTCGCGGGTGTGCCCGCCGCGCGACTCGGTGCGCTCCAGCGCGGCCCGCGCCACGCACTCGCTGACCAGCAGCATGTTCCGCAGGTCCAGGGCGAGGTGCCAGCCGGGGTTGAACTGCCGGTGGCCCTCGACCCCGGCCCGCCGGGCCCGTACCCGCAGCTCGGCCAGTTTCTCCAGGGCCTGCTCCATCTCGGCCTCGCGGCGGATGATGCCGACCAGGTCGTTCATCGTCTGCTGGAGTTCCTGGTGCAGGGTGTACGGGTTCTCCGGCGGCTGCCCCTCCCGCCCGTCCGGCGCCGGTCCCTCCGCGGAGAACGGCCGTAGCGCCTCCGCCGCCGCCCGGTCGACCTCGGCCTCGTCCACCGCCGGCCGCCCGTCGGCCAGGCCGGCCGCGTGCTCGGCGGCGTGCAGGCCCGCCCGCCGTCCGAACACCAGCAGGTCGGAAAGGGAGTTGCCGCCGAGCCGGTTGGAGCCGTGCATCCCGCCCGCGACCTCACCGGCCGCGTACAGCCCCGGCACCCCGCGGGCGGCGGCCGTGTCCGAGTCGACCGCGATGCCGCCCATCACGTAGTGGCAGGTGGGCCCGACCTCCATCGCCTCCGCCGTGATGTCGACGTCGGCCAGCTCCTTGAACTGGTGGTACATCGAGGGCAGTCGGCGCCGGATCACCTCGGCGGGCATCCGCGTCGACACATCCAGGAACACCCCGCCGTGCGGGGAGCCGCGGCCCGCCTTCACCTCGGAGTTGATGGCGCGGGCGACCTCGTCGCGGGGGAGCAGTTCGGGCGGACGCCGGTTGTGGTCCGGGTCCTCGTACCAGCGGTCGCCCTCCTCCTCGGACTGGGCGTACTTCTCCTTGAAGACGTCGGGGATGTAGTCGAACATGAACCGCTTGCCCTCGGAGTTCCTGAGCACCCCGCCGTCGCCGCGCACCGACTCCGTGACGAGGATGCCCTTCACCGACGGCGGCCAGACCATGCCGGTCGGGTGGAACTGGACGAACTCCATGTTCAGCAGCGGCGCCCCGGCCAGCAGGGCCAGCGCGTGCCCGTCGCCGGTGTACTCCCACGAGTTCGACGTCACCTTGAACGACTTGCCGATGCCGCCGGTCGCGATCACGACCGCGGGTGCCTCCAGGACGAAGAAGCGGCCGGACTCGCGCTCGTAGGCGAACACCCCCGAGACCCGGCCGCCGGCGTCCTTCAGGACCCGGGTGACCGTGCACTCCTGGTAGACCTTGAGACGGCTCTCGTAGTCGCCCGTCTCCCGGTGGTCCTCCTGCTGGAGGGCGACGATCTTCTGCTGGAGGGTCCGGATCAGTTCGAGGCCCGTGCGGTCGCCCACATGGGCCAGGCGCGGGTACTCGTGGCCGCCGAAGTTGCGCTGGGAGATCCGGCCGTCCTTCGTACGGTCGAACAGCGCGCCCCAGGTCTCCAGCTCCCACACCCGGTCCGGCGCCTCGCGCGCGTGCAGCTCGGCCATCCGCCACTGGTTGAGGAACTTGCCGCCGCGCATGGTGTCGCGGAAGTGGACCTGCCAGTTGTCGTGCTCGTTGGCGTTGGCCATCGCCGCGGCGATGCCGCCCTCGGCCATCACCGTGTGCGCCTTGCCGAACAGCGATTTGCAGATGACGGCCGTACGGGCGCCGCGCTCACGCGCCTCGATCGCGGCGCGCAGACCGGCGCCGCCGGCCCCGACCACGACGACGTCCCACTCCTGACGGTCGACCACGGACATCAATAGGCCCCACTCGTTAGTAGAAGCGCGGATCGGTGGAAGCGTGGATCGTCAGAAGAAGCGGGGGTCGTCGAAGACCCCGGACGCGACGAGGTACACGTAGAAGTCGGCGAGCGCCACGCTCACCAGCGACGACCACGCCAGCAGCATGTGACGTGCGTTGAGCCGCCCGACGAACTGCCACATCCGGTAGCGCACCGGATGCCGGGAGAAGTGCTTGAGCTTGCCCCCGACGATGTGCCGGCAGGAGTGGCAGGACACGGTGTACGCCCAGATCAGCGTGATGTTGACCAGGAAGACCAGGGTGCCCAGACCCATGTGGCCCCAGCGGTAGTGCTCGTCGCGGAAGGACAGCACGGTGTCGTAGGTCAGGATCCCGGCCACGACGATCGCGGCGTAGAAGAAGTACCGGTGGATGTTCTGGAGGATCAGCGGGAAGCGGCTCTCACCGGTGTACGTGCGGTGCGGCTCGGCGACCGCGCAGGCCGGCGGCGACGCCCAGAAGCTGCGGTAGTACGCCTTGCGGTAGTAGTAGCAGGTCAGCCGGAAGCCCAGCGGGAAGATCAGGATGATGATCGCCGGGGAGAGCGCCCACCAGCTGCCGAAGAGGTCGGCGTTGGGTCCCGCGTGCATGGTCCGGCAGTTCTCCGCCAGGCACGGCGAGTAGAACGGCGAGACGTACGGTGCCGCGTAGTAGTGCGCGTTCGAGAAGGCCCGCCAGGTCGAGTACACGATGAACGCGAGCAGCCCGGCGGCGGTGGTGGCCGGGGCCAGCCACCACCGGTCGGTCCGCAGGTGCGGGGCGTCGATCGCGGCGCGCGTCGCGGACCGGACGCCGCCGCTGTTCGGATGAGGTTCCGTACCAGTGGCCAACTTGGGGACTCCCGGTCGGGGTCAGGGGGCGGGTCCGGTA
>NZ_VJZD01000014.1 GCF_009377175.1 Streptomyces adustus
GGCGGAGGCCGGGCAGGCGGGCGGCGGGGTAGAGGTGGTGGTGCTCGCCGCCATGGCGGTGCCGGGCAGGATGCCGGTCACCGCAGCCGCGACGGCCGTGACCGCCGTCGTCGCCAGAGCCGCCCTGCGAATGCCGTTGCTGTGACGCATGTTGTCGTCCCCCTGAGTCGTCTCGTCCGCGGGTTTCGGTCGTCGGTTATTGCCCCGCGGTACGCGTGGTCGTGGTGCGTGAGTGCAGATAGGGCGGGAGAGCGGCAGGGTTCCGTGCGGCGACTACTTGTGACGGAACGGTGACGACAGGCTGCATCCGTGCAGATGGCCGTTGCTGACACACCGAAGGCAACACGCCTTGGAAACAAGGGCGATGCGGCCACTCGATGTGCACCCGTCACGCTCTCAGCTTGGGAAGCTGAGGGCATCTAGAGCTTGCTCTGGCCCTGACCCGCGGCAGAGGACCGGAGACGCCTGGTGGACGGTCAAGGAGTTCCCCGCTGTTCCCCGTGGTTCCCCGCACGATCTGGCACGAGTCTGGCACGAGTCATTCGTACTCACGGTTGGTCCTCACGTCTTGCTCGGCGGACTCGCCAGATCGCTGTTCTGGCCGACCGTAGCGGCGGGGAAGAGGCGCTGCACGGCTGCCACGATGGCCGCTCGCCGCGCGGACAGGAAGCGCACGCGCTCCGTCTCGTCGGCGGGCATCAGGTCGGTCTGTCCGGCCCAGGACATGGCGAGCTGGTTGACGAACACCAGGATGTCGGCGGGGTCCCATGCCGGGTCCAGGTGGCCGGCCTTCTGCGCGTTGCGCAGTTGCTCGGTCTTGTGGCGCACGGTGGTCTGGATCGGGTCGTCCGGCGCGGCCGGCCTGCCGTCGCCCAGTTCGAGGCGGCCCCAGTTCATGAGGCGCAGGCGGTCGGGGTGGGCCGTGAAGTAGTCGTGGACGCGTCCGGCGTATCCGGGGAGGTCGGTGGGGTCCAGGCGTGTGGCCTCGGCGACTGCGGTCAGCTCGTCGGCGGCGACGGTCGCGTAAAGCTCTTCCTTGCTGCGGAAGTAGGCGTAGAGGCGTTCCTTGCTGGTGCGTGCCGCCTTGGCGATGCGTTCGATCCGGGCTCCGGCGATTCCGTGCCGGGAGAACTCGGCCGTGGCCGCGGTGACGATGCGGTCGCGGGTGGAGTCTGCTCCGGTCGAAGGGGTCATACGTTCAATCTACCTGGCCGAACCGTTTGGTTTGCCCGTGCCGTGAGCTGGACGTACGGTAAAACCGAACAGTTTGGTTTGGATTGAGGAGCATCTTGTGGAGACCAGGACACTGGGCACCCAGGGCCTGACCGCGTCGGCGATCAGCTACGGGGCGATGGGCACCGCGGTCGGCTACGGTCCGACGGACGACACCGAGTCGATCGCCGCGATCCGCCGCGCGCACGAACTCGGCGTGACCCACTTCGACACCGCCGAGATGTACGGCTGGGGCGAGGGCGAGAAGCTGCTCGGCCAGGCGCTCGCGCCGATCCGCGACGAGGTCACCATCGCGACGAAGTTCGGTTTCACCCCCGCCTACGGGCAGGACTCACGGCCCGAGCACATCCGCGAAGTCGTCGACAACAGCCTGCGCAACCTGGGAGTGGACGTCATCGACGTGCTCTACCAGCACGTCCCCGACCCGAACGTCCCCATCGAAGACGTCGTCGGCGTCATGAAGGAGTACGTCGACGCGGGCAAGGTGAAGTACCTCGGCCTGTCCAACGCCGGCGAAGACGTCATCCGCCGCGCCCACGCCGTGCACCCCATCTCCGTGCTCCAGCACGAATACTCGATCTTCACCCACGAGGTCGAACCCCTCTTCCCCGTCTTGGAAGAACTCGGCATCGGCTTCGTCGCCTACTCCCCACTCGCCCGCGGATTCCTCAGCGGCGCCGTGAAGTCCCGCGACCACTACGGCCCCCACGACTTCCGACAGCGCATCGCCTGGTGGAACCCGGAGAACTTCGACGCCAACGTCGCCATCACGAACGAGCTGACCAAGTTCGCCGAGAGCAAGGGCGCCACGCTCTCGCAGCTCGCGCTGGCATGGCTGCTCGCGCAGAAGGACTACATCGTCCCCATCCCGGGTTCGCGCAACTCTGGCCGCGTCGCACAGAACGTCACCGCGGTAGATCTGACGCTGACCGCCGACGACCTCACCCGCATCGCCGAGATCGCCGCCGACGGCGGACTCGGCGGACGGCTGAGCTGACATCTGCCCTCACGCGATGCCTGCCCACGTCACCAGGCGTAGGCAGGCACCCTTGGCCAAGAAGCGCACTCGTTTCGCCGGTGTTGAACCGTCGTTCTCAACGGCGGCCTTCTGATCCGCAGCTCCATGTGGATCCGTCGGCGAGGGCCATGCCATCGGCGCTACGGCCTTACGAGGTCACCGTCAGCCGAATCCCGCTGCCGCACCTCGCTGCTGTACCGTCACCGGCCTCGCCGGCCGACCACCGCTTTAGGAGTTCGATCTGGAGGGCTGAAACTCCTTCGGTAGGCCCACCTGGCTTGAGGGTACTGGCCGTCCACGTGCGTCTACCTTTGCCGCTGTCTGCCGCCGTTGATGTCGGCGGTGGATGTCAACTCCTGGGCAAGGGCACGTCCACGCGGGATCTCAGCGGGGCGAGATGCTCGGTGAGGCTCCGTCCAGGCAGTGGTCGTATGCGGCTTTCATGGAGGGGTACGACGCGCTCAGAGCTATCCGACTGCCCAAAGCATCGTCTTCGCAGACATATCCCCCTGAGCCCAAAGCTGTCTCGACGTGCAGCATTACTTCGTAGGAGGAGATGTGCACGGTGCGATGTGCCCCTGCTGAGATGACTCCTAGGTCGTGCTCCTCCGCGCACTTGTTGTCCCCGTCGCCGGCACACCAGAAGACGCGCACTGGGTTCGATGTACTGTTCACCAGAGCGATCGGATCGACGTTCTCGGGGTCGGTCGGATCAGGGTTGCAACCGGCGATAGCGAGTGCAGCCAAGCCCAGCAGGATCATGGTCGC
This sequence comes from Streptomyces adustus, assembly GCF_009377175.1. Taxonomy (GTDB): domain Bacteria; phylum Actinomycetota; class Actinomycetes; order Streptomycetales; family Streptomycetaceae; genus Streptomyces; species Streptomyces adustus. The sequence continues at coordinate 3,020 of NZ_VJZD01000014.1, forward strand.
AAAGCGGGCAACACGGCTGTTCAGCAGATCCACTTGCTCTCCGAGAGGGCGCCATATGAAGCCCGCACCGTACCGCGAGACCGTCGCCCCAGGACCTCAGCTTGGGAAGCTGCGGTCATCTGCAGGTGAATCGGGAGCTGACCTGGGCGAACGGCTGCGGGGTGACCGCGTTGGGCTGGGCCGCTTTCACCGTGATTCCCCGCTGTTCCCCGCTCGACATGGTGCGCTTGTGGTGCGGGGCCGACGCGCTACAGCCGACCGTTGATCACTGACGGTCCGTTGTAAGTACCTGTGGCTATGGTCTCAAGCGCGCCGTCGGCTCCGGGGGTTCCCGCTCTGAAGGGAATGGTTGCATCCCCGCCCCGTCTGTTGGTCTGCCAGCATGATCGCCTTCTTGCCTGACTTGACGTCAGATCTTGTGCCCCACAGTCCTGTTGAGTGCGGCCCCGGCTTATTGAACGGGTTCGAAATTCTCTTCCGTGGCCTGTGAGCCTGTTGTTAGGATCGATCACTCGGGTGTGGGGGGCGGAGGGCGCCGGGATTGACCGGCCTGCTTGCTGTGAGTACTGAGAACCGAGCCGATTCCCCTGCCTGCTCCAGGTCCTTTCACGTCAGGGGTGGAATCAAGTGGCCGAACGTGTCCTCCTCCGCAGTGCCGTCACGGCGGTCGTGTCGCTGTCGCTGGCTGTCGGTCCTGCCTCCTGGGTCGCATTGGCCGATGCAGGAACGTTCAGTGAGACCACGATTCCCGCGACCATGCGCGCCACACCGGGCTACGGATCTGTGGTGAGCGTCGGGCCTTCCGGGTTTCTGCACTCCGCCACCACTACGAGCGGTCCCTCCGGACTGGAGTGGACGGGCGTGGACGGCTCGACCCGAAAGCTCGAGGGCACGCAGCCGCACGACCCTGTCGAGTACTACGGAGCGGCATCGGACGTCGTGGCGCTGCCGCCGAGCGGTGGCACGGGCGAGGTACTGCTGCGGAACATGGTCACCGACGAGACCACGACCGTCACTGTCCCCGCAGGTCAGGTTTACAGCAGGGCGATCGGGACCACCGTGGTGACCCAGGGCGGAGCCGGTGCCGACGGGAAGTGGACTGAGTTTCATCTGCTGAGCAATGAGAACGGGACCACGGCGGACCGCCGCGTGACAGGCCTTCCGGAGGGTGCCTCCATCATCATGAACGCGCGGGCCGGCGTCCACGGGTTCCTCTCACTCCTGAAGGTCCCCGGAGAGGACGTCGGACAGTACGCCTGGATCGATCTCCGCACCGCGGAAGCCACGTTTCTGCCGTACGGCACGGTGTATGGGAATTCCGTGGTGACCGCCGTTCATCTGGTTACCCCCCAGGCCGGCGGCGTGCGGATCTATGAGCAGGGCCGGTTCGACACCCCCGTGCGCGAGATTCAGGTCAGTCTCAAGGACGCGAAGGTTCTCGGCGTCGTCGGTGACTCGCTGATCGTGGCCCGCTATGACTCTTCGCTCGGTCAGAAGGAGTACGAGGCGTCCATCTGGAAGGTTGTGGCCGTCCCCTTCGACGGTTCCGGCGAGCGGACGCTTCTCGCCCGTGCGGTGGCGGACCGTGTTGCCGTCCGGCCGGACGGCGGCGTTCAACTCGTCGGCGGCCAGTCCGCGGAGGACTACGGCTACCAGGACATCACCGCCGGGGCGGACGGCGTACCGTACGCGGCTCGTGTGCTCCTCATCCCGCCGGTCCCGATGCGGCTCCAGCGGCTGACGCTGGATCACGGCACCGTCAGGACCCTGGAGTACGGCGACGGGGCCACCTTCGCGTACGACCGCCTGCTCACCGAAACCGCGCCCGGATACGGCGAGCGCGTGCGGATCGGCAGCCTGTCGGCCCCGTACAACAAGTGCAGCGTCGGCAACGGGCTGTGCCCCGAGCTGTATCCCACCGGGGACGGCCGGACCGTGTACCGCGGGGCAGTGAGCGTGGACGGCGGCTGGCAGCCCAAGCTGTTCGTCGTGGGCAAGGGCGAGACGTTTCCCGGAACGCCGATCGAAACGGGCCTCCAGGATTCTTTCGACGATTCCCCGGACCAGATGAGGATCGTGGGGGCATCCGAGAACCTGGTGCTGGTCGACGGGACACCTGCTGGCGGCAGCCGGGAACTTCGGGTCGTGGACATCGACTCCGGCAAGGTCGTGCACACGGAGCCGTACCAGAGGGGTGCGATCTGGGGGACCACTCTGTGGTCCTCGGCCCCGGGCGGCAAGGTCACGGCCAAGGATGCGCGCACCGGGGCCTCGCTGACGTCCTTCACGGTGAGCACCGGGTGCTCCTCCATGGTCGATCTGCAGGCCGTCGGCCGGTGGCTGTACTGGAAGTGCAACTTCAGTACCGCTCCGTACGCCGCGGGCGTCTACGACCTCCAGTCCAGGAAGAACATTCCGCTTCCCTCCACCGCGCAGGCTTACCTCGGCGACGGTGTCGTCGCCGTCCGGGGCGGGCAGGGGCTGGGTGTCTACGGCCTGCAGACCGGGATGGTCGTCCAGCGGTGGGCAACCGACGCCGCGGGGCTTGTGGCGCTCGACCCTCGTGACGGTGACCTCGCGTACTCCACGCTGGACCAGGCCGTCCACGTCCTGCACACCGGGCGGCCCGAGGCGGCCCTGGTCTCTCCCTACCGGAATGTCACCGCGCGGGTGGAGACGGACGTGACCCCGGTCTCTTGGCGCGGTGAATGGTGGCTCTCCGAGCCGGCGGCTTCCTGGAGGGTGGAGATACGCCACAAGGCCACGGGCCGCGTGGTGGCCACGCGCAGTGGCGGACCGGCCGAGTACTCGATCGCGACGACGTGGAACGGCCGGGACACGACGGGCGGACTGCTTCCCAACGGCTCGTACACCTGGACGCTGACGGCTCAGCCGGCGGACGGGCAGGGAGCGGCGTTGGTCCAGTCCGGCACGGTCCGGTTGACGGGTGGCACAGCGGTGTGGCGGGACCACGTCGGCGGCTCGGCCCTGCCCGACGGTGTCGGCGACCTCCTGACGATGAACTCCTCGGGGTGGCTCACCTTCCACCAGGGGGACGGGGCCGGGAAGTTCTCCGGGAGCGTTTCGGCGAGCGGCTGGTCGACCTCGGTCAGGGCCGTGCCGTTCGGCGACCTCAATGGCGACCGCTGCAACGACGTCCTGGTCCGGCTGAGCACCGGCGCCCTGCGCCTGTACAAGCCGGTCTGCGGCGCCCCGCTCAAGTCGGCGACGTCGTACACCACCCTCGCCACCAGCGGCTGGAACCAGTACGACGTCCTCACCTCGCCCGGAGACCTCACGAAGGACGGCCGCCCGGATCTGATCGCCCGCAACGTCTCGACCGGCGCGGTGTACCTGTACAAGGGGACCGCTGGCGGCACGCTCGCAGCTCGTGTGAAGCTCTACGACAACTGGAAGACGTACAAAAAGGTCGTGGGCGTCGGAGACCTCAACGGCGACGGCATCGGCGACCTGGTCGCGCAGGACACGGCGAACAACCTGTACCGGTACTTCGGGAAGGGCAACGGCACCTTCGCTGCGCGGGTGAGGATCGCCACCGGGTGGGGATCCACGTATAACGCGGTCGTCGGCGTCGCGGACATCACCGGGGACGGCAAGGGCGACCTGGTCATGCGGGACACGGCGGGCAACCTGTACCGCCAGGCCGGGACCGGCAAGGGGACGTTCGCCTCCCGGGTGAAGATCGCGACGGGCTGGCAGGGCTACAAGGGCCTCTTCTAGCCAAGTTGTGACGTGCATCGCGCCTCCGGCGAGGGAATCGCTGGGGGCGTGACGGATGACGCGATAGGGAATGGGCCGAAGGGAACGGCTGGGCTGTCACCCGGCACGGCACCGCCACTCTCCTCACGGCGGCCGGAGTCGCGCCCCACGTCGTGATGGAGATCCTCGGGCACAGCCAGATCAGCATCACCATGGACGTGTACACGCACGTCGTGCAGGACACCCAGCGGGAGGCCATGAGTCACATGGACGGCTGCTCAGGAAGCGCCCCGGTCGTCAGTGACCGTGCTCGTTGATATCAGATGCGGACGTCAAAGGCCCCGGACCATGATCGGTCCGGGGCCTTTTCCCTTGTGCCCCCGGCAGGATTCGAACCTGCGACACCCGCTTTAGGAGCGAGGTTGGGCGATCATGCACGCGACCTGCGGATTCCCTACCTTGGGCAGGCCCTGCCGAACCCACCCCGGCAACCCCCGGTCCCCCGTGAGTCCCCGTCCGTTCTGGCACGAGAGTGGCACGGCCCGGAGACTGTTGCCGTCAGCGGTTGGTTCGGAGATCACGCTCCCGAAGCATCCAGAAGGCCAGGACCGCCACGGTGAATATCAACACAAAGTTGAGAGCGTCCACGATCATGGCGACGGAGTACGGCGCGTGCAGCAGGTGCGGCACCTTGGCGCCGATCAACTCCCCGCCCATGAGCAGGGGGAGCCAGGCCGCGAAGAAGCGCCTGCTTCGATCGGGACTTGCTCCCTTTTGGACCTTGGTCCGCTCCCACCACCAGCCGCCGAGACTCGTGAGGACCAGCGCACACCCCAGCGCTAATACGGACCAGTCCATAAAGCCGAGCATCACATCTCCTTTTGATCAGAGGGGATTCTCCTCTCGCAGGCGACCGCAGGCAATGGTCCAACTGGACCGCCGGCGGACGCGCAAGGATCTCCCGAACGGTCACACGATGGGGGTGCTCTCCCCCAGCACCTCGCCTGCCGAGGGCTGACGACGGCGAGAGGTTGGCTTCGAGACTTTGGGCTGGAGCTGCCATGGGGCGAGTGATCATGGCCCCGTAAGCTTCCGGCGCGTCGGGCAGTCTGTGGACCTGCCCACCCTCGTGGCGCTGGAAGTGGTGCTGTCGTTCGGTCGGCGCCGAGATCCTGTCGCATAGCAGCGCGAAGCTGGGTCAGCGCGTCCTCGTACGCAACTCGGCCATGGACGTAAGCGTCGTCGCTCGCCAGAGTGCCCGCCGCTGCCAGGTCGCGGACATCGCGAAGGCGCCTGAACGCGACCTCCGAGGCTTGGAAGACGTCCTTCGAAGCGGTGATCGACATCTGGTAGCGCATGCCGTAGCAAGGGGCGAAGCTGTCTCGGGAGATCCGTTCCCGTTCGGTATCTGGGGCTTCTCGGTTGCGGGCGAGGCTGCGGAAGGCGTTGCGGGCCTGCGAGAGACATTCGAGGTAGTCGCCGTACAGAGCGCGACGCACGCCGACGAGGTGGTCGTATCGCTCCCGTCGCCACCGGAATCGGTCAAGCAGGGCTGCGGATGAGGTCGCGATGACTGCACCGACAACTGCGCTTAGCAGGGTCACCCAGGGCATGGATGCACGGTAAGCGTCGCGCAGCCCCGCTTGTAGATGTCCTTCCGTCAATGCCGGCGCGGTTTGAAGTTGTGCGCGCACGCTGGTAGTTCGCTGTTCCGGCGATAGGCGAGGCGGAGGTAGGTCACCGGGCTCACGGTCCAGGTGATGAGTGTGCGGGTGTGTCTGACTGAGACTGTCCAGGGGACGCGGCGGATCAAGGCTCGGCGGGTGTTGACCCGGTGGTCGTGGAGTTGTCCCCACGCCTCCTGTGAGGTGTCCGCGTCGAGGGCCGGTGAGATGGTCCGGAGGATCGTGGACACCCAACTGTTCGCCTCGACCTCGGTGTACGCGTCGTAGGAGCCGAAGAGGGTCGGCGGTTGTTCGTCGTCCAGGTGTCGGGTCCAGCATTCGCACCAGAAGCCGGGCCTGGTCGTCGTCCTCAGCATGGGTGCCCGCCGGGAAGGCCGTCGGTGAAGAGCTCCGCGGTGACCACGCTCCACGTGGTCCAGCAACTGAAGCTGAGCCGGCGCAAGGCCGTGTTCGCCCCGCCCAAGGGCGGCAAGCTGCGGGACGTGCCGCTGCCCGGCCCGGTCGCCGATGCCCTCCGATCCCACATGAACCGGTTCCCGCCGGTCGACATCACCTTGCCGTGGAAGGTGGCGGACGGGCCTCCGGTGACCAAACGGCTGATCTTCACCGGGCCGCGGGGTGGTCACGTCTGGCGGACGTCCCTCAACGAGGAGGTATGGAAGCGGGGACTGGCCTCGGCTGGTGTGATCCCTGAGCGGAAGCCGGGCGAGTCGTACGCCGAGTCCCGCGAGAACGGCATGCACGCGCTCAGGCACTTCTACGCCTCGGTGCTCCTGGACGCCGGGGAGAACATCAAGGCCCTCGCCGAGTACCTGGGGCACTCCGACCCTGGCCTGACGCTCCGGGTGTACGCGCACCTAATGCCCTCCAGCCAGGAGCGCACTCGTAACGCTGTTACGCGGATCTTTAGGGGAACCAGCCAGAGCGGAAATAGTGCGCCGATTATCCGCGCCGAATAAGCAACGCGGATAGACAACGCGGTTAAGGGTCCGGATTAACAGTCCGGAGCATCTAATCTGCTCCAATATTCGGCTACCAGATAATGGCGCATCTAACCGCACCTGCCGAGCCGACCACCGACTGGACGTGCATGCATGCACGCTAGATACACCCACAACCCAGACCAAGATCCACAAGCCGAACACGGGGTCCGCGCCGTACCAATGACACCCGCAAACTATGTTTTGGAAGCCGCACATTCAATGCTAGTAGGCCCCCACCTGGAGATTCGACAGAGGGGCTGAACATCTGAAAGGCTTTACGCGAAATTCAGGGCCGCTCCCCTGTCCGGGAGCGGCCCTGTCTCCGATATAGCAACGCATCGCATCCTTCGGAGGGAACCTATGGTCCCACGCACAGGTGTCACCGTCGACGTCTGGTTCCGCGACTTGCCGATCGCGCTCATCGGCACAGCCGGCGGTGCGCTCGCCCTCTGGGCCGACGCGCCGAGCCGGATCGCCGTCCCCGTGGCGCTGCTGATCGTCCTCGATGTCCGCATCCGCCGCTGGCGTCGTCGCACCTGACGGCCCACAAACGGCCCAGCCCCACCAAAAAGCCCCCGCCCCGCGAGGAACTCGCAGGTCGGGGGCTTGCTGGTGAACGGTTACTTCTTCTTGCCCTGGTTCTTGACCGCTTCGATGGCCGCCGCGGCCGCTTCCGGGTCGAGGTACTTTCCGCCCGGGGTGACCGGCTTGAAGTCGGCGTCGAGCTCGTAGTACAGGGGGATGCCCGTGGGGATGTTCAGGCCCGCGATGTCGGCGTCGGAGATGCCGTCGAGGTGCTTGACCAGGGCGCGCAGGCTGTTGCCGTGGGCGGCGACGAGGACCGTGCGGCCGGTCAGCAGGTCCGGGACGATGCCGTCGAACCAGTACGGGAGCATGCGGACGACGACGTCCTTGAGGCACTCCGTCTGCGGGCGCAGCTCCGGCGGCAGCGTCGCGTAGCGCGCGTCGTCGAACTGGGAGTACTCGGCGTCGCGGTCGAGCGGCGGGGGCGGGGTGTCGTACGAGCGGCGCCAGAGCATGAACTGCTCCTCGCCGAACTCCGCGAGGGTCTGCGCCTTGTCCTTGCCCTGGAGGGCGCCGTAGTGGCGCTCGTTCAGGCGCCACGAACGGTGGACCGGGATCCAGTGGCGGTCGGCGGACTCCAGAGCCAGCTGCGCGGTGCGGATGGCGCGCTTCTGGAGGGACGTGTGGACCACGTCGGGCAGCAGGCCGGCGTCCTTCAGCAGCTCACCGCCGCGGACCGCCTCCTTCTCGCCCTTCTCGTTGAGGTTGACGTCCACCCAGCCGGTGAACAGGTTCTTCGCGTTCCACTCGCTCTCGCCGTGGCGGAGGAGGATCAGCTTGTACGGTGCGTCGGCCATGCGTATGAGCCTAATCGAAGGCTTTGGGGCGGGGCGTTCCTGCCCACGGAACGGACTCCGGACAGGGGCCGGACAGGGGACGGACATGCGGCGAACGGGGAGAGCCGGGTGGGAGCCGGTGCGGGGGTGCCGACAGTTGACTGGATCTGTTAATTGAGTGGTCTGTCCGAGGCCCGCGACCGTAAGTTGTGCGCACCGCCTGAGCCGCTTACAACCGTGGGAGTACCTCCATGTCCGTCACCGCTCTGAGGCGCTCCGCCCGCGAGACCGTCTCCGGGCTGCCGCGCGAGTTCTGGTGGCTGTGGACCAGCACCCTCGTCAACCGGCTCGGGGCGTTCGTCGCCACCTTCATGGCGCTGTACCTGACGCTCGACCGCGGCTACTCCGCCTCGTACGCGGGTCTGGTCGCCTCGCTGCACGGGCTCGGCGGTGTCATCTCCTCCCTGGGCGGGGGCGTGATGACCGACCGTCTCGGGCGGCGGCCCACGATGCTGATCGCCCAGGTGTCCACCGCCCTGTCGGTGGCGCTGCTCGGGTTCATGCACGATCCCGTCGCCATCGCCGGCGTCGCCTTCCTCGTCGGAATGGCCAGCAACGCCTCCCGGCCGGCCGTGCAGGCGATGATGGCCGACATCGTGCGGCCCGAGGACCGGGTGCGGGCCTTCTCGCTCAACTACTGGGCCATCAACCTCGGCTTCGCCGTCTCCTCCATGGCGGCCGGCTTCATCGCCGAGTTCAGCTACCTCGCCGGGTTCCTGATCGAGGCGGGGATGACCCTGGCCTGCGCGGTCGTCGTCTTCCTGAAGGTCCCGGAGTCCCGTCCGCAGCACACGGCGGCGGAGAAGAAGGCCGCGGACGAGGTCGGGCTCGGGACCGTGCTGCGCGACCGGCGTTTCATGAGCGTGGTCGGGCTGTCCTTCCTGGTCGCGGTGATCTTCCAGCAGGGGTCGGTCGGGCTGCCCGTCGCCATGGGCGAGGCCGGGTTCACCCCGGCCGACTACGGCCTGGCGGTCGCCGTCAACGGTTTCCTCATCGTCGCCCTCCAGATCCCCGTCACCCGGCTCATCGAGCACCAGGACCCGCGACGGCTGCTGGTCGTCTCCTCGATGCTCGCGGGGTACGGCTTCGGGCTCACCGCCTTCGCCGGGTCGGTCGGCGTCTTCGCCCTCACGGTGTGCGTGTGGACGCTCGCCGAGATCGTCAACGCGCCGACGCAGACCGGCCTCGTCGTCCGGCTCTCCCCGGTCCACGGACGCGGGCGCTACCAGGGCATGTACACCATGTCGTGGTCGGTGGCGGCCCTGGTCGCCCCGCTGATGTCCGGTTTCGTCATCGACCGGTTCGGCGCGGAGTGGCTGTGGGGCCTGTGCGCGGTGGTCGGGACGGGGGCCGCGGTCGGGTACGGGGCGCTGATGCGGTCGCTCGCCGCGGACGAACGGGTCGCGGACGAACGGGTGGCGGACGGGCGGCCGGCGGACGAGCGGGCCAAGGCTTCGGCCCCCACCTCGTCCACGGCCTCGCCCGAGACTGCCGCCAAGCCGTGAACCTCGGGCTCAGGGGTGCATTCGGGCGCCCTTGAGCACCTTGTCCACCGCGTTGCGCGGTCCGTACACGGCGAGCCCCACCAGGTCCAGCGCCGCCGTGGGCACCGCGCGCACCGCCGCCCGGTTGTCGTGGTCGTTGCCGGTGGCGAAGAGGTCGGAGGTGAACAGCGCGCGGGGCAGGGCGCGGGACAGCGCCCTGGTGTGGGCCGCCGTCAGCGTCTCCTTCGTACCTTCGAGCACCAGTACCGGCTGCCGGAACATCGGCAGGTGCCGTACGCCGTCGGCGTCCTCGTAGGGCTCGCCGATCACCTCGGGGACGACCGTGCCGAGGCCGCTGGTGAGGAACGCGGTGACGTTCAGGCGCTGCCAGGTCTCCAGGTCCTCCCGCAGCAGGACGGCGATCTTGGTGTCGAATCGGGGCTGCTCGCTCATGCCTCGAGACTGCCGAACGCCGTCCGGCGTCGTCTTGTACGTTCTTTGCATGGCCACCTCGAGTGACGGCGGCAACCACGTCTCCGCCTGGCGCCCCCGCGTGCCCGGTGTCGTGGAGGTGCTCCACGCGCACTTCACCGAGTACGCCTATCCGATGCACGTGCACCAGGCGTGGACGGTGCTCATCGTCGACGACGGGGCCGTACGGTACGACCTCGACCGGCACCGGCACGGCACCCCGCACGACACCGTCTCGCTGCTGCCGCCGCACGTCCCGCACAACGGCTCCCCCGCCACCCCGGACGGCTTCCGCAAACGCGTCCTCTACCTGGACAGTTCACGGCTGGGCGAGCATCTGATCGGGGCTGCGGTCGACGGGCCCGATCTGCGTGATCCGGTGCTGCGGCTGCGGGTCGGACAGCTGCACACCGCGCTGGCGCGTCCCGGCGACGAGTTGGAGGCCGAGAGCCGGCTGACGTTCCTCGGCGAGCGGCTGCGGACGCTGCTGCGGCCCCAGGACGCCGTGCGGGCCCCGCGCCGGGATCCCGTCGTCGCCCGCAGGCTGCGCGAACTGCTCGACGAGCGGGTGGCCGAGGGCCTCGCCCTGGACGAGGCCGGGGGGCTGCTGGCCGCCCATCCCGCCCATCTGGTGCGGGCGTTCAGCGGCGCGTACGGCATCGCCCCGCACCAGTACCTGATGTCCCGCCGGGTCGAGCTCGCCCGTCGTCTGCTGCTGGACGGACAGCCGCCGGGCGAGGTGGCGGTGGCGGCCGGTTTCTACGACCAGGCCCATCTGACCAGGCACTTCAAGCGGCTGGTGGGGGTGACGCCGGGGCGCTACCGGGTCGGCGGGTCGGCGTCCGGGCGCACTGCCTGACGGAGCGGCACCCGGCCGGTCAGTCGGCCTGGCGGCTCGTCAGGTGTGCGAACGCGTCCAGGTTGCCGGTCGGCTCGCCGCGGGAGACGCGCCAGGCGTACTCCTTGCGGATCGCCGAGGCGAAGCCCAGTTCCAGCAGGGTGTTGAAGGCGCCGTCGGCGGCCTCCAGGACCTGGCCGAGGATGCGGTCGGTCTCGTCGGCGGTGACCGAGGCGAGCGGGAGGCGGGCCGTGACGTAGACGTCGCCGAGCGGGTCGACGGCGTAACTCACGCCGTACAGCTTGAGGTTGCGCTCCAGCAGCCAGCGGTGGACGCCCGCCTCGTTCTCGTCGGGGTGGCGGATGACGAAGGCGTTGAGGGAGAGGGAGTGGCGGCCGACGACGAGCGAGACGGTCGTCTTCAGTTTCCGGGTGCCGGGGAGCTGCACGACGAAGGTGCCGGGTGCGGGGCTCTCCCACTCCGGTCCGGCGTCCGTCAGGAAGCTCTCGACGGCCCGGGCGGCCCGCTCCGCTTCGGTCCGGTGAGCGATGTCAGCCTTGTCAGCCATGGTGGGAGCGTACGCGACGCCGGTGCGACTGCACCGCGGCCGTGTAGACGTCCGCGGTGGCCGCGGCCGCGGTGTCCCAGCCGAAGGACCGGGCGTGCCGGGCGGCGGCGGGTCCCATCCTGGACAGCAGTTCGGGGCGGTCGGCGAAGTCGGCCAGCACGCGCGCGTAGGCGGCCGGGTCGTGGCCCCGGACCAGCACCCCGGTCTCGCCGTCGCGCACGGCCACCGGCAGGCCGCCGACCGCGGCGGCGAGCACCGGGGTGCCGGCCGCCTGTGCCTCGATCGCGACTAGGCCGAAGGACTCGCTGTAGGAGGGGACGACGAGTACGGACGCGGCCCGGAACCAGTCGGCGAGCTGGTCCTGGCCGACCGGCGGGCGGAACCGTACGACGTCGGTGACGCCCAGGCGCGCGGCCAGTTTCTGGAGGCCCTCCGGCTTGGCCAGGCCGCTGCCGCTGGGGCCGCCCACGATCGGCACGACGAGGTTCCCGCGCAGGTCGGGGCGTTCGTCGAGGAGTACGGCGATGGCGCGCAGCAGGACGTCGGGGGCCTTGAGGGGCTGTATGCGGCCCGCGAACAGGGGGATCAGGGCGTCCTGCGGGAGGCCCAGGCGGGCGCGGGCGGCGGCGCGGCCGTCGGCGGGGCGGAAGCGGTCGAGGTTCACCCCGGGGTGGACGACGGCGACCTTGTCGCGGTCGGCGGCGTAGTGCCGTACCAGTTCGGCGGCCTCTTCCGCCGTGTTGGCGATGAGGCGGTCGGCGGCGCTGACGATCTGGGTCTCGCCGATCACCCGGGCGGCGGGCTCGGGCGTGTCGCCCTCGGCCAGGCTGGCGTTCTTGACCTTGGCCATGGTGTGCATGGCGTGCACCAGGGGGGCGCCCCAGCGCTGGGCGGCGAGCCAGCCGACGTGCCCGGAGAGCCAGTAGTGCGAGTGGACCAGGTCGTAGTAGCCGGGGCGGTGGCCGGCCCAGGCCTGCATCACGCCGTGGGTGAAGGCGCACAGCTGGGCGGGCAGCTCCTCCTTGGCGAGACCTTCGTACGGGCCCGCGTCGACGTGCCGGACGAGGACGCCGGGGGCCAGTTCGACGGCCGGCGGGAGGGCGCCGGTGGTGGCACGGGTGAAGATCTCGACCTCGATGTTGATGGCGGCCAGGCGCTGGGCGAGTTCCACGATGTAGACGTTCATGCCGCCGGCGTCGCCGGTGCCGGGCTGGTGCAGCGGCGAGGTGTGCACGGAGAGCATGGCGACCCTGCGGGGCCTGCGGTGCGGCAGCCTGAGCCGTGCGGGCGCTGCCCCCGAGCGCCGCCCGAGCCTGCTGACGTACTGGCTCACGTGGCGTTCCTCCTCGCTTCGGGCATGCCGTGCGGGGACGCAGCGCGCCCTCCAAGGGGGTGAAACACCGGAGGAAGGCATTCCCATTCCATGCGGGGTGGTTTTTGCCGAGCCATTACCGAGTGTCGCTCAACCGTTCGAGCGTAGATCGCGTGCATCCGCGGCGGACGCGGGCGCATACCCTCATAGGCATGACATCCCGCGCCTCCGCCCGCCCCGTGGGCACGGTCACCCGCGGGACCACCAACCCCAACCGGCTGCGCCGCATGGACCGCTGGATCGTGGCCGCGTACGGCGACCGGCTGCGCCGCGCCGCCGACCCGGTGGCGGTCGACCTCGGGTACGGGGCCGCCCCCTGGACCGCCGTCGAACTGCTTCGGCGCCTGCGCTCGGCCGTGCCCCACGCACGCGTGGTGGGCGTCGAGATCGACCCGGCCCGGGTGGCCGCGGCCCGGCCGTACGAGCGCGAGGGACTGGTCTTCCGGCACGGCGGTTTCGAGATCCCCCTCCCCCAGCGTCCGCACCTCGTGCGGGCCGCCAACGTCTTGCGCCAGTACGACGAGAGCGAGGTCGCCGCGGTCTGGCAGCGGCTGTGCTCCCGCCTCGCCCCCGCGACGGCCGACTCGCCCGGCGGACTGCTCGTCGAGGGGACCTGCGACGAGATCGGGCGTCGGCACGTATGGGTCGCGCTCGGCCCGGAGGGGCCGCGCACGGTCACCTTCGCGACCCGACTGGGCTCCCTGGAACGACCGTCGGACCTGGCCGAGCGGCTGCCCAAGGCGCTCATCCACCGCAATGTCCCGGGCGAGCCCGTGCACGCCTTCCTGCGCGACTTCGACCGCGCCTGGGCCGCCGCCGCCCCCTACGCCTCCTACGGCGCCCGGCAGCGCTGGATCCGGGCGGTCCGGGACCTGACGGCGGACTGGCCGGTGACGGACGGACCCGTGAGGTGGCGGCAGGGTGAAGTCACGGTGACGTGGGAGGCGTTGGCCCCGCGAGGCTGATCCGGGGCCATCCGATCCGCTTCGACCTGCGCGGAACGATCCTCGTGAGTCCTTCGTCACACAGGCGGGGAGATCGTCATACCGGGCCGGGATGCAGGGGAGTGAGGGGGAAGCAGTTGCTCTGTCGTTTTGCGCGTCGCCGTGGCACGATCCCCCGGAAGCCGTAAGTTACTGACGGTAAATCAACTTGGGGGACGAGGTATGGGCACGGGAAAGCGCACGCTGATCGCGGCGGCCGTCACCGCGGTCTGCGCGGTCACCGTCCTGGCGACGCCGTGCACGGCGTTCGCGGCCACCGGCCCCGAACCGACTCCGGCCGCCACCTCGGCCACCACACCGACCGCCGCCGCGACCGGCACCACGACGCCTCCGCCCGACAAGGACCTGGAGGCCGTCCGCGAGCAGCTCGACCGGCTCTACCACGCGGCCTCCGTGGCCACCGACGCGTACAACGCCGCCGAAGAAAAGACGCAGCAGCAGTCCGCGGAGATCGTCCAGCTGGCCCGGAAGATCGTCGAAGGGCAGGAGCGGCTCGCCGACCTCAAGGACCGCGCGGGCGCCGCGGCCCGCGCCCAGTACCGCGGCGGCGGCCTGCCGGACGAGGCCCGCCTGATGCTGAGCGACAACCCGCAGCAGTTCCTCGACGGAGCGGGCCGGGTGATCCAGGGTCAGCGGGCGACCAAGGGCCTGCTCGCGGAAATGACCCGCACCCAGCAGGACTTGGAGCAGTACTCCGAGGACGCCTCCGCCCAGTGGCAGAAGCTGGAGGCGAACCGCCGGGCCAAGGCGGCCGCCCAGAAGAACATCGAACGGCAGATCAAGGCGGCCAAGACCCTGGAATCCCGGCTGGAGAAGAGGCAGAAGGAACGCCTCGCCAAGCTGGAGGAGGAGGCCGCGCACCGGGCGCAGACCGCCTGGCTGGACTCCGGCATCCTCGACGAGATCGACGGCAAGGCCTCCGCGCAGGGAAAGAAGGCCGTGGAGTTCGCCACGGCCCAGATCGGAAAGCCGTACGTGTGGGGCGCCGAGGGGCCCGATTCGTACGACTGCTCGGGGCTGACCTCGCAGGCCTGGGCGAACGCCGGCCACGGTATCCCGCGCACCTCGCAGGAGCAGTGGAAGCAGCTCCAGCACGTCGACATCCAGGACATGCGCCCCGGCGACCTGATCATCTACTTCGGCGACGCCAGCCATGTCGCGATGTACGTGGGCGACGGCGCGATCATCCACGCCCCGCGGCCCGGCCGGACGGTGACCCTCGCGGGTGCCGGGACGATGCCGATCCTCGGGGTGGTCCGCCCGGACGCCTGACCGGGACCACGGGGCCACGTGGCCACGTGACCGCACGCACGTGACCGCACGCACGTGACCGCACGCACGTGACCACAACCACGTGACACGGCCCACCAACTGCGGTCCCGTGACCCGTCGCACCCGCGGCGGCCGCCGAACTCCCCGTGGACGTGACGTTCGTCATCCCCGCTGCACACCCCTCCTGCCCAACTGCGGTAGGTAAAGAGGCATATGCCAGAGGCCTCATCCCAACCTGGGTGTCGTACACCATTCCGCTGCGGCGCCGACACCCGCTATGGTCCCGCTCGGTGGATGGAGTCCCTCTGTCCGCCGTGCCCTCGGGGGGAGGGAAGGAACCCAAGACGATGCCCGTACCCGTGCCCCGGCAGAGAGCAATCCCGGCCGTGGAGTGTGGTCAGGCGCAGGCCGTGCCCCAGGCCGGCCCCTCGAAGGAAGAGACCCCGCGCAAGGAAGCCCAGGTCGTCGACGCCACCGCCGCCACGCACCCGAACGCCACCGCTCATGCCCCGCTCACGCTCCTGCTGATCGAGGACGATCCGGCAGGGTCGCCGATCGTGCCCGATCTGCTGGACTCGACCGGCAACCCGATCCGGGTGCGCACCGCCCGCAATCTCACCGAGGCCGAGCGGCTGCTCACCGACGACGTCCAGTGCATCCTGCTGGACCTGGCGCTGCCGGCGCCCGGCCGCTCGTCCGGCGAGGACGAGCTCGCCGTGCTCAAGCACGTGCTGCGGCTCGCGCCCCGGCACGCCGTGCTCGCGCTCACCGCGTCCGACGACGCCGAGCGCGGCGCGGAGGCGGTGCGGGTCGGCGCCCAGGACTATCTCTTCCGGGACGAGCTGGACGGACGGCTGCTCAGCCGCGCGATCCGGTACGCCGTGGAACGCAAGCGTTCCGACACCGCCGAGCGACGGCTCGCCGAGGGCAAGCTGCGCGCCCAGGAGAACGCCCGGCTGGAACGCGGTCTGCTGCCGACCCCTCTGCTGGAGGGTTCGACGCTCCGCTTCGCCGCGCGCTACCGCCCGGGCCGCTCCCGCGCCCTGCTCGGCGGCGACTTCTACGACACCGTCCGCATGCCCGACGGCACCGTGCACGCCATGATCGGTGACGTCTGCGGGCACGGTCCGGACGCGGCGGCGCTCGGTGTGGAGCTGCGTATCGCCTGGCGTGCGCTGACCCTGGCGGGCCTGTCCGGCGACGAGCTGCTCGGCACGCTCCAGCAGGTGCTGGAGCACGAGCGCGACGACGACGAGATCTTCGCGACGCTGTGCACGGTGGACATCGCCCCGGACGGCCGGCAGGCCGGCCTGTGCCTGGCGGGCCACCCGTCCCCGCTGATCGCCCGGCCCGGCGAGCCGGCGGAGCTGCTGCCGTACGAGAACAACGGCCCCGCCCTCGGGCTGCTGCCCGGCGCCCGCTGGCCGCGGATGCAGGTGGAGCTGGGCGCCGAGTGGAGCCTGATGCTCTACACCGACGGTCTGATCGAGGGCCGCGTCGGCGAGGGCCGGGAACGGCTCGGACAGGACGGCATGGTGGAGATGGTCCGCCGCCAGCTCGCCTCGGGCCTGTACGGCGAGCAGCTGCTGCGCGCCGCGGTCAGCGAAGTCCGCGAGCTGAACGGGGGCGAGCTGACGGACGACGTCGCGGTGGTGCTGCTGGACCGGGTCCCCTGAGGGACCCGGCGGCGGCCGGGCGGTGGAACCCGGCAGGCTGCCGGGTCCGGAACCCGGCAGCGGTCAGCGGTCAGCGCCCGCCGTTGTACGGGCCGTAGGGGCCGTCGCTGCTGCTTCCGCCGCCGCGGCGGCCCCAGCCGCGGCCACCGCCGGAGACCTGCTTCAGCGCGGGCCGTACGTCCACCAGGTAGACGATGCTGGCGACCGCGGCCGCGACCGGCAGTATCGCGAGGATCGAGAACAGGTAGCTCACCACGAGCGAGATACCGAGGATGATCAGCCAGAAGACCTTGTTCTGCTTGTCGGCCGCACGGAAGGCGTCCTCGCGCCGGAAGGCCGCGTCGGCCAGCCCGAACGCCGCCAGCGCCATCAGAAGGATCTTCAAGAGCCCCAGGAATCCCGCGAAACCCAACGCCAGCATGTCGCCCACCGCCTGTTCCCGCCTGCCTGTCCGACCTGTCCGACCATGACCCCTACCCGGCCACCGTACCCGTAGAACGGGCCGGACACCCCGGAGGTGCCCGGCCCGTACGACTGCCGTCCGTTACTTGGCGGGCGGGGTCGGCTTCTTGCCGGCGGCCTTGCGCGGGGCCGGGGCCTTCTTCGCCATGGGCTTCTTCTCCGGGGCGGCCTCGGCCTTGGTCTCGGCCGGCTGCGGCTCCTCCTTGACCTCGACCGGCTGGGCCTTCGGCTCGATGACGATCGCCAGTTCCTCGATCTCCTCGGCGGTCTCGCCGCGCCACGTCCGCACGGCCTGCTCGCCGTGCTCGGCGACCTTCTCGTAGGTCTCGCGGGCCTTCACGGCGTACTCGGCGGCGACGCCGACCCCGCGCAGCGCGAGGTCCTGGGCGTTCTCGCCGAGCTTCTTCAGGTCGGCGTCGAGCGAGCTGCCGAACTTCTTCAGGTCGCCGTCGAGGGTGGTGAGGAACTCGCCGACCTTCGCCTGGAGGGACTCCTGAGCCTCCTTGGCCCGGGCACCGGCCTCCTTCGCGCGGGCACCGGCCTCCTTGGCGCGGGCCGCGGCCTTCTCCTGCACGGCCTTCGTGTCGGTGCCGCGGACGGCCTCGAACCGGGCGGGCGCCTCGGCCCGCAGCTGCTCCACCAGCCCGGGCACCTTCTTGGCCTGCTGGAGGGCGAGGTCGGCGGTGCCGGCGGCGAAGTAGAGCGGGGTCGGGTCGCTGAAGGTCTTGCGCAGGTCGTCGGTGATGGCCATGGTGAGGGTCCTCCCGGATTCGCGTTCGGCTGAGGGTTGTGTGGGTCCGCAGTCAGGCGGCCGGTCCCCTGGTCCGGTCAACTGGCCGTCTGCTGCGGGTCGACGCCGGATCCGCCGGCGGGGCGGGTACGGCGTACGGCGCTGTCCTTACCGCTGTCGTCGGCGTCGGCGGCCTTTGCCCCGTCGGGCTCGCCCCGGGGCTCCGCGGGATCCGCCGCATCCTCGGGATCCTCGGGATCCGCCGGGTCCGCCGCGGGGACGGACTCGAATCCGTTCTGCTTGCGGAACGACTCGTAGACCTGGAGCAGTGCCTGCTTCTGCCCCTCGGTCAGCGTGGGATCGGCGAGGATGACCGCGCGGGTCTCCACCTCGTCCCGGTCCCGCTCGGCGTCGAGGATCCCGGCACGGACGTACAGCGTCTCGGCGGAGATTCGCAGCGCCTTCGCGACCTGCTGCAACACCTCCGCGCTCGGCTTGCGCAGCCCGCGCTCGATCTGGCTCAGATACGGATTGGACACCCCGGCGGCATCGGCGAGCTGCCGCAGCGACAGTTGCGCATTGCGCCGCTGCTCGCGCAGATAGTCACCGAGATTGCCGACGTTGAGCGATGCCATGCCCCCACCTTGCCGCACCTTCGCTAACTTTTGCAAGCAGCCGCTTGCAAAAGTGTGTCGCGGGCCCCTGGAGCGCCTCTCCGGCATGGGAAATCATGAGGCCATGCGACCGGACGACTGGCACCTCACCGAAGACGTCGACGACTTCCTCGCCCGCGCCGGGGACTTCCTGCGCTCGCGGCCCGGACCGCACGTCATGGCGCTGACCTGGGCCGAACGGGTGAGGACCCGCGGCGCGGACGCGTTCGGCACCGGGCCCGCCGTCTTCGGCACGCTGGAGCGGGCGGGCGAGGTCCGGGCGACCTTCCACCGCCTGCCGCCCCGCGCCCTGGTCCCCACCCCGCTCACGCCCGAGCAGGCCGACTCCCTCGCCGCCCGGCTGGCCGCCCTCGGCCACCCCCTTCCCTCCGTCAGCGCGGACCACCGCACCGCCACCGCCTTCGCCGAGGCCTGGCAGCGGCGCACCGGAGCGACACCGAAAGCGCGGGAGACCAGGGTCCGGCTGTACCGCCTCGACACGCTGGTCCCGCCGGAGCCGATGCCGGCGGGCCGGGGCCGGCTGCTGGGTGAGCGGGACCTCGAAGAGGCCGTGTTCTGGTGCGGCGAGTTCGCCAGGGCCGTCGGGGAGGACGTGACCGTCGACGCCCGCACCTGGGCGGACACCCGCTTCGCCGACAAGCGCTACACGCTCTGGGAGACCCCGGACGGCATCCCCGTCTCCGTCGCGGGCATGAATCCGCTGATCGGCGGCCAGATCCAGGTGGATGTCGTCTACACCCCGGCCCACCTGCGCGGTCGCGGCTACGCGGGCGCCGTGGCGGCGGAGGTGAGCCGGGCGGCGCTGGCCGCGGGGGCGAAGGACGTCGTGCTGTTCGCGGACGCGGCCAATCCCACCAGCAACGCCCTCTACCAGCGCCTCGGCTACCGCCCGCTCACCGACTGGACCGCGTACGACTTCTCGTGACGCCGGGGCGCCGGCATCCCCGACTATGACCGGTCCGGTCCCGGGCGGCCGATCCACTGCTCCAGCACCGAGAAGTCCGCGCCGGTCAGCCCGTACCGGTGGTCCACCCGGTGGAGCAGGGCCCGGCCGGGGTGGTGGGCGGTCACCCAGGTGCGGTCGGCGGCGGTGATCTCGTCGTCGACCCAGACGAAGGGCCGGCCCGCGGCGAGGGCGACGAGCGGCCGGGTCTTCCAGTGCAGGGCTCCCGGCGGACACTCCTCGTCCGGCCACTCCACCACCGGCAGCGGGGGCAGCCCGAGCCAGGGCGCGACACAGGCGTTGGCCTCGTCCATCCAGGTCGTGGCCCACACCAGCTCGCAGCCCAGCGCCGCCAGCCGGGGGCCGAGCCTCGGGTCGATCCGGGTCATCAGCGGATTGCCGACGGCCCGGGCACAGGCGCCGACACCCGTCTCGTACACCGGGTACGGGCCGGTCGCCCCGAAGGGGAGCAGCGTCCCGTCGACGTCCAGGAAGAGGAGCACGGCGGCCGGGCAGGACGGCGGGGCGGGTGTAACGGCTGAGGCAGGCGAGGAAGGCATCGAGGACCACGTTGCCCTGCTTCTCGCCCCGGCGCCACCTTCCCACGCGGGGCCGACCGGCCGCCGGGCGGAGCGCCCGGCCGTACCGGGGGACGGGCCCTCAGAACGGCAGGGGACGCGCGTGCACCACGTCCAGTCGTGACACCGCGCGGGTGAGGACGACGTACAGCCGGTGCAGGCCGCGTTCCTCCGCCTCCGCGATCGCCGCCGGTTCGACGGCGACGACATGGTCGTACTCCAGGCCCTTGACGACGCTCGCCGGGACCACCGCCACCCGGGCGGCCGGCTCGTCGGCCGCGGCCGCCTCGATCCCGGCCGCGCCGAGCGCGTCCCGCAGTCGCGGCACGTCGGCGTCCGCGGCGACGACGCCGACGGAGCCCTCGCGGGCGAGCGCGTGCCGTACGCAGTCCACCGCCGCGGCGAGGACGTCGTCCGTCGGGCGCAGCCGCAGTTCGCCGTCCGTGCGCAGGGAGCGGGCGGGCGGGACCTCGACGTCCAGCCGCCCCAGCAGCCGGTTGGCAAGCCCGACGACCTCGGCCGGCACCCGGAATCCGCTGGTCAGCGGGACCACGGCCGCGTCCGGCTTGCCCAGGTGGCCCAGCAGTGCGGCCCAGGTCCTGGCCGCCCACGGGGTGGTCCCCTGCGCCAGGTCGCCGAGCACCGTCAGTGAGCCGAAGGCCGCCCGGCGGGCGATGGCCCGGCACTCCATCGGGGAGAGGTCCTGGGCCTCGTCGACGACGACATGGCCGTAGCTGCCGGGATGTTCGACGAGCCCGGCCAGCTCGTCGAGGAGGACGAGGTCGGCGGCCGACCAGCGGGCCGACTTCCACGAGCGCGGCGGCCGCGTCCACCGCAGGGTCCGCCGTTCCTCCTCGTCGAGCAGCCCCTCGGCGGCCCGCGCCAGCTCGTCCGGGTCGGTGAGGAGCGCGGCGAGGACCTCCTCGGGCCGTACCCGCGGCCACGCGGCGTCGAGGTACGCGCTCACCGGCCGGGCCCGCTCGATCCGGCGGACCCAGGAGCTCGGCGGCGGCCCGTACCGCAGCTCGGCCTGTTCCTGGAGCCGGCGCACGATCCGGCTGCGCACCCGCTCCCGCCCGACGGCGTACGGCGGCTGCTCGGCGAGCACGCCCGAGACGATCGCCGTCAGCCTGGCGGCCGTGACGCGCCAGCGGTAGGTGCCGTCGGGGATGTCGAGACTGTCCCGCGCCTCGACCGTCACGCGCGCGTAGAGCGCCCGGCGCAGCACCTCGGCCATCCGGGGATCGTGCTTGAGGGCCGCGGTGCGCTCGTCGTCGGTCCCGGTCACGGGGTGCCGGGCGATCTCCTCGCCGAGCGTCGACTGCCGTACGCCCGTCTCGCCGAGCGCGGGCAGCACCTCGGCGATGTACGACAGGAAGGTGCGGTTGGGGCCGAGGATCAGCAGGCCGGAACGCCTGATGCGCTGGGGGTGGGTGTAGAGCAGGTACGCGGCGCGGTGCAGGCCGACCGCGGTCTTCCCGGTCCCCGGCGCGCCCTGCACGCACACCGAGAGCGCCAGGTCGCCGCGTACGAGGTCGTCCTGCTCGGGCTGGATGGTCGCGGCGATGTCGCGCATCGGGCCGACGCGGGGCCGTTCGATCTCGCGGGCGACCAGGTCGCTCACCCCGGCCCCGGCGTCCTCGCCCCGGCCGAGGTGTTCGTCCTCCAGGGCGGTCAGGTCGGCGGAGTCGCCCCGGCTGCCAGGGGCCCAGCCGAACCGGCGGCGGACGGCGACACCCTGCGGGTCGCGGGCGCTCGCCTGGTAGAAGGCGCGGGAGACGGGGGCCCGCCAGTCGACGACCAGGGGCGGGGCGGCCGGGGCCGCGCTGATCCGCAGCCGCCCGAGGTGGTAGCGCTGGCCGGCGTGGTCGCCGGGTCCGTGCGCGAAGTCCAGCCGCCCGAAGAACAACGGCCCCTCGGGGAGTTCGCGCATCTCCTTGGCCTTGCTGCGCAGCTGGTATCCGAGCACTTCGGCGTCGGCTCCCGAGGCGGAGACGTCCTCGCCCCTGACGACCTGCTCCTGGGCGCCCTCGACCATGGCCGCGAGGGCGCCGCGGCAGATGTCGTGGTGGGCGCGTTCGCGGCGGAGATCCTGGTCGAGGCCGGGTCCGGTGGACGTCATGCCCCGAGCGTACGTGAAAAACGTAACCGAGTTAAATATTCTGCCGCGCCGCCTCGCCGACCGCCCGCCGCGCCGTCCGCGTCCGCCGCCCCCGCCCGCTCAGGCGAGCCGCGGCAGCCCCGCCGCCAGTGCGCCGAAGGCCTGCTCGGCCGCGGCCACGGCGTCCGGCCGCACCCGTGCCAGCGGCTCCCCCTCGGCGACGCGCCGCCAGTTGTCCTGCGCGAGGATCCGCTGGACGGCGATGATCTGCCCCGCGGCCAGCCGCGCCTGGAGGCCGCCGCCGAGCGCCCCGGCCAGCGCCGCCTCCGACCGCTCCAGGTACGGGTACAGCCGGGCGACCAGCGCGGGAGTCCCGTACAGCAGCCGGTGGAAGGCGAGGACCGCGGGATGGTCGTTGAGCCCGGTGATCGGATCGCTCCGCTCCAGACCGTCGAGGAAGTGCCGGCGCAGCGCGGCCAGCGGGGTCGGCCCCTCGGTCACCACCCGGGCCGCCTCGTCCTCGTGGTCGGCGAACCGGTGCAGGACCAGGTCCTCCTTGGTCGGGAAGTACCGGAAGAGGGTCGGCTTCGAGATCCCCGCCGCGGCGGCGACCTCGGCGACGGACACGGCGTCGAACCCCTTCTCCAGGAAGAGTCCGACGGCGGTGTCCGACACGTCCTGGTACATCCGTTGCCGCTTGCGCTCGCGCAGTCCCCCGGTGCCGCTGCTCATGACTACGAAGCGTAGCCCCGGCGCGGACGCGTCAGGACCGCCGGTGCACAACCCCGCAGCGGGCGCGGCAGGAGCCACGATCCGCAACCCGGGCGCCGACGCGGCAGGTCCTACGGTGTGTAGCCCCGGCGCCAGCGCGTCAGGGCCGTCGCGGTCCGCCCGGGCGACGGCACCGAGGCCAGCCCCAGCGGCTCCGCGCCCGCGTGCAGCACCGCGCACAACCGGGGCACGACGGCCCGCAGCGGCGCGCCGCCGTGCAGGTCGAGCGCGCTCCGGATGACGTCGGTGAACAGGGACTGCGCGCGTTTGAAGCCGAGGATGCGCGGCAGGTCCTCCGGCCAGTGCCGGGCCGCCCCCGGCCGGATGTGCTCCAGCGCTGCCGTCCACCGTTCGGCGACCCGGCGGGCCTGACGGTCGGGGTAGCGCATCAGGTGCAGATGGGTCGCGAGGTCGTAGAGGGGATCCCCGAAGGTGGCGAGTTCCCAGTCGATGGCCCAGAGGCGGCCGGCCGGGTCGAGGATCAGGTTCTCGCGGTGCAGATCGCCGTGGAGGAGGTGGAAGGGGCGCTCCGCGATCCCGTCCAGCCGCTGGCGCAGCCGCTTGAACGCGTGCGCGTCGACGCCGAGGTCCCGGAAGAGGGTCCCGAAGGTGTGCTCGTTGCGGGTGTAGACGTGCTCCTCTGCGAAGAGCGCCAGCCGTTCGACGAACCCGTGGCTGTCGCCCTCGGCCTCCCGCTCGCCGGCGGCCACGCGCGCGAGACGGGGCAGGGCCCCCACGGGTATCGAGGCCAGGTCGCGCACGAGATCCAGGAGTTGGTCCACGACGGTGTCGGGTATCGCGGTCCCGGCCCGGAACCGGGAGCCGAGCGTGTGCCCCTCGATGTACCTCTGGAGCGTCACGCCGTCGGCGCGGACCACCTCCGGCACGCCCCTGACCCGTCCGGCCAGGGCGGTCAGCAGCGCCTCCTCCCGCAGGAAGGTCCTGCGTTCGAACCGGATGACGTCCGCGCGCGGTTCCCTGAGCTTCATCCGGGCGGTGCCGAACGCTCCGTCGCGCGGCACGAAGGCGTACGTCTCGTGGTAATAGCCCGTCAGGGGGCCGTGCAGGGGCTGGTTCCCGGCGATCTCTCGCGCGCGTCGGCGGGTGCCGCCCGACAGGTCAGGTGCCTTGTCCTCAGGCCTCATCAAGGAAGAGAGCATACGAGTCGACGACCAGGGCGGCTCCGGCCCCACGCAATTCCGACTGCTTGCGCAGGTCGCGCCCGAACCCGATGAACGGCACGCCCGCGGCCCGCGCGGCGATCGCGTCCGCCGGCGAGTCGCCGATCATGACGGCCTCCTCGCGGCGCAGCCGCAGACTGGCCAGGGCCCGCTCGACCACGTACGGGTCCGGCTTCATCCGCTCGACCTCGCGGGTGCGTCCGTGCACGGCGTCGAAACAGCCCCTGAGTCCCTCCCGCTCCAGGTAGTACGCGGCCGCCCGCGCCGCGTTGTTGGTCACCACGGCCAGCCGCGCGCCCCGCACGGAGAGCCGGCGGATGAGCTCGGCGGCGCCCGGGGTGGGCCACGCCCCACGCCGTACGGCGTCCAGCTCCCCCTCCGTCACCCGGTCCTCCAGGGCCCGGACCAGGTCCCCGGCGCGCCGCGGCAGGCGACGGTCGCGCTGCGCCCGGTACACCGCCCGCAGTACGGCGTGCGGATCCTTGTCGGCCGCCTCCTCGGGGGTCAGCACATGCGCGACACCGGCCTCGGCCACCAGGGTGCGCAGCGCGTCGGCGACGGGCCGGGAGGAGCCGCCGGGAAAGAGCCGGCAGACCGGTCCGTCGAAGTCGAAGAGGACCCCTCGGGCCCCCGCGAGCAACGAGCGGACGTCGGTCGTGTCCTCGACTTCAACAGCCATGCGGTTCCAGGCCCTCCAACGGCTCCACCGGTTCGGCACGCCTCTCCCGGTCCGGACCGGGCCGCGTCTCCCGCCGCCACCGCGGCCGCGGGGCCAGCGCCTCGTGCCGTATGCCGTCGCTCCGGTCGATGCCGCGGGGCCGGTCCGCGTCCCGGCACGCCTCGGTGCCGCCCTGCCCGGGCCGGGCGGTGCGCCGGGCGGCGGCCTGCCGGAGCCGGTCCTCGGTGTGCCACCGGCGCAGCGCCCGCACCAGGGTCCGCCGGTCCCGCGGCTCGCCCGGCATCGGCAGCGACTCCCGGGCCCGGTCCAGTGCCCGGCGCACCCGGTCCGCGGACCGGCCGAGGTCCTCGGGCGTCGGTTCGGCGGGCAGGGCGAGGGCGGCGCGCATCACGTCCGGGAACACCGACTGGACGTACTCGAAGCCGAGATAGGTGTCGAGGTCGGGGTCCAGGCCCTCGGTCAGGTCGGCGCGGCCCGAGTCCCGCATCGCCGCGGCCCACAGCTCCGTCATGAGCTTGCGTTCCTCGGGGTCGTACTCCATGCGCGCCAGATGGGTCGCCAGGTCGTGCAGCACGTCCCCGTACAGGCTGAGTTCCCAGTCGAGGACGGTGAGCCGCTCGCCGCCGCCGGGCTCCGATGTCACCACGATGTTGGCGCGGTGGACGTCCGTGTGCAGCAGGCCGAACGGGCGCCGGACCGGGTCGGGCACGGTCCGCAGGAAGCGGCTCACGAGGTCGGCCGGGATGCCCACGGAGTCGAAGAGGCTGCCGAACCGGGGCCGGTTGGCCTGGTGGACCCGCTGTTCCGTGAAGCGGGCCAGCCGGTGCAGGAAGGCCCGGCTGTCGTCGCCGCGCGGCCAGTCGTCCGCGGGCCGGGGCAGCGCCTGCGGGGGGATGGCGGCCAGCCGGGCGAAGAAGGCGGCGAGCGCCGCCATCCGTGGTTCATCGATCGGCGTCCCGGGCGGCTCCTCGGACAGCGCGTGACCGGGCACGTAGGCGTGCAGCGACCAGGCCCCGAAGTCCGCGAGGCAGCGCGGCACGTCGGCCAGCCGCTCGCTCACCACGTCCAGCACCTCGGACTCGCGCCAGATGCGCGGCACCACCTCGACGGTCTCCAGGGGCACCCGGAACTTGGCACGCACCTGCCCCGACCCCATCCCGAGGAGGGAGGCCAGCGGCCGGCCGAGCGGAAGGACGTGGTTCCGGTTGTGGTGCCCGACGACGATCGGGCCGCATGCCCGGCGACGGCGCGCCTCCGCGAAGGCCCGGACCAGTGCGGTGCGGGCGCGGTGGGGCAGGTGGTGCAGCATGGGCGGAGAGTACCGGCTGCCACGTGATGCTTCTCACGTTTGGTCACCATATGGACATCCGCCCTCAGTTCTTCTGCAGAGCCTCGCGCTCCTTGTCGACCATCGCCCAGAGGTCGTCGAAGACTCCTCGCAGGTCGAAGAACTCCGAGTCCGGTCCGGCATCGGCCGTGAAGTGGCGCAGGGTGGCGCCGACGCCCATGACGTCCACCGCGCCCTCGACGGCCGTCCCGTCCTCCAGCTCTATGCCTTGCTCCAGGCGGTAGTAGCCCTTGAGTACGTGGGTGCCGTTGAAGACGCACAGTTTGAACTGCGGGGTCAGCGGGATCCTGCGGACCTCCAGGTCCAGTTCGACCTCGCAGCGCGCGAGCCGGGAACGGCACTGCTCCATGCCGCTCACGTTGCCGCGGGCCATCTCCTGCCAGCGCCGCAGCGGGCGGTCGTCCGCGGGATCCCAGGCGCGCGGGTAGTAGAGCGCGGTGTCCTCGGCGGGCAGCAGGAACCGTACGGTCACCTTCCGCAGCCCGCTGAACTCGCCGTCCTCCACGCGCTGCACCTGGGTCCGGAAGAGCCCGACGACCGACTCACCCGTCAGGGCGAAGACGTCGAGCGACGCCTCCGGTGCCGCGAAGAGCCGGGACATGAAGGAGTGCAGCCGGGGCCGGTCCTGCGGGCTGCTGTCCGACGACGGCTTGCGCAGTACGAACGTGCCGCTGCCCTGCTTCAGGCCGACCAGGCCGGCGTCGGCCAGCAGCCGGGCGGCCTTCTGCACCGTGTCCCGCGAGCAGTTGAGGTTCGACGCGAGCACACGCTGGGACGGCAGCGTGCTGCCCACCGGGTACGTCCCGTCCGCGATACGCGACTCCAGCGCGTCGTACACGCGGCTCAGCGCCCGGGGGTTGCTGTCCTCGCCATCCGAAACACTCACAGGCAGAACCTACCGCTTTCATGCAGGTGTGACACCACTTCCAGTCAACAACCCCCCATATTGGCCTGCCGGTTAACCGATCTAGCAGTCCGGGAACAGTCCACTCAGGACAACCAGTCCAATTGGCCGACAAGTTGACGAAAGTCGACAGCGTTGCACGACCTCCGGGGGGACCGTGAAGACTGAGGAGTGGCAGGAGTTGCTGGCAGGCACAGCACTGATCCTGCTGGAGAGGCTGCTGCGGCAGCACTACGGGGTGCTCGGACCGCTCCTCGTCCTCTCTCTGTCAATTGGACTGAGAGCGGTCAAGGCACCGCCCGGCTGGACCCTCTGCCTGGTGCTCGTGTGGCTGTCGATCCAGGCCTAGCGTCTGCCCCCGTGGACGGAGTCTCAGGAGCGGTTCCGCCGCAGGGACGACAGCAGTGGCTCCAGCGAGCCCATGATGTCGTGGGCCGGCACACCGTCCCCCAGCATCCGCGACCGGGCCGCAGGGTTGCGCGCGTAGCCGAGGAAGCGGACCCCGGCCGCGCGGGCGGCGGCGTGGTCGGAGAGGGCGTCGCCGATCATCAGCGAGGCGTCCGGCGCGGCGCCCATCGCCCGCAGGGCGCGGTTCAGCATCTCCGGGTGCGGCTTGAGCAGCCGCAGTTCCTGGGTGCGGCCGTAGATGTGCGGGTCGAAGCAGGGGTACAGACCGCGCCCGGTCAGGTACGAGGCCACCGTGCGGGCCGAGTTGTTCGTCACGACGGCGAGGCGCGCGCCGACCGCCACCCAGGTCCGGATCAGCGGGTCCGCGTACGCCGTGGGCATCGCCACCCGGGCCGCCCGCAGCTCGTGCCGGGTGAGGTTCTCCTCCAGTCCGGCGATCACGTCGCTTCCCGGATAGCGGCCGTGCAGCGAACTGAGGGTTCCGTGCGGATCCGAACTCCAACGTTCCGCCTCGGTGAGCATCCCGCCCAGTCCGCGGACGTCGAGCCAGTTCACCTGGTCCCGGGCTATGACATCGGCCGGATGACCGGAGAACAGCCGGCAGATCGGCCCGTCGAAATCGAAGAGGACATACCGTGTGCGTGCCACCAGTTCGTGCAGTTCATCGGCTTCACTCGTCACCGGTTCGGCCCGTCCCGTCTCAGCAGTCACTCTGCGAGTGTCTGTCCGGGAGCCTCCGAATCCCAGAGGGCATCGAAGTAATTCTTGGTGGCCTGCACGACAGCCGCCTCCTGTCCGCCCCTGCTCAGCCGGTACTCGAACAGGTCCGAGCTGAACCCGCTGACGTCCAGGACGTCGAACTCGCCGGCCCCGGGCAGCTCGTAGGAATGCCGTCCCACCGGGTAGTCGCCCCGCAGGGCGAGCGTGCCGTTCAGCACGTACTTCTTCTCCGACGGCACGAAGCGCAGTGGGCGGAAGGTCACCCCGGTGGCGACGCCCTGGTAGCGGCGGAGGTTGGACAGATGGATCTCCATGGTCTTCATCTGGGCCCTGATCTGCGCCTTCAGCTGCTCGTGCACCGCGTCCCTGAGGTCCGGCCGGTCCACGGGTTCGGGATAGGGCAGCGGGGCGCCGGGCCCCGGCAGCAGGCACCGTACGGTGACCGACGCGGGGCGGGCCTCGCCCCTGGCGACCGCCGCGCACATCTCGGCGAGCGCCCACAGCAAGGTCTCCGCGGTGAAGCAGACGGCGTCGATGGTCACGTCCTCGGCCCGGAACGCCTCCTCCAGATACCTGATCAGGACCACCCGGGCCGCCCTGGACTCCTGCGGGGGTCCCACGGGGACGTCGGCCACCCTCGGCGGGCTCCCCTTGGTCACATGGGTCAGCAGTCCGTCGTGCTGGAGCATGCCCAGCGCCTGGCGCACCGTGCCGCGCTCGACCCCGAACTCCTCCGCGAGCACGGCCTGGGTGGGCAGCCGGTCCCCGGCCTCCAGGTCTCCGGCCCTGATGCGCTCCCGCAGGGCGTCGGCGATCTCCTGGGCCGAGGTTCTCCCGCTGCCGTTCACCACCGCGTTCTCCTGGTCGACGTCCGTGCCCCGAGTGCCCCCGCGGGGCGTCTGCGGCACCTGTCAGCTGAGGGTCAGGTCCGTAGTGATGGTTCCCCAGAGTGCGTCGAACCATTTCCGGGACTGTTCCACGAACGCGGCGTCCCGCTCCCCTGCGCCCCGCTCGAAGGAGAACAGGACGGACTCGGAACCCTGCACGTCGTACATGTCCATGGTCCCGCTCTCGGTGGCTTCCTCCCGGAGCTTGATCATGTAGTACGCCATCAGCGCCTCTGTCCCGTTGAGCAGATACAGCTTCACCGGAGGGGTGAAGGGCAGGGCGCGGAAGGTCACCCGCACATCGATGCCGTGGGAGGAGCGCAGCGCGCGGAGGTTGTGCCGCAGGACCTGCCCCTGGGCGTTGCGCATCGCCAGCCACCGCTGGTGGACCGGGTCGTCGTCCCCGCGTCCGTCGACCGGGATCGGGAAGGCCAGGTCGATGTTCCGGCTCGGCAGCAGGATGCGGACGTCGATCGACTCGGGGTGGACGCGGCCCTCGTGGATCAGGCGCAACGGTTCGCTCAGGGCCAGCATCAGGCTCTCGGCCGTGAGGCAGGCCGCGTCGATCCGTACGTGCGGGGCCTTGAACGCCTCGGTGAGCCGGGGCGCCAGACCGACCATCGTCGGCTGCGGCCGGTGGTCGGCCGGTGCCGGTTCCGCGATGCGCGGCGGGCTGCCCTTGCTCACGTTGCTGAGCAGACCGTCGTCCTGGAGCGCGCGCAGGGCCTGGCGCACGGTGCCGCGCTCGACCCCGAACTCCTCCGCGAGCTCCGCCTGGGTGGGCAGCCGGTCGCCCGCCTTGAGGTCTCCGACGCGGATGCGTTCGCGCAGGACGTCGGCGACGTCCTGCGCCGACGACTTCCTGCTGCCGTTCACTGCCACGTTCTCCTGAGCCACGACCAAACGCTACAACTCAGATCCATCTATCGGGAGTTGTTTGAAAGTTGTTTACGACTGGCTGCCAAGTGGGGACAAACTCTTTGGAGTTGGCGACCAACTTCTCCAAGTTGGCGGAAGGTTTGCCTCCCATCTACCAGCCTCCCGGCCTCCGTCCTCCCGCACCTGTCCTGTCCCGCGCTGTCCAGCCCGGCTCCACCCCGCCCCGCCCTGTCCCGTCCGGCAGCCCGAAGGGGGAACCACCGTGCCCGCTGCTCTCGCTCTTCTGACCACCGTCCTGGGCGTAGGCCTGGAACAGACCGTCCAGTGGAAATACGGCGCCGCCGGCGTCATCGGCCTGCTGCTGCTCTCCATCGGCATCAGGGCCAGGAACCCGACGGTCAGCTCCATCGGGGCCGTCATGCTCGCCGCCCTGGTCACAGGCCCGCCGTGTGACACGGCGCCGCCCGGCCCGTCCTCCGTGGGAGACGTCAGTCCGTGAGCACCAGCTCCGAACTGATCGTCTCCCACAGCGCGTTGAACCACAGGCACGACTGCTCCACGAACGTCGTGTCCCGCAGCCCCACGCCCCGCTCGAAGGCGAACAGCATCGACCGGGTGCCCTCGGCGTCGTACATCTCCAGCGACTCGTGGTCGACCTCCGCCTCCCGGCGCACCAGCGTGTAGTAGGCGAAGAGGGCCTCCGCCCCGTTGAGCAGGTAGAGCTTGACCGGCGGGGTGAAGGGCAGGGCGCGGAAGGTCACCCGGACGTCGATGCCGTGCGTGGAGCGCAGGGCCAGCAGGTTGTGCCGCAGCACCTGCCCCTGCGCGTTGCGCTGGGCCAGCCAACGGCGTTGCAGGCGTTCGGGATCCGAGCGGTCGACCGGCGCCGGGAAGGCCAGGTCGATGTTCCGGCTCGGCAGCAGGATCCGCACGTCGACCTTGGCCGGTTCCATACGCCCCTCATGGATCCGGCGCAGCGGCTCGCCCATGGCGAGGGTGAGGGAGACCGAGGTCAGACAGAGCGCGTCGATCGAGACGTGCGGGGCCGCGAAGGCACCCGTGACCCGCGGACCGAGGGTCACCATGGTGGGCTGCGGCGGGACCTCCGGACCGGTCGGGGCCCGGCCGAGCCCCAGGTCGGAGGCGACGGTCGCCGGACTCCCCTTGGACATGTTGGTGAGCAGCCGCTCCGCCTGGAGGATCCGCAGCGCCTCCCGC
Source organism: Streptomyces adustus (assembly GCF_009377175.1). Taxonomy (GTDB): domain Bacteria; phylum Actinomycetota; class Actinomycetes; order Streptomycetales; family Streptomycetaceae; genus Streptomyces; species Streptomyces adustus. The sequence continues at coordinate 33,997 of NZ_VJZD01000014.1, forward strand.
ACGGCCCCGCGCTCGACCCCGAACTCCTCCGCGAGCACGGCCTGCGTGGGCATGCGCTGACCCGGCCGCAGCACCCCGGACCTGATCCGGGTGCGCAGCACGTCGGCCACCTCGCGGTGTGTCACCTGTGGCGGCTGTGGCCTTTTCCGCCCACTGGCGGAGGCGGGTTCCGGGTCCACGACCAAACCCTACAACTTCCCGCCATCTTTGGGCAGTTCATGTGAAGGTGGTTATGAGCCGCTTCCAAGCGGAGATAACTACAGTGAAGTTGGTCGCCAACTTCAGCAACATGGTCAGACCGATGGCGGGTTGGCCGCCAGGAGGGACAAGGAGAGACCGTCATGCCGCTCGTCGCCCTCGCTGTCGCCGCCCTCGCCGTCGGCTTCGAACAGATCGTCCAGTGGAAGTACGGGCCGATGGGACTCGTCGCGTTCGCCGCGCTGACCATCGGCCTCAAAGCCAGGAGCACCACGATCAGTGGTATCGGAGCGGTGATCCTCGTGATGCTGCTCGCCCAGTCCGGCTGACCGGGCTCCCTTCCGGAGGGGAGCCGGGAGCCTGGTCCGTCTGCACCACCGCACAACAACCACAACCGAACAGCACCAGCTACGGATGCGTGGTACCGCACTGCCGCATCACAGCACCACCGCACCGCCGTCGACCGGAAGGAGGCCTCAGAACATGTCCGGGCACCAAGGCCGCCTGGACGTACGCAGCAGGGCGTCGGCCACCCGGGCGGCGCCCGCTCGTTCTTCCCGGACCCGGCCCAGCGCCGCCAGCCGCACCGCCGACTCGTCACCCAGCCACAGGGTCGCCAACTCGGCGACGTCCAGGGTGAGATCGGCGTCCGACCTGGTCGGTGTGCACACCCCGGCCCCGCCCGCCGCGGCCTGGAGCCGGTAGCGGCCGCCGGTCAGCCCGGTCCGGTCCACGACCTCCAGCACCAGTTCGCCCGCCGCTTCGTACGTACGCGCCTCCAGGGCCCGTACGACATCCAGCAGCCGTACCCACAGCCAGTCCGCCTGCCGGGTGATCCGGGCCGACCTGACGTCGGGGAAGAAGAACGGGAGCAGGTCGTCCGGGGCCCGCCACCCCGTCTTCACCTGCGCCACCCAGTCGATCGAGCACAGGTAGCGCCACAGGGCGCGCTCGGCGGCCGGGGTCGAGGCGATCAGCCAGTCCACGCTCGCCGTGACGCGCGGCTGCTTGGCGTCGTCCCACGTGGAGTCGCACTCGTAGGACGCCAGGCCCTCGACCTCGCCGCCCGCCGAGCGGTACACGGCGTAGAACGGCTCGGCCCACGACGTGTCGAAGCGTACGGCGCCGGTGTTCACCTGCCACCACAGGTCGTCGCGGCTGACGGCGCCCGGCTGGCCCAGGCGCACCCGTTCGTGCAGCTCGGGGCCGAGCTTGCGCACCTCCTCGCCCTCCACCAGGTCGATGCGGCCGCCGTCGTCCGGGACGGCGGCGCGCGGGTCGAGGCCGGTGCGGGCGGTGTCGACGATCCACTCGGCCGTCGAGGTGGCGGGGCCGAAGCCGTAGCGGCCGTAGATCCGGTACTCGGCCGCGATGAGGGTGGCCACGACGTCGCCGCGCTCCTTCGCCGCCGCCAGGTCGTGGTTCATCATCCGGGTGAGCAGACCCCGGCGGCGATGCGTGGCGGTGACGGTGACATTGGAGATGGCGTCGGCCGGGACCGGGGCGCCGCCGACGGCCGTGAGCTCCTGGGCGAAGGAGCGGCAGGTGGCGACACAGCGGCCGCCGTCGAAGGCGCCGAGCAGCCGGCCCGGCACGAACTGCTTGCGGCGGCCGTCGAGTTGCTTGCCCGAGCTGACCGGCTCACGCAGGAAGCCGGTGTTCAGGGCGCGGAGCCAGTCGGGGAGTTCGGATTCGGTGATCGGGCGGACGTCGAGGGCGGGGCGGCTCGTCATGAGGTCACGGTAGGTGTGCGGCCCGGGGGTGTCGCGCGCATTTCCCCGGACCCGTCAGACGAGCAGATCGTCGATCTGCGCTTCTCCTTCGCGGTACCGGCGGGCGATCTCCGCGCTGCACTCGTCCGTCGTCCGCTGCCACTGCTGCCGCCGACGGGACACCTGCTGCTCGTACCGTACGAGCCGGCCCATCGCCTCGCTCAGTTCCGGGTCGGTGCGGGCACCCAGGTCCGACAGTTCGACCTCGGCGAGCATCTCCGAGGCGAGCAGCCGGTACTCCTCGCCGTGCGGGGTGCCCAGCGTGACATGGCGGGCGGAGGAACGGTGCCGGGCCGGGGCGTCGGTCAGGATCTCCGACAGCCGGGCGAAGACGGAGGCCCCGTCCGGGGTGTCCACCGGGGACGCCGGACCGCGCCGGGCCAATTCCGCGCGCAGGATGTCGATCCGGCCCTGGAGCAGCCGCCGGATGTAGCTGAGGTCGGCCTCGTCGCGCTGGGCGTCCCGGCGCAGGGTGCGCAGCTCGGCCAGACTCAGCGCGGCCAGGTCGGGCTCGGCCGGCCGCCACGGGCTGTCGGTGCGCTGCGCGGGCGGCTTGTGGGCAGCCGTGGACGACTGCCCGGTGAGCCCAGTACTCGGTGTGCTCATGTGCCTCTACCCGTCCCCTCGACCGGCGTGTGGCGCCATCGTGCCACCCCGGGCGGCCACTATGGGAACGAGTGCACCCGATCGGCCCCAGATGGGGGTATACGGATCAAAAAAGACCTGGTAAAAACCCTGCGCGAACTGCTCTTCGGACCGCTCGCCGGGCCACCCCCCGGACCGCTCACCGGGCCGTCCGCCGGGCCCGGCATGATGGTCGTATGCGTGCAGTGGTGCAGAGAGTGGACGGCGCGAGCGTCGTCGTCGACGGCAGGACGGTCGGGGAGATCATCGGCGAGGGACTGTGCGTCCTGGTCGGGGTGACCCACGACGACACCCCGGAGAAGGCGGCCCAGCTCGCCCGCAAGCTGTGGTCGATCCGGATGCTCCAGGACGAGAAGTCGTGCAGCGACATCGCCGCGCCGCTCCTCGTGATCAGCCAGTTCACCCTGTACGGCGACGCCCGCAAGGGCCGCCGCCCGACCTGGAACGCGGCCGCTCCCGGCGAGGTCGCCGAGCCGCTCGTCGACGAGGTGGTCGCCCAGCTGCGGGCCCTGGGCGCGACGGTGGAGACGGGCCGGTTCGGCGCGCAGATGCGGGTGTCGCTGACCAACGACGGCCCGTTCACCGTCCTGCTGGAGATCTAGCAGGCCCCCTGGGGGACTCCCTAGGGCTCGACGACGACTTCCTGCGCCGCCGCCGTCTCCCCCGCCAGCAGCCGCGCGTCCACCGGTACGTTGCGCTTCACCAGCGCGAGGGCGATCGGGCCGAGCTCGTGGTGGCGTACGGACGTCGTGACGAATCCGATCTTGCGGCCGTCGGGGCCCTCGTCCGCGACCCGCAGCTCCGTGCCGTGGGCGGGCAGGTGGACCTCGCTGCCGTCGAGGTGCAGGAAGACCAGGCGGCGCGGGGGCTTGCCCAGGTTCTGGACCCGGGCGACCGTCTCCTGGCCCCGGTAGCAGCCCTTCTGGAGGTGGACCGCGGTGCCGATCCAGCCCAGCTCGTGCGGGATGGTGCGGTGGTCGGTCTCGAAGCCCACGCGCGGCTGGTGGTGCTCGACGCGCAGCGCCTCGTAGGCGAGCAGCCCGACCGGCGGGCCGGCCTTCGCCATGTACTCCTCCAGTTGCGCGCGCGGCAGGAAGAGATCCCGGCCGTACGCCGTCTCGCGTACGACGACGTCCTCCGGCACCTCGGTGATCGAACCGGCCGGCAGGTACACGACCGCGAGGTCGGCGGTCCGGTCGGCGACCTCCACCCGGTAGAAGAACTTCATCGACTCCAGGTACGCGATCAGCGCGTCCTGGGTGCCGGGCTCCACATGGGCCCAGGCGGTGGTGCCGTCGTCCACCAGGTACAGGGCGTGTTCGATGTGGCCGTGCGCGGACAGGATCAGCGCCTCGGTGGCCTGTCCGGCCGGCAGGTCGCTGACGTGCTGGGTGAGCAGCAGGTGCAGCCAGCTCAGCCGGTCCTCACCGGTGACGGCGACGACTCCGCGGTGCGAGAGGTCGACGCATCCGGTGCCGTCGGCGAGGGCGCGCTGCTCGCGGAACAGGTCGCCGTAGTGGGCGGCGACGCCTTCGTCCACGCCCTCGGCGGGGACCGCACCGGGCAGGGACAGCAGGGGGCTCTTCATGGACCCAAGCCTACGACTTGGTAATTGAACTCTTGAGTGTGCAGTCCTTGCACCGGCCGAAGATCGCGAAGTGCTTCATGTCGGTGTCGAAGCCGAAGGTCTCGCGCAGTTTGGCGGTGAAGTCGGCGGCCACCTCGACGTCCGCCTCGATGACGTTCTGGCAGTCGCGGCAGACGAGGTGGATGTGGTGGTGCCGGTCGGCGAGGTGATACGTCGGCGCGCCGTGCCCGAGATGCGCGTGGCTGACCAGCCCGAGCTCCTCCAGGAGCTCCAGGGTCCGGTAGACCGTGGAAATGTTGACCCCCGACGCCGTCTTCCTCACTTCCACGAGGATGTCGTCGGGGGTCGCGTGCTCAAGGGTGTCCACGGCTTCGAGCACGAGCTGACGCTGCGGCGTCAGTCGGTAGCCGCGCTGCCTGAGGTCGCTCTTCCAGTCCGTACTTCCGGTGCTCACCACACGGGAAAGTCTAGGACTACTTGAAGAACGCGATCCCGTCGTCCGGCATGTCGTCCGGCAGGGCCTTGGCCCAGCGTTCGACCTCCTCCGGGGTGACGGCCTTCTTCAGGTGCGCGGACATGTAGGGGCGCAGCTCCACCTCGGGGGTCTGCTTCTCGCCGACCCACATGAGGTCGCTCTTGACGTAGCCGTACAGGCGCTTGCCGCCGGTGTACGGGCGGGAGGCGGCGGTCCGCGCCACCGCGTCCGTGACCAGGTCGATCTGCGGCTTCTTGTCGGCCAGTTCGCCGTACCAGATCTCGATGACTCCGTCGTCGCGGGTCATCGTGACCTCGACCTTGCGGTCGGCGTCGATGCGCCAGAAGCCGGACTCCGACTCCAGGGGGCTGACCTTGTTCCCGTCGTTGTCCAGGACCCAGGTGTGGGAGCGGTACTCCAGGAAGTCCCGGCCGTCGTGCGTGAAGGTGACCTCCTGGCCGAAGTTGCACTTCTCGGAGCCGGGGAAGTCGTGCACGCCCGCGCCGGCCCAGGAGCCGAGCAGGAAGGCGAGCGGGACGAGGTCCTTGTGCAGGTCCGACGGGATCTCGATCATGAGTGGCAGTCCCTAGAGGTTGATCAGCGCTGGCCCTGGTACAGCTTCTTCACGGTCAGCCCGGCGAAGGCGAGGACGCCGACGCAGACCAGGACCAGCAGGGTTTCGAAGAAGATCTCCACGGATGCTCCTTGGGATGAGCGTGGTTGCGCACGTAGACAAGGCCGGGACCCAGCTTACGCGGCTGGGCCCCGGCCCTCTCCGTGAGGTACGCCCTGCGGGTCAGCCGAGCAGCTGGCTCTGGAGGGCGACGGTCTGCTGGAAGGGGACGGCGCCGGCGCCGCCCTTGCGGGACTGGACGATCAGCGCGAAGACGTCCCCCGCGGACACATAGGCCTCGCGGACCTGTTCGGGCCCGTACGGCTTCTGCTCCCGGTACACCTGACGCTCGACCCCCGACACCGCGGCCCGGTCGGGGAAGTCCTCGTCGTACACGGACGTGCTGTCGCCCTGCACCTGGTGCTTCGGGTTGCTGAACGGGACGGCCTCACCCGCGTAGAGCTTGTCCGCGACCGCGGCCGTGCCGAACTGGAGCAGGTAGATCCGGGTCCGGGTGCCGTCCGGGGTGGTCCAGCCGCGGGCCGCGATGTGCCGCAGACCGGAGTCGACGAGGGTCTGCCCCAGTTCCTGCCGGTCGTCCGCGACCGCGTACTCCGCCAGGTAGTCCTTGGTCGGCAGCCAGCCGTCCGCGCCGTTCAGCGCCTTGTCCGGCGTCGCTCCCTTCGGGGCGGGCAGGAGCAGGGCGCGCAGATCGGCGTAGTGGGCGTTGGCCTCGTTCGCCTCGGCGAACGGCGCGGGGCTGCCCGACGGCAGCGGCGCCCGGACGAGCGCGGGGAAGTCCCAGCGCCCGTCCGACTGCGTCGCCAGTCCCGGTACGTCCGTCCGTTCCATCCCCGTGATCCCGTACGCCGACGCCGAGGCGACGGCCGCGAAGACGCCGACGGCGGCGGTCCAGCGCAGGACGGCACGCAGGACACGGCGGTCCTTCGGGGACCGGACGCCCGCGCCGACGGGCTCGGGCTCGGGCTCGGTCGCGGTCGCGGTCGCGGTCGCGGTCGCGGCAAGCGTGTCGTCGGCGGGCGCGGACTCGGCCACCACGGACTCGGCGGGCGCGGGCTCGGCCGTGGTCGCGGGCGCGGGCTCGGCCACCACGGACTCGGCGGAGGCGGGCTCGGCGGGCGCGGGCACGGCCACCACGGACTCGGCGGGCGCGGGCTCGGCCACCACGGACTCGGCGGGCGCGGGCTCGGCCACCACGGACTCGGCGGGCGCGGGCTCGTTCGCGGGCTCGTTCATCTGCGCGTCCTCGGTCGATGCGGGTCCCGCGACCTGCTGCTGCTCTGTCATATCGCCTTCCCCGGCTCTGCGATGCGGTCGAGCTGGGTGCTCAGGAGCGCGGCCACGCCCTTGGCGTCGAGCGGCTTCACCCCGTCCGCCGTCACCGTGACCAGGACGTCCCCGACATAGCCGGAGCAGTACATCGAGTCGAGGTCGTCGTCGGCGCCCTTGGGCGGCAGGAAACACTTGGTGTCCTTGTGGCCCTTGATCTCCGGCCCCTTGCGGAAGACGTGCAGGGCGTCGAGGAACTCGTTCTGGAACGTCGACCGCTCCCGGACCGCGGCCTTGCTGTCCATCTGGGCCAGCACGATGCGCACGGTGAAGACGTCGTCGTTGTTGTACGGGTCGACCTTGTGGTTGTAGTAGCTGCGCATCGCCATGGCCGTGGTCGGCTGCTTGTCGATCTGCTTCTCCAGCCGCTTGCGCTGGGTGCGGGGCAGATCGCCCAGCGCCTGCTTGCGCAGGGCCGTGGCCTGGGCACCGCTGAGCTGGGCGTCGGCGCCGAACTCACCGATGTCGGGCCCCTTGCTCCAGCCGTCGGTGCCGTAGGGCACCAGCGTCGCGGCGAGACCGCGCTGGGCCGTCGTCTGCTTCTTCTCCGCCGGGGACTCCGGGAACTTCCAGACGGCGGCGCCCGCGTCACGGTCGGCGCCGTCCACGGTCACGACGGTGTAGCCCACCCCGGCGACGACGACACCGGCCAGCAGCACACAGCCCGCGACGGCGGCGATCCGCCCCTTGCGCAGACGTCTCCGGACGGGCGCGACCGCGGCCGGCTCGGTCGGCTGGGCCGGCTCGCTCGGCTCAGTCGGCTCAGTCGGCTCAGTCGGCTCGGTCGGCTCGGTCTCCTTCTCGCTCACAGCTGCTCCATCTGCCGCTTGGCCACATCTATGATCGTCTTCTTGGGGATCGGCTTGCTGTCGTAGATCCAGATCTCCATCGCGATGTCACCGCGCCAGGCGTGCGCCTCCGCGCTGTACAGCGGCAGGTAGCCGGGCTTGGTATCGGGCCGGTCGTGGACGTACGCCATGCCGTCCCCGGTGCCGGGGATGTTCCAGCTGTGGCTGTGGTCCTTCTCGTCCGCCCAGTACTGGGCGTCGCTGTTGGCGTCCTCGGCGCTGATGGAATCGACCTGGCGGAACTGGACCAGCTCGATCTCCACGCTGTACGTCCTGCCGACCTTCCAGGAGGTTTCGGCCGCGCGACGGAACTCCTCGCCGACCAGGTTGGGGAACGCCACGCGGGGCTTGTCGAAACGCTCCGCGTAGGCGGCCAGGTCGATCCAGCCGTCGTCGGGGACCCACTCGGCCTTCTTCGCGCCACGCGGCATCTTGAGCAGCAGTTTCCGCAGGTCGCCGCCGGTCTTCACCTGCCGGTCCTGGGCGGCCGACAGCGGCTCGGGCCCATCGCCCCTGCCCTGCGGCAGCGTCGGCTGGGAGAGCGGCGGCAGCTTCGTCGGCGCGCGGTCCGCCTGGACCAGGTAGCCACCGCAGGTGCCGGCCACCAGGCCGAGCACGGCGGCGCCGACGATCAGCAGCGCCGTACGCCCGCGGCGGCGCGGCCGGGGCGCCGCCGCATCGGGCGCGTCGGACGCCGCCGGCGCATCCGGCACATCCAGCGCCTCTGGCGCATCCGCTGCCTCTGGCGCAGTCAGCGCACCAGACGCATCGGGCACCACTTCAGGATCTTCCAAGACGTCCCCCACAGAACGCGAATTATCGATTCCATATACACGCTTCACAGGAGACTCACGGCGGCTGCGGGCCGTTGTAAGGAAGTTGATTACGATTCAAGCATGGCGAAGAAGCTCGTGATCAAGGTGACGGCGGGTGCCGACGCGCCCGAACGCTGCTCTCAGGCGTTCACGGTCGCGGCGGTGGCCGTGGCCAGCGGGGTCGAGGTCTCCCTGTGGCTGACCGGCGAGTCCTCGTGGTTCGCGCTGCCCGGGCGGGCGGCCGAGTTCGAACTGCCGCACGCGGCGCCGCTGCCGGACCTGATCGACGCGATCCTGGCCGGCGGCCGGCTGACCCTGTGCACCCAGTGCGCGGCCCGCCGGGACATCACGGAGAAGGACGTCATCGAGGGCGTACGGATCGCGGGCGCGCAGGTGTTCGTGCAGGAGGCGCTGGGCGACGAGACGCAGGCGCTCGTCTACTGACGCACCAAGGGCGACGGCCGGACGGACCCTACGCCACCCACAGACAGAACGGGTGTCCGGCCGGGTCGAGGAGCACCCGTACGTCGTCCTGCGGCTGGTACTCGGCCAGTACGGCCCCCGCCGAGACGGCCCGGGCCGTCTCGGCGGCGAGGTCGTCCACCTCGATGTCCAGATGCAGCATCATCCGCTGCTCGCCGGGCCCGGGCGCGGGCCAGACGGGCGGGACGTGGTCCGGCTCGGTCTGGAGGGCCAGGGCGATGCCCGGCGTGCCCGGCGGCGGGCCGATGAGCACCCAGTCGGGTTCCTCGGCGCGCACCTCGTACCCGAGCAGCCGTAGGTAGAACCCGGCCAGTTCATGTGCGTCGGAGGTGTCCAGCACGACGGTCGACAGCCTGGTGGGAGACATGCCGGTCTTCCTACCGGGGCGGGCTTCTCCCCGTCCAGCTACCGGGGCCGCTTCTTCCCGTCCAGTTCGTCCCACCACTCGTCGGACTGGCGGTCGCCCGAGGGGTCGTCCCACCAGCGGTCCTCGGGGCCGCGGCGGTTCGCCACCATCGCGGCGAGCGGCGGGATGACCATGGCCACGACGCACATGCCCACGGCCACCGGTATCGACCACAGGCGTACGACCGCCCACGCCAGGACGAAGAGGCCGATGCAGAACCCCATCATGGCGAAGTAGACGTGCCGCCGCCGCGCGTACATACCTCCAGCGTAGGACCGCGCACCTGGGACCGCGCCCGACCGTGCACGCCGAAGGGCCGCATCCCAGGCGTCCAACCCGCGGGATGCGGCCCTTCGGTGGTCCACCGCGTCGCTCAGACCGCGATCGCGACCTCGGCTAGGCCACCCTGCTCGGCGACGACCGTGCGGTCGGCGCTGGCGCCGGGGACGAGGGCACGCAGCGTCCAGGTGCCCTCGGCCGCGTAGAAACGGAACTGGCCCGTCGCCGAGGTCGGGACCTCGGCGGTGAACTCGCCGGTCGAGTCCAGCAGGCGGACGTAGCCGACCACGGGCTCGCCGTCCTTCGTCACCTGGCCCTGGATCGTGGTCTCACCGGGCTTGATCGTCGAGGCGTCCGGGCCGCCGGCCTTCGCTCCACACATGTCGTACTCCTGAAGGGGGTGATGAACGGTCGGGCGGATTGCTTACTTGTTGGCGCCGAGCTCGATCGGCACACCCACGAGGGAGCCGTACTCGGTCCACGAGCCGTCGTAGTTCTTGACGTTCTCGACACCGAGCAGCTCGTGCAGGACGAACCAGGTCAGGGCCGAGCGCTCGCCGATCCGGCAGTAGGCGATGGTGTCCTTGGCCAGGTCCACCTGCTCGTCGGCGTACAGCTCCTTGAGGGCGTCGTCCGACTTGAAGGTGCCGTCGTCGTTGGCGTTCTTCGACCACGGGATGTTGCGGGCGGTCGGGACGTGGCCCGGGCGCTGCGACTGCTCCTGCGGCAGGTGCGCCGGGGCGAGCAGCTTGCCGGAGAACTCGTCGGGCGAGCGGACGTCGACCAGGTTCTGCGTGCCGATGGCCGCCACGACGTCGTCGCGGAAGGCGCGGATGGCCTTGTTCTGGGGCTTGGCCTGGTAGGAGGTCTCGGTGCGCTCGGGCACCTCCGAGACCAGCTCGCGGGCGTCCAGCTCCCACTTCTTGCGGCCGCCGTCGAGGAGCTTGACGTTCTCGTGGCCGTACAGCTTGAAGTACCAGTAGGCGTAGGACGCGAACCAGTTGTTGTTGCCGCCGTAGAGGATCACCAGGGTGTCGTTGGCGATGCCCTTGGCCGACAGGAGCTTCTCGAAGCCCTCCTGGTCGACGAAGTCACGGCGGACCGGGTCCTGGAGGTCCTTGGTCCAGTCGATCCGGATCGCGTTCTTGATGTGGTTCTTCTCGTACGCGGACGTGTCCTCGTCGACCTCGACGATGGCGATCGCCGGGTTGTCCAGGTTGTCCTGGACCCAGTCGGCGTCGACCAGGACCTCGCTGCGGCGGCTCATGCTCTTTCTCCTCCGGGCAGTTGCGGCGGGCGTGCAAGTGAGAGGGGTGCGCACACGAAAAAGGGGGGCGCACGGATGCCCAGGCCAGGGCAGGGGGATGTGGAAGTCGGTGCTTCCGCTCAGAAGGGGCGACAGAGCATGGCGGCGACGCGGCACAGGTCTACTGCCCGCCGCTTCGTGAGGTCCGCCTGTCGCTTCATGGACTCGATCGTAGGGACGGACCGCCCGGCATGTCACCGGTGTGTCGTATTTTGAGACGCGATCGTCCACATTGTGGGACGAGAGAGGCGCCCGGACTGCCGTGGCACGGCTTCCGGGCGCCTGCGTGTGCTGCCGCTCCTACCCCGCGGACCGGGGCGTCTCGCCTGTCGGACGGCTGACGTCCGACTGACGTCCTCCTACCCGGCCAGCCTGACGTTCGAACCCTGCACCGAGATCTCCACCCCGGTGCTCGTCGGCTCGACCTTGTCCAGCCGGACACCGCCCGGCAGGTCCTGAATGGCCTGCTGGAAGTCGGTGATCGAACGGACCGACTTCTCCGCGAGGCCGGCGCCGAGCTGGCCGGGCATCGAGTCCGCGCGCACCTGCACGCTGTCGCCCTTGACCGTGACCGTGCTGAGCACGGGCACCGGGTGGGGCAGCTTGACGCCGAGGAGGGTCGCGTCGACCATCACCTTGATCTTGCCGTTGCCGCCGTCGGACAGCCCCACGACCTGGGCGCTCACCCCGGGCCCGACCTCGGTGGGCTCGGACTTGGCGGCCTTGAGCAGCTCGTCGTAGGAGATGGTCGCGGTGCCGGTGGCGGTGGCCGCGGTGGCGGAGCTGTAGTCGCCCGAGAAGGCGACACCCTTCATGTGCGCCTTCAGATCGTCGATACGGATCTTCTCGGAGCCGGTGCCCGCGGCCGCTTCGTAGTCCTTGATGCCGATCTCGACGTCGTCCAGTTCGCCGCCCGCGACCTGGGTGAGGAACGGGAAGCCGTTGATGGAGACGTCCGGGGTGGCGGCCAGCCCCTCGCTCGTTCTCAGCTTGTCCGCCACCTCGCCCTCGGCGAAGTGCGCGGCGACCCGGTCCACGACGACGAAGAGCACACCCAGGATCACGACGAGGACCAGAAGTATTCGCAGCGCACGCATTCGGCGTTTCCCCCACCTTGACGGTCGGTCAACAAGGACGAGAGCCACGGTAGCCCCGACCCGTGGGACCGTCGCCGAATTGTCGATCACCTGTGACATGCCACGGACGCCGCATCGTCCTGCGGAAACGGGCCGGGGGCGGCCCGGGAACGGCCTGAACCGTCCCCGGCCGCCCCCGGCCCGTCTTCCTCGATCTCTTCTAGCCCAGCGCGCGGCCCAGTACGTAGACCGCCGGCGCCGCAGCCGCCAGCGGCAGGGCCACGCCCGCCGTGAAGTGCACGAACCGCGACGGGTAGTCGTAGCTGGCGACCCGGTGGCCGATCAGCGCGCAGACCGCGGCACCGGCGCCGAGCAGCGCCCCCTTCGCACCGAGGTCCGTCATCCCGCCGACCGCGACACCGGCGCCCGCCGCGGCCAGCAGCGACGCCGCCACCGAGGCCGGGGTCGGCAGCGGCAGCGCACGGGCCAGGACCGCCACCGCCACCGCGACGGCGCCGACCGACACCACGTCCGCCTCGGCGGCGAGGTACCCGGTCGCCACGATGGCCAACGCGGCCGAGGCGACGCCCGCCATCAGGCCGTACATCCGCTCGTCCGGTTCGGCGTGCGAGCGCAGGCCCAGGACGAGGCAGAGCAGCACCCACACGCCGAGGGTGCCGAGGATCGCGGCGGGCCCGTGCTCACGGCCGGCCGCGAAGACCGCCGCGTCCGAGACCAGCGCGCCCAGGAAGGCGAGCGCGATGCCCTGCCGGGCCGGCCACATCCCGTTCAGCCGGAACCAGCCCGCCGCGGTGACGGCCTGGAGGGCGACGAGCGGGACGAGCAGCGCGTACGAGCCGACGGCCGCCGCGCCCGAGAGCAGCAGGCCGAGCAGCGCGGTGAGCGCGGCGGGCTGCATCCCGGGCTCGATGACCGGGGAACGGCCTTCCATGCGGGCGCGCTGGGCGTCGGTGACGCGGGCGTTGCCCGCGAGGGTGGCGGGACCGTAGGAGGGTCCTCCCGCCGCGCCGCCGTCGCCTTCACCGGCGGTGGGCCGGGCGGCGGGCTCGGCCGCGGTCGGGGCGGCGGTCCGAGGGGCCTGCCCGGCGGCGGACCACCCGCCCGCCGACGGCTCCTGGTAGCCCTGCTGCGGCTGCGCCTGTCCCTGATGGCCCTGGGGCGCCTGCCCGACCGGCGGCAGGTACGACGTCTCCGCCACGGGTGCCGCGGGGACCGGGGGCTGCGTCCGGGTCTCCCAGGTCTGCCCCTGCCACTGCTGGGTGTGCTGCTGGTCGTCGTACGGGTGGGGCTGGTGCTGCTGCCCCGACCAGGCCTGCTGCGGCTGGTGTGCCTGCTGGGAGGGGTGCTGCTGCTGGTGCGGCTGCTGCGCGTACGGGGTGTAGCCCTCGTACGGGGCCCCCTCGCGGGGCTCGTACGGCTGGTTGGTCATCGGTGGGGTCATCCTCCTGCGAACGGCGGGAGCACCTCGACCGTGCCGCCCTCGGCCAGCCGTACCGTCTCATGCCCGCGGGTGCCGACGGGATCCCCGTCGACGAGGAACGAACATCGTCGCAGGACACGCGTCAGTTCGCCGGGGTGTCGCTCCCGGACGGCGTCGAGCGCCCCGGCGAGCGTGGCCGCGTCGTACGGCTCCTCGGCGACCCCGGCCGCGGCCTTGGCGGCGGCCCAGTAGCGCACCGTGCCCTTTGCCATCTCGTCCCTCGAGTCGGTTCGGCTGTGAACACGATCAGGCTAGGCCCTGCCGTCAAATTCCCGCCCGCCGTGCGACGCCCGGTACGGGTGCCGCGGCCCAGCGGCCGATCCGGTGCAGCAGCTCGTCGGCCGCCGCGTGCTCGGCATGGCCCATGCCGGGCTCCAGCCAGAGCTCTCCGTGCTCGCCGGCGGCCGCGGCCAGCATCCGGGGGTGGTCGACGGGGAAGTAGCCGTCCCGGTCGCCGTGCACGATCAGCAGCGGCCGGGGCGCGATCCGCGGCACCGCCTCCACCGGGGACAGCGGCACCGGGTCCCAGTCGCGGTGGTGGATCCGGGTGCGCAGACCGTAGCGGCAGACCAGACGGCCCTCGGGCCGGGTCACCAGCCAGTGCACCCGCCGCATGAGGACCGTGCCCCGGTAGTACCAGCGGGCCGGGCCGCTGACCGAGACGACGGCGTCCGTGCCCCCCTCGTACTCCGGGCCGTACAGCGCCGCGTGCCGCAGCACCACCGAGCCGCCCATGGAGAAGCCGACGGTGACCACGCGCGTGTGCCCGAGCCCGCGGGCCCACTCCACCGCGGCCGCCAGGTCGAGCACCTCCCGGTCCCCCACCGTGGACCGTCCGCCCGAGGCTCCGTGGCCGCGGAAGGAGAACGTGACGACGGCTCCGTACCGGGTGAACGCCTTCGCCACCCGGCGAACATGTGGCCGGTCCGCGGCGCCGGTGAACCCGTGCGCCACGACGAACACGAGGTCATCGGCGGGCGGCGGACCCTCTTCGTATACAACTGCGGCCGGGTCGTATACGGAATCGATCGTCACACCGTCGACGGTGTGTAGAAACGTCCGCAATGGTGCACGTCTGCACGTCTCGGCATTCGGACGAACGGTGGAACCCGCCTCATGACCTGCCGGACTGATGCTCATGTGGGCTATTCTGCTGGACAGAGGACTCGGGCAGTGAAGCCCCCGAGTCCTTTTGTGCTTTCAGGCGCTTTGTATGCAAAGCGGGAAACCGCAGGCGTACAGGGCCTTCGGCACACCTCGACTCCCTGGAGTCGTGGCGGGTCCCAGAGGAGCGGGAGCCGCACAGTAGGAGGCAGTGCCGCAAACGTCCTCGCAGGGACCGAGGAGGAACGAGACGTTATGGGCGAGCGAACCTTGCACGAACATGTGACGACGACCCAGGCAGGTGGCGTGCGATGAGTTCTCTGCTGCTCCTGACCAATGCCCTTCAGCCGTCGACGGAGGTGCTTCCCGCTCTCGGCCTGCTGCTGCACAACGTGCGAGTGGCCCCGGCGGAAGGCCCCGCCCTGGTCGACACCCCGGGCGCCGACGTCATCCTGATCGACGGACGACGAGACCTCCCCCAGGTCCGCAGCCTGTGTCAGCTGCTGCGGTCCACGGGGCCCGGCTGCCCGCTCGTCCTCGTGGTCACCGAGGGCGGCCTCGCGGCCGTGACGGCCGACTGGGGCATCGACGACGTGCTCCTCGACACCGCCGGGCCGGCGGAGGTCGAGGCGCGGCTGCGGCTGGCCATGGGCCGGCAGCAGATCGTCAACGACGACTCCCCGATGGAGATCCGCAACGGCGACCTGTCGGTCGACGAGGCGACGTACTCCGCCAAGCTCAAGGGGCGCGTGCTCGACCTCACCTTCAAGGAGTTCGAGCTCCTGAAGTACCTGGCGCAGCACCCGGGCCGGGTGTTCACCCGCGCACAGCTGCTCCAGGAGGTCTGGGGGTACGACTACTTCGGTGGCACCCGGACCGTCGACGTGCACGTACGGCGGCTGCGCGCCAAGCTCGGCCCCGAGCACGAGTCGCTGATCGGAACCGTCCGCAACGTCGGTTATCGATTCGTGACTCCCGAGAAGGGCGACCGCTCCTCGGACGAGGCGAAGGCCAAGGCGGCCAAGCCAAAGCCGGAGGATGCGGACGAGACGGCCGCCCTGGACGGCACCGTGGTCGGCGCGGAGGCGTAGCGGGCGCTCGGGCGGGGTGTCCGGGGCGTCGCACGCGCGCGACCAAGCTCTGATACGCCCTGCCCAGCACGGATCCATCCGCGTAGACTCCGCGCGTGGCCAAGGTGACTCGGGATGATGTGGCGCGACTGGCGGGGACTTCCACCGCGGTGGTCAGTTACGTCATCAACAACGGACCCCGGCCGGTTGCCCCGGCCACGCGCGAGCGTGTCCTCGCCGCCATCAAGGAACTGGGCTACCGGCCCGACCGGGTGGCCCAGGCGATGGCGTCCCGACGCACCGACCTCATAGGCCTGATCGTGCCCGACGCGCGCCAGCCGTTCTTCGCGGAGATGGCGCACGCGGTCGAGCAGGCCGCCTCCGAGCGCGGGAAGATGGTGCTCGTCGGCAACTCCGACTACATCGGTGAGCGCGAGGTCCACTATCTGCGGGCCTTCCTCGGGATGCGCGTCTCCGGCCTGATCCTCGTCAGCCACGCGCTCAACGACCTGGCCGCCGCCGAGATCGAGGCCTGGGACGCCCGGGTGGTCCTGCTGCACGAGCGGCCCGAGGCGATCGACGACGTCGCCGTCGTCCTGGACGACCTGGGCGGTGCCCAGCACGTCGTACGCCACCTGCTGGACCACGGCTACGAGTACGTGGCCTGCATGGGCGGCACCGCGGAGACCCCCTCGGTCGGCGACCCCGTCTCCGACCACGTCGAGGGCTGGCGGCGCGCCATGGACGAGGCCGGGATATCGACGGAGGGACGGCTCTTCGAGGCGCCGTACAACCGCTACGACGCCTACAAGGTCGCCCTCGACATCCTGTCCGGCCCCCGGCGGCCCCCCGCGGTCTTCTGCTCCACCGACGACCAGGCGATCGGCCTGCTGCGGGCGGCGCGGGAGCTGCGGCTGGACGTGCCGGGAGAGCTGGCGGTGGCCGGCTTCGACGACATCAAGGAAGCGGCGCTGGCGGATCCGCCGCTGACCACGATCGCCTCGGACCGCTCGGCCATGGCCCGGGCGGCGGTGGACCTGGTGCTGGACGACGGGCTGCGCGTCGCGGGCTCGCGCCGGGAGCGGCTGAAGGTGTTCCCCTCGAAGCTGGTCGCCCGCAGGTCCTGCGGCTGCGAGTGAGTTCCGGCACGTCCGGCGCGCCTGGTCCGGGGCCTTTCTGAGACTGTCCTGAGAGGCCTCGCCCAGCCGCGGGAACCCGCTTTATATCGGGCATACGAGGTTCTACCCGCCTTCTCAGGGAGCACTCAGGAAGCTCTCATCGTGGAGCGGGAAGCTCTCCTCATGACCGAGAGCTTCCGCCGCAGCGGCGAGTACGAGAACCCCTACCAGGGCGACCAGCAGCAGCCGGCGTACCCCCAGCAGCAGCACGCCTCCTCTCCCGTGGACCCGGAGTGGCCGCCTCCGCCGGCCTACCGGCCCGCCCAGCCGTCGGCCGAACCGGTGACGGTGGAGCCCGGCACCACGGTGTGGCCGGCCCAGGCCTCCTCGGCGACCGCGCCGGGCGCGCCGGTCGACTTCGCCGGTTTCGCGGCGGACGGCTCCGGTTCCGGCGCCGGCCACGGAGGCGACACCGCTCTCCTGGCCGCCGTACCCGCCGGGCCCGCGCCGCGCAGGCAGCGCAACCGCGGCACGGTCGCCCTGCTCGCCGCCGTGGCGATCATCGCCGCGGCCGTGGGCGGCGGCACGGCCTACGGCATCCAGGAGCTCACCGGCAAGGACTCGGTCGCCTCCAGCTCCACCAGCACCAACGTGGTGCCCTCCGCCAAGAAGGGCACGGTCTCCGGGGTCGCCGCGGCGGTCAGCCCGAGCATCGTCGAGGTCAAGGCCACGCTCAGCAACGGCTCCTCGACGGGCTCCGGGGTGATCATCACCAGTGACGGCGAGATCGTCACCAACAACCACGTCATCTCCGGCGCCTCGACGATCAAGGTGTCGACGAGCGACGGCAAGGAGTACACCGCCAAGGTCGTCGGTACCGACAGCAAGAAGGACCTCGCCCTGATCAAGCTGGAGAACGCCTCCGGCCTGACGGTGGCGACCCTCGGCAACTCCGACGGGGTCCAGGTCGGCGACGAGGTCGTGGCGATCGGTTCCCCCGAGGGCCTGACGGGCACCGTCACCAGCGGCATCGTCTCGGCCCTGAACCGGGACGTGACCGTCTCCACCGACGAGAGCCAGAGCCAGCAGGGACAGGGCGGCGGCAACGGCCAGTGGCCGTTCGAGTTCGGCGGCCGCCAGTTCAACGGCGACACCGGCACCTCGACGACGACCTACAAGGCGCTCCAGACGGACGCCTCGCTCAACCCCGGCAACTCCGGCGGCGCGCTGATCGACATGAACGGCAACATCATCGGCATCAACTCCGCCATGTACTCGGCCGCGGACTCCACGTCCTCGTCCAGCGCCGGCAGCGTCGGTCTCGGCTTCGCCATCCCGATCAACACGGTCAAGGCCGACCTGGCCGACCTGCGGGCGGGCGGCTCCGACAGCTGACCCGGCCCGCCGCACACGCAAGGGAGTACGTCATGATCAAGCAGGTTTCGCACCCGGTGGCCGGCATCGACGCGGCCGGTTTCGCCCTGGCCCTCGAAGTGGCGTACGAGCTGAACGCACCGTCGGCGCCGACGCTGCGGGCGCCCGAGGTGGCCCCGCAGCTGATGGGTCTGCGTGTCCCCGCGGACCGTCCGCACCGCCGCAAGGTGCCGCTGAAGCGGCTGACCGCGGTCCGCGGCTGAGCGTGGCCGGTCCGGCCCGCCGCCCGCTTCCTCGACACCCCGGCCGGGAAACATGCGAGGCTGAACGCGGTAGCGCCGAATCGGACCGATCACACCGATCACACCGATCAGCCCGATCAGCCCGGTCGGCCCGCAGACGTCCCACCGCATCCTCCGAGGAACCCCGCCCATGAGCTCCGCCGAAGGCGACCGTGACACCCAGCGCATCCTGATCGTCGACGACGAGCCGGCGGTGCGCGAAGCACTCCAGCGCAGCCTCGCCTTCGAGGGGTACGCCACAGAAGTCGCCGTGGACGGTGCGGACGCCCTGGAGAAGGCCGCCGCGTACCGGCCCGACCTGGTCGTCCTCGACGTCCAGATGCCCCGGATGGACGGTCTGACCGCGGCCCGTCGCATCCGCGGCGCCGGCGACACCACGCCCATCCTGATGCTGACGGCCCGTGACACGGTCGGCGACCGGGTCACCGGGCTCGACGCGGGCGCCGACGACTACCTGGTCAAGCCCTTCGAACTGGACGAGCTGTTCGCCCGGGTCCGGGCGCTGCTGCGGCGCAGTTCGTACGCGTCCGCGACGGCCGACCCGGACCAGGCGGACGAGGCGCTCACCTTCGCCGACCTGCGCATGGACCTGGCCACCCGGGAGGTGACCCGGGCGGGCCGCCCCGTGGAGCTGACCCGCACCGAGTTCACGCTGCTGGAGATGTTCATGGCGCACCCGCGCCAGGTCCTGACCCGTGAGCAGATCCTCAAGGCGGTCTGGGGCTTCGACTTCGAGCCCTCCTCCAACTCCCTCGACGTCTACGTCATGTACCTGCGCCGCAAGACCGAGGCGGGCGGCGAGCCGCGCCTCGTGCACACGGTCCGCGGGGTCGGGTACGTGCTGCGCCAGGGCGGCGCGGAGTGAGCAGGCTGACCCGCCGGTTCCGGACGCTGCCGATCCGGGCCCGGCTGTCGATGCTGGTCGCCGCGGCGGTGGCGTTCGCGGTGGCGGCGGTCTCGGTGACGTGCTGGTTCATCGTGCAGCGGAAACTGTACGAACAGGTGAACGACGACCTCAGGAAGATGGCGCAGCCCGCGCGGTACAACCAGGTCACGGACCTCCTCGCGGCCTGTCCCCATACCGACGACTCCGACCAGACCGGCCCGAACGACCAGGGCGGCATCAACGGCCTGCGCACCCAGAGCAGCTACATCCAGCTGGTCAAGGCGGACGGCACGCCCTGTGTCTCCTCGAACTCCGTGGGCACCGTCAAGGTCACCCGCGCCGACACGGACGTGATCAAGAACTCTGCCAACAGCAGGGGGCTCGTCCACGACGGGATCATCCGCAACGGCACCGACACCGACGGCAATACCGTACGCGTGCTCACCACACCGCTGCTCGTCACCCAGGGCATCGGCCCGCCCCAGCTCTACCCCGACACCGCGCTGCTCATCGCGGTGCCCCTGAAGAGCACCGAGTCCACCCTCAACGACCTCGCCCTCATCCTCCTTCTGGTCTCCGGCATCGGAGTGATCGGCGCCGGGGCCGCCGGCCTCGCCGTCGCCCGTGCGGGGCTGCGCCCGGTCGACGAGCTCACCGAGACGGTCGAGCATGTCGCCCGTACCGAGGACCTCAGCGTCCGCATCCCGGTCGAGGACGACAGCGACGACGAGATCGCCCGGCTCTCCCGCTCCTTCAACTCGATGACCTCCTCGCTGGCCAGCTCCCGCGAGCTCCAGCAGCAGCTCATCGCGGACGCCGGGCACGAGCTGCGCACGCCCCTCACCTCCCTGCGCACCAACATCGAGCTGCTCACCCGCAGCGAGGAGACCGGCCGCCCCCTGCCGGAGGCGGACCGCAAGGCGCTGCTGGCCTCGGTGAAGGCGCAGATGACGGAACTGGCGTCGCTGATCGGCGACCTCCAGGAGCTGTCCCGGTCGGAGGGCCAGCAGGGCGAGCGCGTCCAGGTGGTCTCGCTGGAGGACACCGTCGAGGCCGCCCTGCGCCGCGCCCGGCTGCGCGGCCCGGAGCTGACGATCAAGTCCTCCGTGGACCCCTGGTACGTACGGGCGGAACCGACGGCGCTGGAGCGGGCGGTGGTCAACGTCCTCGACAACGCGGTGAAGTTCAGCCCCGAGGGCGGCACGATCGAGGTACGGCTCAGCGAGGGCGTCCTGACGGTCCGCGACCACGGCCCCGGCATCCCCGCCGAGGAACTCCCGCACGTCTTCGACCGCTTCTGGCGCTCCCCGAGCGCTCGTGCGCTGCCCGGCTCCGGCCTGGGTCTGTCGATCGTCGCGCGCACCGTGCAGCAGGCCGGCGGCGAGGTGAGTCTGACCCGCGCGGCGGGCGGCGGAACCGTCGCGACGCTCCGACTGCCCGGCTCGAAGACACCGCCCCCCGAACTCCCGTAGCGGCGAGCGGCCTTCGAGGAATTTTCCGGGGTCCCCCGATCGGCGCATCCGAACAGTCCGGTCCTACGATGTGCTGCCTGAGGGGGAGGCTTCGTGAGCGTCGATGCGCACACCGGGGAAAACGGCTTCGAGCGGGAATACAGGCGCCGACGATGGCCCGTGTCCCGGGCGCGGTTGGTCTTCCTGGCCGTCATCACCGTGAATGCCGTGTTCCAGACGAGCCGGGACGGCGACTTCATGCCGCGCTGGGGCAGGGCCGTGTACGTGGCCCTGATGGTGGCGATCGTGGGCTGGGCCTGGCTTCAGCACGCCCGGGGGCGCACCCGGGTGGGAGCCGACGGGATCACCGTGCGCGGCGCGCTGCGGGAGCGGCATGTGCCCTGGTCGGACATCTACGACATCCGCGCGGAGCCGTTCCGCAACCGCCGCCTGGACGGGCCCCTGCTGTTCGCCTACCTCTACCGTCACGACGGCCGGCGCACGCCGCTCCGGCAGATGGACGACTGGCAGGTGGCGGACTTCGCCGCCGAGTTTGAGGAGTTGCGTGGGACCGCGGTCCGGCACCGCGCGACGGCCTGGGAGCGGCGGCCGGAGACCGAGGAGCTGATACGGCTGCGGGCCGGGCGCCGCCGGGCTTGGGAGCATTCGGTCACCGGTGCGCTGATCGCCCTGGCGGCCATGTTCCCGGTGATGATCGTGCGGGTGGTGATCGGGGCTGCGGTGCATCCGTTCCTGCTGTTCGTCTGTGTTCCCGCGGCCGTGTTCGCCGTCGTGGCCGTGGTGCAGCGCCGACGCTGGAGGTCCCTGGTGCCCGCGTACATGTGCGAGCCGTAGCCGTGAGACGCGGACACGAGAGCCGCGAGACGCAGATGCGAGACGCGGACGCAGGACGAGGGGCCCGGGACGTACGCGCGGCGTACGTCCCGGGCCCCTCGGGGAACAGGCGGACCTACTGGACGATCGTGATCCGGTTGGTGGCCGGCGGCGCCAGCGGGGCCGCCGCCGACGAGTTGGCCGTCAGGTACCGCACCAGCGCCTCCAGGTCGTCGACGCCGACGACGTCGTTCGTGCCCAGGCCCAGCGTGGTGAAGCCGTCGCCGCCGCCCGCGAGGAAGCTGTTCGTCGCGACACGGTAGGTGGCCGCCGGGTCGATGGCGACGCCGTTCAGCCGGATGGAGTCGGTGACGACGCGGTCGGCTCCGGACTTCGTCAGGTCCAGCGTGTACGTCAGGTTCGCCGAAGGCTGGAGGATCTTGGGCGCGGCCGCGTTGGAGCCGCTGACCTGCTCCTTCAGCACCTGGATGAGCTGGGCGCCGGTGAAGTCCTGGAGGTTCACCGTGTTGGCGAACGGCTGCACCGTGAAGCCCTCGGCGTACGTCACCACGCCGTCGCCCTCGCTGCCCTTGGCCGCGTAGGTGAGACCGGCGCGGACCCCGCCCGGGTTCATCAGCGCCAGGGCCGTCTTCGGGTCCAGCTCCTTGCCGTACGCCAGCTGCGCGTCCGCGATCAGGTCGCCCATCGGGGACTCGGTGCCGGTGCTGTTGACGTCGGCGGAGATGTAGCCGATCGCCCGGTTGCCGATCGGGGCGGCCAGGGTGTTCCACTTGCTGATCAGCGCGGTCATGTCGGCCGCCTTGGCGACGTCACGGGTGACCACGCGGTTCGCGGACCTCACGGACGTACGGGCGATGTCGCCGGTGAAGCGGTCGTACGTGAGCGTGGTGTCCGTGTAGAGGCGGCCGAAGGACGCGGCCGAGGTGACCATGCGCGGCTTGCCCGACGGGTCGGGGATGGTGCACACGTAGGCCGCGTGGGTGTGGCCGGTGACCAGCGCGTCGACCTTCGGCGTGATGTTCTTGGCGATGTCGACGATCGGGCCGGAGATGCCGTCGCCCGCGCCCGGCGAGTCGCAGTTGTAGTTGTACGAGCCCGAGGCCGGCAGTCCGCCCTCGTGGATCAGCGCGACGATCGACTTCACGCCCTGCTTGTCCAGCACCTTGGCGTACTTGTTGATCGTCTCGACCTCGTCCTGGAACTTGAGGCCCTTCACCCCTTCGGCGGAGACGATGTTCGGAGTGCCCTCCAGGGTCACACCGATGAAGCCGATCTTGACGCCGTTCTTCTTCCACACCGTGTACGGCTTGAGGATCGGCTTGCCGGTCTTCTCGTCGAGGACGTTCGCCGCGAGGTAGGGGAAGTCGGCACCCTTGAACTTCTTGTCCGTGTAGCAGCCGGCCGTCGGGTGGCAGCCGCCGTTCTGGAGCCGGGCCAGTTCCTTGGCCCCCTCGTCGAACTCGTGGTTGCCGACGGAGGTGACGTCCAGGTCGAGCTTGTTCAGCGCCTCGATGGTGGGCTCGTCGTGGAACAGGCCCGAGATCAGCGGGGACGCGCCGACCATGTCGCCGCCGGCCGCGGTGATCGAGTACGAGTGGCCCTTGCGGGCCTCGCGCAGATGCGTCGCGAGGTACTCCACGCCGCCCGCGTCGATGGTCTTCGTCGTGCCGTCGGCCTGGAGTTCGGTGACCCGGCCGGAGGAACCCGACGGCGGTTCGAGGTTGCCGTGCAGGTCGTTGAAGGACAGCAGCTGGACGTCCTGGTAGCGGGCCGGCCGCGGATGACCGTGCCCGCCGTTGTCGTGCGCGTCCGCCGGCAGCGCGGCGGCCAGTGCGCCGGCCGTGGCGAGACCCGCTGCGGCCGCGAGAACCCGGAACGTACGACGTCTGCGGCCGGGATTCGACGGTGATGTGGCTGGCATGCGCCCCCCTGAGGCTGATGGCGTCCACGTGGCCAGTGTGGCCCCATGGGTCTGCTGAAGGTGTGCCCGTCCGGCGCAGCCTAAGGTCAACGCGCGTAGCACGACAGGGGTTTCATGGTTACATCCAGGTTTCCCTTTGCCTCCGTCTTGCCCCCTTCTTGCCACCACTTTGCGGGACAATCCGCTTACCCTCGTACGCATGACCAGCGACGACATCGCACGGCCCCCCGGCGCCCGATCCATCGAGACCCTCTCCGCGCTCTCCGCGGAACAGACCGAGGCCGTGCTCGCACTGCTCGCGGAGGCCGCCCACACCGACGGCCAACAGGCGGTGTCCGAGCAGGGCCGGCTGCAACTGCGCGGCGGAGCCCGCGAAGGGGTCTCCCATCTGTTGCTGACCACGGGAGGCGAACTCCTCGGCTACGCGCAGCTGGAGGACACCGACCCGGTGGAGGCGCCGGCCGCCGAGATGGTCGTGCACCCCGCGCACCGCGGGCACGGGCACGGTCGGGCGCTGGGCTCCGCGCTGCTCGCCGCCTCCGGCAAGCGGCTGCGGGTGTGGGCGCACGGCGGCCACTCCGCGGCCCGGCATCTGGCCCAGGTCCTCGGCCTCACGCTGTTCCGCGAACTGCGCCAGATGCGAAGGCCGTTGGCCGGGCTCGACCTGCCCGACCCGGTGCTGCCCGAGGGCGTGAGCGTGCGCGCCTTCGAGCCGGGCGCCGATGACGCGGCCTGGCTCGCCGCGAACGCCGCCGCGTTCGCCCACCACCCCGAACAGGGCTCCCTCACCCAGCGCGACCTCGACGACCGCAAGGCCGAGGCGTGGTTCGACCCCGCGGGCTTCTTCCTCGCCTTCCGCGAGGACCGGCTGATCGGCTTCCACTGGACCAAGGTGCACGCCGAGGAGGGGATCGGCGAGGTCTACGTCCTCGGGGTCGCCCCCGGCGCGCAGGGCGGCGGCCTCGGCAAGGCCCTCACCACGATCGGCCTGCGTCATCTCGCCGCGCAGGCGCTGCCGACGGCGATGCTCTACGTCGATGCCGACAACAAGGCGGCGGTGTCCGTCTACGAGCGGCTGGGATTCCTCACCTACGAGACGGACCTGATGTACCGCACGGAGACCTGAGCGGCCGCCACCGGTCCCCGCCCGGGGATCCGAGCGGCCGCCACCATCGGAACCTCGTCGGCCGTCGGCCGCAGGACGCGCCCCGGCCGACGGCCGGCTGACGTGTCCTCAGGCGGTGGTCGGGGCGGTCCCCCGCGGCCGGGGACGCAGGACGGACCCGCGGCGCAGTGGCTCAGGCGCGCAGAGCGCCACCACCGCGACGGCCACCACCAGCAGCCCCGCCCACCGCCCGTGCGCGTCCGCCCAGCGCTGGTCGCCCACCGCCACCAGCAGCGCCCACCGCTGCGGCAGCAGCAGCGTCGGCACGGTCACCGCGACGGCCGTCAGACCGGCCGCGACGGCGGCGCCCGGCCGGGTCCCGTCCGTGCACCGGACGGCGGCCGAGGCCCCGGCCAGCGCGAGCGCGGCGGTCGCGGCCGCCTCCAGGGTGACCGCGCCGACCGGGGGCCGCGCCTGCCCCGGCACGAGCAGCAGCGCGGCCGTCCAGCACAGCGCGGCGACGGGCACGGCCAGCGCCAGCCGCAGGGCGCCGCGCAGCGGTCGGCGCACCGGCACCGGCGCGGTGGTGTGCCGGGCCGGGTCGTCGAACAGGAACGCAAGGCCCAGCGCGAGGCAGAGCCCGGCGGCCCGCAGCAGGTTCAGGCACAGCCAGGGATCGGGGGCGCCGGACAGCAGCCGGGGCAGCCCGGCGAGCAGCAGTCCGAGACCACCGGCCGCCGCGAGGGCGGGCCGGGGCAGGGTGCGCCAGAGCGGGCGGAGCAGGGCGCGGATCACGGCGTACGGCTTCGGCCGTCGCTCACTGGTCACAGGTCTCACCGTTGTCCTCCCCCGTCGTGGGTGCCTTCACGCCCAGCAGCTGTGCCACCCGCGCGAGCGGTGTCCGCGGGGAGGTCAGCTCCGTCCAGTGGGCCTTCACCTTGGCGATGACGCCGTAGCGCGGCTGCCTCAGCAGCTGCCGGACGACATCGGTCTGCCCGGCGGTCATGGCGACGGAGGCGACGGGCGTCAGCGCGATCGCGTCTCCCTCGACGCTGTCGTCGAGGCGGGCGCCGCGCAGCCGGGCCAGCGGGTCGGGCTCCGCGCCCAGCGCGAGCCACATGATCGTCACCACCCGGGCGTCGCACACCTCGCTGCCGGCCCGCTCGTCGCCCGCCACCAGGACGGAGGCGACCCCGACCGCGAACTGGACGTTCCGGTCGCCACCCCACTCGGTGCCCGCGCTGACCTGGCCGGGCCCGGTGAGCGGGGCGATCGCGGCGTCGCCCTCCGGCCCGTAGCGGGCTTCCACCCGCTGCCGTACGGTCAGCCGCGTGCCGCCCGCAGCACCGCCCGCGAGGCGGCGCACCCGGTCGGCCGCGGCGGCCCAGTCGGCGGTGCGGCCGGTCCACTCGGGGAAGGCGCAGTACGTCGAGGTGCCGTGGACGCTGCACGACTGGACGCGTTCCGGGTGCACGGAGGCTTCGGCGCGGGCGGCCTTCAGGGCGGCCGAGTCGCCCGGGGCCTGCCCGACGGCCCCCGTGACGGTGACGGCCAGGGCGAGGGCGGTCACCGCCAGGGCCGTACGGGTGCGGGCGCCGCTCAGCAGCACCGCGCCGCAGGCCACGAGGATGATCAGCCCCGTCAGGTACAGCGCGTGCCAGGCGGCCGGACGGCCGAGCAGGTCGGACGGGAGGGGCCCGGCGCCGGCCTCGGTGACGGCGGGCAGCAGCCAGCGCGCCCCGTGCGAGCCGTCCAGGTTCACGGCGGCGAGGACGAGCAGGACGTAGCCGCCGATCACCACGAGCGGGGCGGCGAAGAACGACGGGATCAGCCGGGCGAGCAGGACGCCGGCGACACCGGCCAGGAGGACGCAGAGCGGGCCGACGGCCAGTTCGAAGAACGAGCCGTGGCCGCTCGCGCCGGGCTTCAGCGCGGCCCAGGTGAACTCGACGGCCACGACCAGCGCGGTGAGCGCCGCGTACGGCACCACGGACAGGACGTGCGCGACCGTACGCCGCCAGGGCTCCATGGGCAGGATGCCGTCGTGCCGGTCCGTGCCGTTGCGGCGGGAGCGCACCGCGGCCCGGTTGACGCAGACCAGCAGGGCGATGCCGAGCAGCACCGGCCCGGTCTGGGTGCCCCGGTCGACGTCCTGGAGGACCGGGTAGGCGCCCATGCCGTCGCCTTCCGAGTACAACTGCCAGGCGGTGTAGCCGATATAGAGGAGCAGGAAGGAGAACACCGGGACGAACCGGAGGAGTTCGCGGGCCTCGAAGCGGGCGAGCGCGAGCACGGCCGCGGCCCGCCGGGGAGCCGGGGCTGCGGGCCCGTCGGCCGTGGCGGCCCTCTCCACGACCTCGATGGCGCTCATGCGGCCACCTCCGCCGACGCGTCGTCGAGGGTGAGCAGGTAGCCGTCCTCCAGGGTCGGTTCGAGGAGGTCGGCGCCCTCGGGCGGGTCGCCGACGTTGCGGAAGGTGCCGAGGCCGGTGCGCCAGCCCGCCCGTGCCGCGGGATCCCGCTCGGCACTGCTCCACACCCGGCCCGCGGCCTGTGCGGTGAGCTCGGCGGGGGTGCCCTCGAAGCGGAGGCGGCCCTGGGCCATGACGATCACCCGGTGGCAGAGCATCGCCACGTCCTCGGTCTGGTGGGTGGAGAGCAGCACCGTGCGGCCCTCGCCCGCCTGGGCGATCAGCTCCCGGAACCGCATCCGCTGCTCGGGGTCCAGGCCGACGGTCGGCTCGTCGAGGACGAGAAAGCCGGGGTCGCCGACGAGGGCGGCGGCGAGCGCGACCCGCTGGCGCATCCCGCCGGACAGCCGCTTGATGCGCCGGCCGCGCACCTCGGACAGGTCGACGGCGTCGAGTATCCGCCGCACCTCGCGGTGCCGGGCGCCGCGGTCCGTCATCTCCTTGAGGATCGCCACGTAGTCGACGAACTCGAAGGCGGTGAAGTCCGGGTGGAATCCCGGGTTCTGCGGGAGGTAGCCCAGGGCGCGGCGGACGTTCTGCCGTCCGGCCGTGGTGCTCGGGTCGTGTCCGAGGACGCTGAAGGCGCCCCGGTCGGGGGGCACGGCGGTGGCGAGGACCCGCAGCAGGGTGGTCTTGCCCGCCCCGTTCGGTCCGAGCAGCCCGGTCACTCCTTCGGTCAGCCGCAGGGTCACCTCGTCGAGGGCGGCGGTGCCGCCGTAGCGGAGGGTCAGCCCGGAGGCTGAGACGGTGACGGTCATGGGGCACTCCTGTGCGTGGCGTGGGTGGCGCCGGTCGCGTCGAAAGCGTCGACGGCGTCGGTGAAGGGAGCGAGGGGGCGGCCGTACGCGGTCACCCGGCGCCTCCCTGCCGGAAGTCGGTGAACCGCACGGTCGAGGTGTCGAACCGGTCGCGGACGAGGTAGAGCAGCCCGGCACCGAGTGCCGCGACCGCGCCCGCCACGCCCTGCCCGGCAGCGGTGAACGGCGCGAGCGTCCCGTCGCCCGACGCGTCCGCCGTGAGGAGCAGACCGATCCAGGCGCCGCCGACCAGGACGGGCGCGACGACCGGACCCAGCCTGGGCGTCAGCGCCAGTCCGGTCGCGGTCAGCGCGAGCGCGGGCAGCAGCCAGGCCAGCGCGCGCAGCCCGTAGTCGGGGAGCGCGAGGGTCGCGAGGCCGTTGAGGCCGAGGCCCACCGTCAGCACGGCGACCGTGCGGATCAGCAGCAGCCGGAAGCCGTGCAGCGGGGAGACGACGCCCATCTCGTACGTGGGGTCGAGGACGGGCCCGTACGACAGCGCCACCCCGGCGAGCGGCAGCAGCGGTGCCAGGGCGAGGAACAGCGTGGGCGACCGTCCGGGCGAGACGGTGGCGGTGGCCTGCACCGTCATGAGCAGGACCGCGGCGACCGCCGCGAGCCAGGAGCGGCGCAGCACGGGTGTGGCGGTGAGCAGCCGGGCCGTGTGGTCGGCGACGCCGACCCGTACCATCAGCGACTCGACGAACCCACGCCGTGGCGCGTCGAGTTCCGCGTCGAGCCGTTCCCAGCCGGCGTCCAGCGCGACGGGATCGGCGAGCCGCGCGAGCAGGGCCCGGCAGTCGGCGCAGGCCGCCAGATGGGTGTCGGCGGACCACAGTCGCGGCGCCGTCAACTCGCCCGCCGTGTAGGCCCGGAGATCGTCCTCGGGCACATGCCAGGTGGTACTCATGCCAGCGCCTCCCGCAGTTGCTTGCGGGCGCGCAGGGCCCGCGTCTTGACCGTGCCGGGCGGTATGCCGAGCAGTACGGCCGCCTCCCGGGTGGTGAGCCCGTCGACGACCGTCGCCTGGAGGACGGCCCGCAGCTCGGGCGAGAGCCTCAGCAGGGCCCCGGCGAGGTCCCCGTGCTCCACCCCCGCGAGCACGCGTTCCTCCGCCGAGGCCTCGTCCCGGTGCCGCAGCCGCGCCAGCGCCTGCCGCAGCCGCCCCCGTGCCCCGTCGCCGCGCAGCACGTCGATCAGCCGTCGTGACCCGATGCGCCACAGCCAGCCGGCCACGTCGCCGTCCTCGCGGTAGCGGGCGGTCCCCCGCCACACCGCGAGAAACGTCTCCTGCACGACGTCGTCGACGATCCCGGCGTCGGCGCACCGGCTGCGCAGCCGCGCGCTCAGCCAGGGCGCGAAGCGCCGGTACAGCTCCTCGAAGGCGCGCCGGTCGGCGTCCGCCGCGACGGCGCGCAGCAACTCCCCGTCGCTTCTCGTCTCGCTCACGTCTCCTCATCGGACGAGCCCCGCCGATCGGTTCACGCCCCGGCCCCGACTTTTCCGATCGTCCTGGAACCCATTCACTGCTTAATCAGTGAAATAGTGGTGAATCGGATGGCCGAACACCGGTTCAGCACCGGTGTCCGGCACCGGACCGGCACTGAACCGGCCGTCCGGCGGCTCCGTACCTGCCCCCGGGAGGGGGGAGTAGCGTACGAAGCCGACGGCTCCCGGCGGAGAGAGCACGCGCACCCCGCGATGGACGCCCGGGGGCCGTACCGCGATATCCCGCACGCCATGTCCCCGTAACCGTTGGTTCAGACTGACTTGCGACGCTCGGCCAATGAACCCAGTCGCGCCCGAGGGCTCGCCACCCCATGAGGGCGATGCCGACGCGCTCCCGCTCGGACGCCTCGACGCGCCTGTCTACCTGCTGGCGCGAAAGAATGGGTCCATGAGCCAGCCAAACGCCCAGGCACAGGTCCAGCACCCGCAGCCCTCCGTGGGCTCCATAGCCGCGCACCGTCCGCACACCGTGTCGGCCGCGGTCTCCGACCTGGAACCCGACATCGACGCCGATCTCGACGCCTACGAGGAGTCGCCGTACGAGGGTCCCCAGCTGCCGCAGGGTCGATTCCTCGACCGGGAGCGCAGCTGGCTGGCCTTCAACGAGCGGGTCCTCGAACTCGCCGAGGACCCCAACACGCCCCTGCTCGAACGCGCCAACTTCCTGGCGATCTTCGCCAGCAACCTGGACGAGTTCTTCATGGTCCGGGTGGCCGGTCTGAAGCGCCGGATCGCCACCGGGGTCGCCACCCGCTCCGCCTCCGGCCTCCAGCCCCGCGAGGTGCTGGAGATGATCTGGGCCCGCTCCCGCGAACTCATGGCCCGGCACGCCGCCTGCTACCACGAGGACGTCGCCCCCGCGCTCGCGGAGGAGGGCATCCACCTGGTCCGCTGGAACGAGCTGACGGAGAAGGAGCAGGCGCGCCTCTTCACGCTCTTCCGCCACCAGATCTTCCCGGTGCTGACCCCCCTCGCGGTCGACCCGGCGCACCCGTTCCCGTACATCTCCGGCCTGTCGCTGAACCTGGCCGTCGTCGTACGCAACCCGGTCAGCGGGCACAAGCACTTCGCCCGCGTCAAGGTGCCGCCGCTGCTGTCCCGCTTCCTGGAGAGCTCCCCCGGCCGGTACGTCCCCATCGAGGACGTCATCGCCGCCCATCTGGAGGAGCTGTTCCCGGGCATGGAGGTGCTGGAGAGCCACGCCTTCCGGCTCACCCGCAACGAGGACCTGGAGGTCGAGGAGGACGACACCGAGAACCTCCTCCAGGCCCTGGAGAAGGAGCTCATGCGGCGCCGCTTCGGGCCGCCGGTGCGCCTGGAGGTCGAGGAGTCCATCGACCGCGAGGTGCTCGACCTGCTGGTGCGCGAGCTGAAGATCAGCGAGGCGGAGGTGTACCCGCTGCCGGGTCCGCTGGACCTCACCGGTCTCTTCCGCATCCACGGCCTCGACCGGCCCGAGCTGAAGTACCCCAAGTTCATCGCCGGCACCCACCGCGACCTGGCGGAGGTCGAGTCCGCCTCGGCCCCCGACATCTTCGCGGCACTGCGCAGCCGCGACGTGCTCCTGCACCACCCGTACGACTCCTTCTCCACCTCCGTCCAGGCCTTCCTGGAGCAGGCCGCGGCCGACCCCGACGTCCTCGCCATCAAGCAGACCCTGTACCGGACCTCCGGCGACTCGCCGATCGTCGACGCGCTCATCGACGCCGCCGAGTCCGGCAAGCAGGTCCTCGTCCTGGTCGAGATCAAGGCCCGCTTCGACGAGCACGCCAACATCAAGTGGGCGCGCAAGCTGGAGGAGGCCGGCTGCCACGTCGTGTACGGCCTCGTCGGCCTCAAGACCCACTGCAAGCTGTCCCTGGTGGTCCGTCAGGAGGGCGAGACGCTCCGCCGCTACAGCCACGTGGGCACCGGCAACTACCACCCGAAGACGGCCCGCCTCTACGAGGACCTGGGCCTGCTGACGGCCGACCCGCAGGTCGGCGCCGACCTGTCCGACCTGTTCAACCGTCTCTCCGGCTACTCCCGCCGGGAGACCTACCGCCGCCTGCTGGTCGCCCCCAAGTCCCTGCGGGACGGGCTGATCGCGCGCATCAACAAGGAAGTCCAGCACCACCGTGCCGGACGGCCCGCCCATGTCCGCATCAAGGTCAACTCGATGGTGGACGAAGCGATCATCGACGCGTGCTACCGCGCCTCCCAGGCGGGCGTGCCGGTCGACATCTGGGTGCGGGGCATCTGCGCGGTGCGGCCGGGCGTCACCGGCCTGTCGGAGAACATACGGGTGCGCTCCATCCTCGGCCGATTCCTCGAACACTCCCGGGTGTTCGGCTTCGGCAACGGCGGCGAGCCCGAGGTGTGGATCGGCAGCGCCGACATGATGCACCGCAACCTCGACCGCCGCATCGAGGCCCTGGTCCGGGTCACCGACCCGGCCCACCGCGCGTCCCTCAACCGGTTGCTGGAGACCGGTATGTCCGACTCCACCTCGTCCTGGCACCTGGGCCCGGACGGCGAGTGGACCCGGCATGCGACCGACGCGGACGGACAGCCCCTGCGCAACGTCCAGGAGATGCTCATAGACGCCCGGAGGCGCCGGCGTGGCACAGCAACACCTTGACCCGACGGACCCCACGGCCGAGCCGGTGAAGGGTGACGCCCTCGCGCGTTACCTCCGGTCCCAGGCCACGGAGTTCCTCCGCGCCCTGCGCCTGCACCGGGAGACCGGTGGCACGGCGGGGGGCGCGGGGGGGTCCGCCGAAGCGGCCCTGGCCCTGCGCCGGTCCGCCCGCCGCATCAGCGGCAGCCTGCACACCTACCGTCCGCTGCTGGACAGCGCCTGGTCGGAGGAGATCCGCCCCGAACTGGCCTGGCTGTCCGGCACCTTGGCGCTTGAACACGCCTGCGAGGCACGGCTGGACCGGCTGCTGCTGGCGCTGCACCGGCTGTCGGGCGCGACGCCCCTGCCGACCCAGTCGACGCCGGCCACGGCACCGGGCGCCGCCGGCCCGGCCGTGCCGCCGCCGACGGGGGAACGCGGCAACCTCACCGTGGGCGCGGCGAAGGCGGGCGCCCTGCTCGAACGGCAGTTGACGCTGGCCCGGACCCGGGCCCACTCCACCGCCCTCCAGGCGCTCGGCTCGTCCCGCTTCCACGCCGTCGCGGACAAGCTCGCCGTGCTCGCCAGCGACGTCCCGCTCACCCCGGCCGCCGTCGGCACGGACCTGCGTCCGCTGACCGACGCGGCCCGTGAGCGCCTCACCGACGCCGTCGCCGCCCTGCCCCTGGTCACCGCGGGCCACCCCTACAACGCGGAGGCCCTGGTCCACGGCCTCTCCCCGGACCCCGCCCCGCACGCCCAGGACGCCCCCTGGCATCAGGTACGCCTGCTGCTGCGCCTGTACCGCTACGCCCGCGAGGTGCCGACCCCGGACGGCGACGACTCCCCGCTGCACCTGTGCGTACCGGCGGCGGGCCGGGCCCTCAACCGGCACCGCGACGCCTCCGAGGCGGCCGCGGCCGCCGCCCAGGCGGCCCGTACGCCCCGCATCGCGCCGGCGACGGCGTACGCGCTGGGCGTGCTCCACGCCGACCAGCGCCACGAGGTGGAGGCGGCCAGGTTCGCCTTCCAGCAGGCCTGGCAGAAACAGACCGTCGGTACGTCCTGATCCGCTGGGAGGCTGAACCCCGGTGACCGAAACGAACGACACCACCGTCCAAGCGGCCGGCTGCGTCCTGTGGCGCCGCTCCCCCTACGACGGGCAGCTGGAGCTCTGCCTGGTCCACCGCCCGAAGTACGACGACTGGTCCCACCCCAAGGGCAAGCTGAAGCGCGGCGAGGACGCCCTCGCCGGCGCGCTGCGCGAGGTGGCCGAGGAGACCGGGTACACCGCCGAGCCCGGCGCCCGGCTGCCGACCCTGCACTACCTCGCCAACGGCCGTCCGAAGCAGGTCTGTTACTGGGCCGCCCAGGCCGTCGCGGGCGCGTTCGCCCCGAACGACGAGGTGGACCGGGTCCTGTGGCTCTCCCCGCTCGCGGCCCGCAACCGGCTCACCCAGCCCCGCGACCGAACCCTGGTCGACGACCTGCTCTCGGCCGTACGGCGCCCCTGAACCTTCACCACCGGCCGCCTCGCCGACCTGCTACAGGCCGCACGCCACCCTGAACCTTCACCACCGGCCGCCTGGCGGGCCGCGCTTCGCCCGCAACACCGACCGGCTCAGCCGCCGGACAGATGTGTCTCCGCGTCCGTGCGGGCCTGGCTCCGGGCCCGGCGGGCCGGTCCCCGCCAGCCGCAGACACAGCGGGCCAGACAGAACGGCCCCTGCTCGACCGTGGTCGTCGTGTGTTGTTCCGGTTGTTCCCGGACGCGGTCCGGCCCCTCCTGCTGCGCCACGCCTGTCAGGGTACCGAGCCGTCGGTAAAGGGCTCGTATCGCGCTCCCCGCTGACACGCCACGCGCGTGACCGGCGTCGCCTGCCCGTCGTTAGCCGAGACGACAGGGGCCCGTGACGGACGTACCGGCTGGGAGTGGGCAGGCGATGACGGCAAGGCAGCGGTGGCACGGCCGGACGGCGGGCACGACCGCCGTGGCGGGACTCGTCGCCTGGGTCTGCGTCGGGGCCACCGGCTGCTCCTGGAGCGGCGCCGCCGCCGAGGACGCGCGAGGCGCGGGCGATCCCGTCGAGACCCTGCGGCACGCCGCCGACCGGCTGATGGACGCGGGCAGTTCGCAGGCCCGTACGTCCATGGAGATGGCGACCGGCGGCACCCGGGTCACCATCCGGGCCGAGGGCGTCTACGACTACCGCAGGCAGCTGGGCCGGCTGAAGGTGATGCTGCCGCAGGACCCCTCCGGGCAGAGCGAGCACCGGCCCATCACCGAACTCCTCGCGCCGGGCGCCCTGTTCATGAAGAACCGGGGCGCGGGGGTGCCGGACGACAAGTGGGTCCGGGTGGACACGGCCGGACTGTCGGACGGGAACCTGGTGACCGGCGGCGCCACCGACCCGTACGCGGCCGCCGAGGTGCTGCGCGGGACGCGGGCGGCGACGTATCTGGGCCGGACCGAGGTGGCCGGGACCAGCGTGCGGCACTATCGCGGCACCGCCGACCTCGGCGACGCGGCGCGGCGCGCCTCGGCCGGGGGCCGGGCCGCGCTGCGGGCGGCGGCGACCGGGTTCGCCACGCCCGAGGTGCCCTTCGACGTCTACCTCGACGACCAGGGGCGCATCCGCAAGATCCGGCAACGGTTCAGCTTCGTCAACGGACGGCAGCGGGACGCCGTGGCGGTCGCGTCGACGGCGCTGCTCTACGGCTTCGGCGCCCCCGTGGAGGTACGGCTGCCGGCCGCCGGGGACATTTACGCGGGCAAGATCGCCGAGGAGTGAGGCGCGAGGACTAGCCCGTCCGTGCCATGCGCGGTGCGTAGGGCGCTCCCTACTCTAGGAAGTAGGTGACGACACAAGTGAGG
Organism: Streptomyces adustus; assembly: GCF_009377175.1. Classification (GTDB taxonomy): domain Bacteria; phylum Actinomycetota; class Actinomycetes; order Streptomycetales; family Streptomycetaceae; genus Streptomyces; species Streptomyces adustus. The sequence goes on from NZ_VJZD01000014.1 coordinate 68,788, forward strand.
TGACGCGCGTGGCTCCGCTCGGCGGTACGACAGTTCAGGACCACGTGGCCCTCGCCGAGATCGAACTGTGCGGCGAGCTGATCATCGCGGCCTCGGCCGCCGGCGAGGACCGGCTCAGCCTGGAGAGCATCGACGAGGTGCTGCGGGTGGCGGAGGAGCGGACCACCTGCGGCTGAGCGCCGAGCGCACGCGCCGCCTCGCACCCGCCGCCGCCCCTCAGGTCCGCAGCAGCCGGCCGATCGCCTTCGTCGCCTCGTCCACCTTGGCGTCGATCTCCGCACCGCCCTTGACGGCCGCGTCGGCGACGCAGTGGCGCAGGTGCTCCTCCAGGAGTTGCAGGGCGAAGGACTGCAAGGCCTTGGTGGAGGCGGACACCTGCGTGAGTATGTCGATGCAGTAGACGTCCTCGTCGACCATGCGCTGAAGGCCGCGGATCTGGCCCTCGATCCTGCGCAGCCGCTTGAGGTGCTCGTCCTTCTGCTTGTGGTATCCGTGCACGGCCGCCCCGGATGCGGCGGCTTCGGAGGGCGCCGTGGCGCCGGCCTCGGTGGTCGTCATGGCGTCCTCCTGCTGACTGATACCCCTGGTGGGTATATGGTAACGAACTTTGCTGGGTATAGGGCCCTTGCCCATGGCCGCCGGCGGCCCCTGTGCTGATCGCTCTGTCCGATGGGCGACACTGGGGGGCGGCCCATTAGCCGTGGCCGGATGATGCGCCTAGCATCAACCTGACCGAATCGATGCATCCCGAGGACCCCACGTGCGCTTTCGTCTGACCCCCAGGGAGACGAGCTTCTACGACATGTTCGCCGCGTCCGCGGACAACATCGTCACGGGCTCGAAACTCCTGATGGAACTGCTCGGGGCGGACGCTTCCGGCCGAGCCGAGATCGCAGAGCGGATGCGGGCCGCGGAACACGCCGGTGACGACGCCACCCATGCGATCTTCCACCAGTTGAACTCCTCCTTCATCACGCCCTTCGACCGCGAGGACATCTACACCCTCGCCTCGTCCCTCGACGACATCATGGACTTCATGGAGGAGGCCGTCGACCTGGTCGTCCTCTACAACGTGGAGGACCTGCCCAAGGGCGTCGAACAGCAGATCGAGGTACTGGCACGGGCCGCGGACCTGACCGCGGAGGCCATGCCGAACCTGCGCACCATGCAGAACCTCACCGAGTACTGGATCGAGGTCAACCGCCTCGAGAACCAGGCCGACCAGATCCACCGCAAGCTGCTGGCCCACCTCTTCAACGGCAAGTACGACGCGATCGAGGTGCTCAAGCTGAAGCAGATCGTGGACGTCCTGGAGGAAGCGGCGGACGCGTTCGAGCACGTCGCCAACACCGTGGAGACCATCGCGGTCAAGGAGTCCTGACCTCTCCATGGACACCTTCGCACTGGTCGTGACCATCGGGGTCGCGCTCTTCTTCACGTACACCAACGGCTTCCACGACTCAGCCAACGCGATCGCGACGTCCGTCTCCACCCGGGCGCTGACCCCTCGGGCGGCGCTCGCCATGGCCGCGGTCATGAACCTCGCCGGCGCCTTCCTGGGCAGCGGGGTCGCCAAGACCGTCAGTGAGGGCATCATCCAGACGCCCGAGGGCTCGCACGGGATGGCCATCCTGTTCGCGGCCCTCGTCGGCGCGATCACCTGGAACCTGATCACCTGGTACTTCGGCCTGCCCTCGTCCTCCTCCCACGCCCTGTTCGGCGGGATGGTGGGCGCGGCGCTCGCGGGTGGCACGACCGTCTACTGGAACGGGGTGCTCGACAAGATCGTCATCCCGATGTTCCTGTCGCCGATCGTGGGTCTGCTCGCCGGTTACCTGGTCATGACCGCGATCCTGTGGATCTTCCGCAAGGCCAACCCGCACAAGGCCAAGCGCGGCTTCCGGATCGCGCAGACCGTCTCGGCGGCGGGCATGGCGCTCGGCCACGGCCTCCAGGACGCCCAGAAGACGATGGGCGTCGTGGTGATGGCCCTGGTCATCGCGGGCGTCGAGGACTACAGCGACCCGATCCCGGTCTGGGTCAAGCTGGTCTGCGCGATCATGCTGTCGCTGGGCACGTACGCCGGCGGCTGGCGCATCATGCGCACCCTCGGCCGCAAGATCATCGAGCTGGATCCCCCGCAGGGCTTCGCCGCGGAGACGACCGGCGCGTCGATCATGTTCACCACGGCGTTCCTGTTCAAGGCGCCGATCTCCACGACCCATGTCATCACCTCGGCGATCATGGGCGTCGGCGCGACGAAGCGCGTGAACGCGGTGCGCTGGGGTGTCGCCAAGAACATCGTCCTGGGCTGGTTCATCACCATGCCGGCGGCGGGGATCGTGGCGGCGGGCGGCTTCTGGGTCGTCAATCTCGCGTTTCTGTAAACC
>NZ_VJZD01000150.1 GCF_009377175.1 Streptomyces adustus
CCTCACCCGGATCGCCGCGCCGGTGATTCGCGGCCGCCCCCGCCCCCTGGGCACGAGCGCGCGTGACAGCCCCTCCACAGGTGCCCCACAACGTACGTATGACGCGCGTAGACGACACGCGTAGAACACGTCCCGTACATGGGGGCGTAACGCGCGGCCCCTAGAACTCTGCACGACCAGTCGCTCATGTACGTCGCTCCAACTCCGTTCACCCCACTGACAGTTGTAAGGACGCGCATGAACAGAACACTCGCTCTCGGCACCCGTACCCTGGCCGCCGGTCTGCTCGGTTCGGCGGCGCTCGTCGCCCTCCCGGCGAGCGCGCACGCGGCCACGTACACGATCTCCGCGATCCAGGGCTCGACCCGGATCTCCCCCTACAACGGCTCGACGGTCACCACGACCGGCATCGTCACCGCGATCCGCTCCACCGGCTCCTCGCGCGGCTTCTGGATCCAGAGCGCGAGCGGCGACGGCAACGCGGCGACCAGTGACGCGATCTTCGTCTACACGGGGTCCACCACGCCGAGCACCACGGTCGGCAACAGCGTCACGGTCACCGGCAAGGTCTCGGAGTACTACCCGGACTCCTCCTCCGGCAGCCAGTCGCTCACCGAGCTGGGCAGCGCCTCCTGGACCACCAACTCGACCGGCAACACGCTCCCCGCGGCCGTCACGATCAGCGACTCGACGGTCCCGGCCACCTACACGCGCACCAACAGCGGCGCTTCGATCAACTCCTTCACCCTCGCCCCGACGACGTACGCCCTGGACTACTACGAGTCCCTGGAGGGCATGCGGGTCTCCGTCGGCTCCGCGCCGGTGGTCGGCCGGACCGACGAGTACAGCGAGCTGTGGGTCAACGTGAAGCCCTCGCAGGTGACTTCGGCCCGCGGCGGCTCCCTGTACTCCTCCTACAGCAGCCAGAACTCCGGCCGGGTGCAGATCAGCACCCTGCTGTCGTCGACGTTCCCGACGGCGACGGTGGGTGACACGCTGTCCGGCGCCACTGGCGTCCTCGACTACATCGCGTACGGCGGCTACACCCTCCAGGCCACCTCGCTCGGCACCCTCACCTCGGGCGGTGTCGCCAAGGAGACGACGACGGCCCAGTCGACGGGCCAGCTGTCGGTGGCGACGTACAACGTGGAGAACCTCGACCCGACCGACGCCGCCTCGAAGTTCACCGCGCTCGCCTCGGGCATCGTGAACAACCTCAAGTCGCCCGACATCGTGGCCCTGGAGGAGGTCCAGGACAACAACGGCGCCACGGACGACGGCACCGTCTCCGCCACCACGACCCTGTCCACGCTGATCTCGGCGATCAAGACGGCGGGCGGCCCGACCTACTCGTACACCCAGATCAACCCGACGAACGACGCGGACGGCGGGGAGACCGGCGGCAACATCCGCCAGGTGTTCCTGTACAACTCGGCTCGGGTGGGCTTCACTTCGCGCGGCAGCGCCACGGCGACCACCGCGAACTCGGTGACGACGAGCAGCGGGGTGGCCCAGCTGACGTACAACCCGGGCCGGATCGCGCCCGCCAACTCCGCCTGGACGGACAGCCGCAAGCCGCTGGCGGCTGAGTTCACCTTCAACGGCGAGAAGTACTTCGTGATCGCCAACCACTTCGTGTCGAAGGGCGGCGACTACTCGCTGCACAGCCAGTACCAGGCCCCGGCCCGGTCCTCCGAGACCCAGCGGGGCAGCCAGGGCTCGGTGGTGAACTCCTTCGTGGACTCGATCCTCGCCGCCCAGTCGGACGCGAACGTGGTCGTGCTCGGTGACCTGAACGACTACCAGTTCTCCACCGCGGTCTCCAACCTGGAGGGCGGGGTGCTGACCGACCTGGTGGACACCCTGCCGGCCGCACAGCAGTACACCTACGTCTACGACGGCAACTCGCAGGTGCTCGACCACACCCTGGTCAGCTCATCGATCACGTCGTACGACTACGACATCGTGCACATCAACAGCGAGTTCGCGGACCAGACCAGCGACCACGACCCGCAGGTCGTGCGGATCACCCCCTGACCGCGGGGATCCGGTGGCGGCCCGGCCGTCACCGGATCCGACCGTCCCGGCGACCCGGCGTCGGTGTAACCCAGGGAAACCGCTTGCCGAAAGCGGTGTCCCAACTCCCGTACCTCCACTACTCTTTCACCGCTCCAACCCCCCACCATCACCAAGGCCACAGCCGTCGCCCCGGGCGCCGGCGGAGGAACCGCGCATGCCAGAAGACAAGTCCCCGCCCTCTCAACGCCCCTGGGAGAGCGGCTGGGCCCCGGACACCGGCCGGGCTCCGGGAACGCGCCGCCTGTGGCTGGCCGGCGCTCTCGCGATATCCACCGTCGTCGGCTGTGTCGTCGCGATCACCGTGACCCACAAGGAAGCGGACGAGGCGTCACCCAGGACGAAGAGCGCCCTGCCGGGAAGCGCGGCGACGGTGCCGGGCCTGATCTCCTTCGCGACACCGTCCGCGACCGGCTCCGGGACGCCCGGCCGGGCGGGCACCCCGTCGACGACGGCCGGGTCCACGTCCGCGACACCCACGCCCACTGGTCCGGCGGCCGACGGTACGAGCGCCGCGGCCTCCGCGAAGCCGACCAAGTTCCCTGGATCCAGCGGCGGTTCGGCCACCACGCCCGCGCCGTCGACGGCCTGGACGGCCGTCCGCTCGGTCAACTACCCCGACCGCTACTGGCAGGTGAGCGGCGGCCTGGTGAAGCTCGATCAGGTCGGCTCGCCCTCGGCCCGCCAGGGCGCCGCCTTCAGGCGGGTCGACGGCCTTGCCGACGCGTCCTGTTACTCCTTCGCCACGGCCGACGGCGGCTATCTGCGCCACCGCGACTTCGTGCTGCGCGCCGAGCACGACGACGGCTCGTCCCTCTTCCGCAAGGACGCCACCTTCTGCCCGCGCGCCTCGTCCGTGGCGTCCGGCGCGGTGATGCTGGAGGCGGTCAACTACCCCGGCCGCTTCCTGCGTCACAAGAACTTCCAGCTGCGGCTGGACCCGTACCAGAACAGCGACCTCTACCGGGCCGACGCGACGTTCCGGCTGGTGGCCGGCCTGAGCTGACAGCGTCGACGACAGCAAAGACGCCAGTGGCCCCCGGCCGGAAGGCCGGGGGCCACTGTGCGGGGCGACCGCGGGTCCGCCGCAGATCGGCGGGCGCGGGCTCAGACGTTGAAGCCCAGTGCCCTGAGCTGCTCGCGACCGTCGTCGGTGATCTTGTCGGGGCCCCACGGCGGCATCCACACCCAGTTGATGCGCAGCTCGCTCACCAGGCCGTCCGTGGCGGACTTGGCCTGGTCCTCGATCACGTCCGTCAGCGGGCAGGCCGCCGAGGTCAGCGTCATGTCGATCGTCGCGATGTTCGCGTCGTCGATGTGGATGCCGTAGATCAGGCCCAGGTTGACGACGTCGATGCCCAGCTCGGGGTCGACGACGTCGTACAGCGCCTCACGGACTTCCTCTTCCGAGGCGGGCTTCATCTCAACGGTCTCGGTCATGCCGTCTTCCTTTCGGCGTCGGCCCCGCCCAGTACCTGGGCCGTCGCGTCCTTCCACGCCATCCAGCTCAGGAGGGCGCACTTGACCCGGGCCGGGTACTTGGAGACACCGGCGAACGCGACCGCGTCCTCCAGCACCTCCTCCATCACGTCGTCGGGCTCGATGCGGCCCTTGGACTGCATCAGCTCCAGGAACGTCTCCTGGATCCGCTGCGCCTCGGCCAGCTCCTTGCCGACGAGGAGGTCGTTCAGCACGGACGCCGAGGCCTGGCTGATCGAGCAGCCCTGCCCCTCGTACGAGACGTCGCTGATCGTCGTGCCGTCGTACTTCACCCGCAGGGTGATCTCGTCACCGCACGTCGGGTTCACGTGGTGCACCTCGGCGTCGCCATCCCTCAGACCACGCCCGTGCGGGTGCTTGTAGTGGTCCAGGATGACTTCCTGGTACATCGAATCCAGCTTCACCGTTTCAGCACGCCCCTCAGCCGAAGAAGTTCCGTACGTGCTCCAGGCCGTCGACCAGAGCGTCGATCTCGGTCGGCGTGGAGTACAGATAGAACGACGCTCGCGTGGTCGCGGGAATTCCGTAGCGCAGGCAGACCGGGCGGGCGCAGTGGTGGCCGACCCGGACCGCGATGCCCTGCTCGTCGAGGACCTGGCCCACGTCGTGCGGGTGGATGTCGCCGAGCGTGAACGAGATCGCCGCGCCCCGGTCCTCGGCCGTCGTCGGGCCGATGATCTTCAGGTCGGGCACCTCGGACAGCCGGCGCACCGCGTACTCGGTGAGCGCGTGCTCGTGGGCGAGGATCTTGTCCATGCCGATGGCCGACAGGTAGTCGACCGCCGCGCCCAGACCGACCGCCTGCGCGATCGGCGGGGTGCCCGCCTCGAACTTGTGGGGCGCCGGGGCGTACGTCGACGAGTGCATCGACACCGTCTCGATCATTTCGCCGCCGCCGAGGAAGGGGGGCAGGTCCTCCAGGAGCTCCTGGCGTCCCCACAGCACCCCGATGCCCGTCGGAGCGCACATCTTGTGGCCGGTGAAGGCCACGAAGTCGGCCTGGAGGGCCTGTACGTCCAGCGGCATGTGCGGTGCCGCCTGCGAGGCGTCGATGCAGACCAGCGCGCCGACCTCCTGCGCGCGGCGCACTATCGCCTCGACCGGGTTGACCGTGCCCAGGATGTTCGACACCAGCACGAAGGAGACGATCTTCGTCTTCTCGGTGATGATCTCGTCGATGTTGGACAGGTCGAGCCGGCCGTCGTCGGTCAGGCCGAACCACTTCAGCTTCGCGCCGGTGCGCTGCGCCAGCAGCTGCCACGGAACGATGTTGGAGTGGTGCTCCATCTCGGTGATGACGATCTCGGTCTCGTGGTCCACGCGGTAGGGCTCGTCGGCCCAGCCCAGCATGTTGGCCACGAGGTTGAGGGACTCGGAGGCGTTCTTGGTGAAGATCACCTCGTCGCGGCTCGGCGCGTTGATGAACTCCGCCACCTTGTCACGCGCGCCCTCGTACAGCGCCGTGGCCTCCTCGGCGAGCACATGCACACCGCGGTGGACGTTGGCGTTGTAGCGCTCGTAGTACTCGCTCAGGGCGTCCAGCACCTGGCGCGGCTTCTGCGAGGTCGCCGCGTTGTCCAGGTACACGATCTTCTTACCGTCGTGGACCTGACGGTCCAGGATGGGGAAGTCCTTGCGGATCGCCTCGGTGTCGAGGAGGCCCGGCAGCTGTGTCACGCGGATACGCCACCCTTCGTGTAGGCCTCGTAGCCCTCGTTCTCCAGCTTGTCGGCGAGCTCGGCGCCGCCGGACTCGACGATGCGGCCGCCGGAGAAGACGTGGACGAAGTCGGGCTTGATGTAGCGCAGGATGCGCGTGTAGTGGGTGATGAGCAGGGTGCCCACCTCGCCGGTCTCGCGGACGCGGTTGACGCCCTCGGAGACGATGCGCAGGGCGTCGACGTCCAGACCGGAGTCGGTCTCGTCGAGGATCGCCATCTTCGGCTTGAGCAGCTCCAGCTGGAGGATCTCGTGGCGCTTCTTCTCACCGCCGGAGAAGCCCTCGTTGACGTTGCGCTCGGCGAAGGAGGGGTCCATGGAGAGGCGCTCCATGGTCTCCTTGACCTCCTTGACCCAGGTGCGCAGCTTGGGGGCCTCGCCGCGGATCGCGGTGGCGGAGGTGCGCAGGAAGTTGGAGACCGAGACGCCGGGGACCTCGACCGGGTACTGCATGGCCAGGAACAGGCCCGCGCGGGCGCGCTCGTCGACGGACATCTCCAGGACGTCCTCGCCGTCGAGGGTGACGGTGCCGCCGGTGACCGTGTACTTCGGGTGACCCGCGAGGGAGTAGGCGAGGGTCGACTTGCCGGAGCCGTTGGGGCCCATGATGGCGTGCGTCTCGCCCTGCTTCACGGTGAGGTCGACGCCCTTGAGGATCTCCTTCGTGGCGTTGTCGGCCTCGACGGTGACGTGCAGGTCTCGGATTTCAAGCGTTGCCATGGGTGCCTCAGGACTCCTGGGTGAGGGAGACGAGCACGTCGTCCCCTTCGATCTTTACGGGGTATACGGGGACGGGGCGCGTCGCGGGAAGGCCGGACGGCTTGCCGGTGCGCAGGTCGAAGGCGGAGCCGTGCAGCCAGCACTCGATCTGGCAGTCCTCCACCTCGCCCTCGGAGAGCGAGACGTTCGCGTGCGAGCAGATGTCGTTGATCGCGAACACCTCCCCCTCGGTCATCACGACCGAGACCGGCGTGCCGTCGAGTTCCACCCGCTTGGGGGTGTCCTCCTCCAGCTCGCTCAGCCCACAGGCGCGCAGGAACGACGTCATCAGACCGACGCCTCCAGCTCCTCGTCGATCTTCACGAGGAGGCGCTCTTCGATGTCGTCGACGCCGATCTGCTGGACCAGTCCGGCGAAGAAGCCACGGACCACCAGGCGGCGGGCCTCGTCGGCGGGGATGCCGCGGGCCATCAGGTAGAAGAGCTGCTCGTCGTCGAAGCGGCCGGTGGCGCTGGCGTGCCCGGCGCCGACGATCTCGCCGGTCTCGATCTCCAGGTTCGGCACGGAGTCGACCCGGGCACCGTCGGTCAGAACCAGGTTGCGGTTCATCTCGTAGGTGTCGGTGCCCTCGGCCTTGGCCTCGATGAGGACGTCGCCGATCCACACCGCGTGCGCGTTGTCGCCCTGGAGCGCGCCCTTGTACATCACGTTGGACTTGCAGTGCGGGGTGTTGTGGTCGACCAGCAGGCGGTGCTCCTGGTGCTGGCCGGCGTCCGTGAAGTACAGGCCGAACAGCTCGGCCTCGCCGCCGGTGCCCGCGTAGGCGACCCGCGGGTGGAGGCGTACGAGGTCGCCGCCGAAGGTGACCACGAACGACTTGAAGGTGGCGTCGCGGCCGATCAGCGCGTTGTGCTGGCCGACGTGCACGGCCTTGTCGTCCCAGTCCTGGACGGAGACCACGGTCAGCTTGGCGCCGTCGCCCAGGACGAAGTCCACGTTGGCGGCGAGCACCGCGTCACCGGTGTGGTCGATGACGACGACGGCCTCGGCGAAGGCGCCGAGCTCGACGAGCTGGTGGCCGTAGGCGACCCCGCCCTCGCCGTGCACGGCGATCCGGATCGGCTCGGTGAGCACGGTCTCCTTGGGGACGGTGACGACCCCGGCCTTCTCGAACGCCGAGTAGGCCTGCGCGGCGACCCGGTCCACCGGGGTGCCCGCGCGGCCGAGTCGGGCGTCGTCACGGCCGACGGTCTCGACGACGACGCCCTCGGGGGCCTGCACGTCCACCTTCACACCGTCGCCGGTGGCGACCGCGGTGCCGTCGTGCAGCCCGCGCAGGCGCTCCAGCGGGGTGAACCGCCACTCCTCCTCGCGGCCGTGGGGGACGGGGAAGTCCGCCACGTCGAAGGACGGGGGCGCGCTCATGCGCGTGGCGACGGTCGACTCGGCGGCCACCGCGATCTGTCCGGCGGTCGTGCTGCCCACCGGGATGTTCTGAGCCTCAGCCATGGCTGTCGGTCTGCTCGCTTTCTTACGGGAGTGGCTTGACGGGGCGGCGTTCGGCGTCAGCCGACCGCGCCCTCCATCTGGAGCTCGATCAGCCGGTTGAGTTCGAGGGCGTACTCCATGGGCAGTTCCTTGGCGATCGGCTCGACGAAGCCGCGCACGATCATCGCCATCGCCTCGAACTCGCTCAGACCACGGCTCATCAGGTAGAAGAGCTGGTCCTCGGAGACCTTGGAGACGGTCGCCTCGTGGCCCATGGACACGTCGTCCTCGCGGACGTCCACGTAGGGGTACGTGTCCGAGCGGGAGATGGTGTCGACGAGCAGCGCGTCGCACAGCACGTTCGACTTCGAGCCGTGGGCGCCCTCGCCGATCTCGACCAGACCGCGGTACGAGGTACGGCCGCCGCCGCGCGCCACCGACTTGGAGACGATGTTGGAGGAGGTGTTCGGCGCCATGTGGACCATCTTGGAACCGGCGTCCTGGTGCTGGCCCTCGCCCGCGAAGGCGATGGACAGGGTCTCGCCCTTGGCGTGCTCGCCCATCAGGTAGACGGCCGGGTACTTCATCGTCACCTTGGAGCCGATGTTGCCGTCGATCCACTCCATGGTCGCGCCCTCGTACGCCACGGCGCGCTTGGTGACCAGGTTGTAGACGTTGTTCGACCAGTTCTGGATGGTCGTGTAACGGCAGCGGGCGTTCTTCTTGACGATGATCTCGACGACCGCGGAGTGCAGCGAGTCCGACTTGTAGATCGGGGCCGTGCAGCCCTCGACGTAGTGCACGTAGGCACCCTCGTCGACGATGATCAGGGTCCGCTCGAACTGGCCCATGTTCTCCGTGTTGATACGGAAGTAGGCCTGGAGCGGGATCTCCACGTGGACGCCCGGCGGCACGTAGATGAAGGAGCCGCCCGACCACACGGCGGTGTTCAGGGAGGCGAACTTGTTGTCACCGACGGGGATGACGGTGCCGAAGTACTCCTTGAAGAGCTCCGGGTGCTCCTTGAGAGCGGTGTCGGTGTCCAGGAAGATGACGCCCTGCTCCTCCAGGTCCTCGCGGATCTGGTGGTAGACGACCTCGGACTCGTACTGGGCCGCGACACCGGCGACGAGGCGCTGCTTCTCCGCCTCCGGGATGCCGAGCTTGTCGTACGTGTTCTTGATGTCCTCGGGCAGGTCCTCCCAGGACTCCGCCTGCTTCTCGGTGGAGCGCACGAAGTACTTGATGTTGTCGAAGTCGATGCCCGACAGGTCCGATCCCCAGTTCGGCATCGGCTTCTTCTCGAAGAGGCGCAGGCCCTTGAGGCGGAGCTTGGTCATCCACTCCGGCTCGCTCTTCTTCGCGGAGATGTCCCGGACGACGTCCTCGTTGATGCCGCGCTTGGCAGAGGCGCCGGCCGTGTCGGAGTCGGCCCAGCCGTATTCGTACTTGCCCAGGCCCTCGAGTTCGGGGTGGGCAGTCTCCGTGGGGAGAGTCATGCGGGGTTCCTCCCGGCCGTGCTTGCAGATGCGTTGTGGCTGTGAACTTGCGTCTTGGAAATCTTGGGGATGAACGTCGTGCAGACGCCGTCGCCGTGCGCGATGGTCGCCAGCCGCTGGACGTGGGTGCCGAGCAGCTGGGAGAAGATCTCGGTCTCCACCTCGCACAGCTGCGGGAACTTCTCCGCGACGTGGGCCACCGGGCAGTGGTGCTGGCAGAGCTGCTCGCCCGTCTGCGGGAGGGGCGCACTGCGCGCCGTAGCAGCGTACCCGTCCCTGCTCAAGGCCTTGGCGAGGGCTTCGGTGCGCTCCTCGGGGGCCGCGTCCTCGATCGCCTGGCGGTACGCGGCGGCCTGCTCGGCGAACCGCGCGCGGGCGAAGGCCACGACCGCCTCGTCCCCGCCGAAGCGCTCCTGGATCCAGCGCAGAGCGTCCGCGGCGAGCTTGTCGTAGGACTGGTCGAAGGCGTCGCGTCCGCAGTCGGTCAGCGCGAACACCTTGGCGGGACGGCCGCGTGTGCGCGCCCCGTACACCCGCTGCTCGCGCGGCTCCACCACGTCGTCGGCGGCCAGCGCGTCCAGATGCCGGCGCACCGCGGCCTGGGTGAGCCCGAGCCGTCCGGCCAGCTCGGCGACGGTCGAGGGGCCGTGGTCCAGGATCGAGCGCGCGACCCGGTTGCGCGTGGAGCGCTCTCCGGTCGCGTGCTCCTCCTGCGGGCGCCCCGTGGGGGTCTCCCCGGCCTCGTGAGCCTCGCCGACGTATTTCACAACACCATTGTTGCGTAATTCGCCGGAGCCAGGCAACCCGCGCCCCGATCACCGGACGGTGCCCTACATCACTTAGGCATACCTAAGCTGACCTGCGGAAACGATCTTTGATCGATCAAACGGCTGGCGCCGGGTTCGCTCTTCCGCCAGACTCACCGGCCATGCCGACACCCCCTCCGACCGGCCCACTCGTCACTCGCGACACGGTCGCCACCGAGGTGCGCGCGCTGGGCGTCCGCCCTGGTGAAACCCTCCTGCTGCACTCCTCCCTCAGCTCACTCGGCTGGGTCTGCGGGGGTGCCGTCGCGGTCGTCCAGGGCCTGCTCGACGCGCTCGGCCCGGACGGCACCCTGGTGGTCCCCACCCAGTCCGGCGACCTCTCCGACCCCGCGCTGTGGAGCGGTCCCCCGGTGCCCCGGGACTGGTGGGAGACGATCCGGGCGTCCATGCCGGTGTACGACCCGGCGACCACGCCCTCGCGCGGGGTCGGGGTGATCCCGGAGACCGTCCGCACCTGGCCGGGCGCCGTCCGCAGCGCCCACCCGCACACCTCCTTCGCCGCCCTCGGCCCGCGCGCGGCCGCGGTCACGGCGGACCACGCGCCCGACTGCCGCCTCGGCGAGCACAGCCCGCTGGCCCGGCTGGAGGCCCTCGGCGCCCGGGTCCTGCTGCTCGGCGCCGGCTACCACACCTGCACGAGCTTCCATCTGGCCGAGTACCGCATCCCCTCCCCGCGGGTGCGGGTGGGACGGCCCGGACCGGCCGGCTGGGAGGAGCTGACCGAGGTGTCGATCACCTCGGACCGGTTCGACGAGCTGGGCCACGACTTCGAGCGCGACCGCCCGGTCGTCCGGGGCCGGGTGGGCGCGGCCGACGCCCGGCTGTTCCCGGTGGCGGACGCGGCGGCCTACGCGCAGCGGTGGCTGGCCCTGCACCGACCCCGTGAGGAGGAGGTTGCGGACCCGCCCGCCTGAGGCGTCCGGCGCGTACCTAGACTCTGGTCCCATGCGAAGTGAGCCTGTCGTCCAGGTCCGGTCCCTGGTGAAGCGGTACGGGACGAAAACCGCGGTGGACGGCCTCGACCTCACGGTCGAAGCGGGCGTCACCGCGGTGCTCGGCCCCAACGGCGCCGGCAAGACGACCACCGTCGAGACCTGCGAGGGCTACCTGAGGCCGGACTCCGGCACGGTGCGCGTCCTGGGCCTCGACCCCGTGCGGCAGGCCGCCGAGCTGCGTCCCCGGATCGGGGTGATGCTCCAGTCCGGCGGCGTCTACTCGGGGGCCCGGGCCGACGAGATGCTCCGGCACGTGGCGAAGCTGCACGCGCACCCGCTGGACGTGGACGCGCTCGTCGAACGCCTCGGGCTCGGCAGCTGCGGCCGGACGACCTACCGCCGGCTCTCCGGCGGCCAGCAGCAGCGGCTCGCGCTGGCGATGGCCGTCGTCGGGCGCCCGGAACTGGTGTTCCTTGACGAGCCGACCGCCGGCCTCGACCCCCAGGCCCGCCGGGCCACCTGGGACCTGGTCCGGGACCTGCGCTCCGACGGCGTCTGCGTGATCCTCACCACCCACCACATGGACGAGGCCGAGCAGCTCGCCGACGATGTCGCGATCATCGACGCGGGCAAGGTCATCGCCCACGGCTCCCCCGAGGAGCTGTGCCGCGGCGGCGCGGAGAACACCCTGCGCTTCACCGGCCGGCCGGGCCTCGACGTGGCCTCGCTGCTGAAGGCGCTGCCCGCGGACTGCACGGCCGCGGAGCTGACCCCGGGGTCCTACCGGGTGGTCGGCAAGGTCGACCCCCAGCTGCTGGCCACCGTCACCTCCTGGTGCGCGCAGCACGGGGTGATGCCGGACCGGATCTCGGTGGAACGGCATACCCTCGAAGACGTTTTTTTGGAGCTCACGGGCAAGGAGCTGCGGTCATGACGACGACCGTCCCCGGTACGTACACCCCGAAGCCGGGTGGCTCCGGCCTCCCCCGCATGATCGCCGCGCAGGCCGTGCTGGAGACGAGGATGCTGCTGCGCAACGGCGAGCAGCTGCTGCTCACCGTCGTCATCCCGACGCTGCTGCTGGTGCTCTTCAGCTCCGTGGACGTCGTGGACACCGGCGCGGGCAAGGCCGTCGACTTCCTCGCGCCCGGCATCCTCGCCCTCGCCGTGATGTCGACGGCGTTCACCGGCCAGGCCATCGCGACCGGCTTCGAGCGGCGCTACGGGGTGCTCAAGCGCCTCGCGTCCTCGCCGCTGCCGCGCTGGGGCCTGATGACCGCGAAGACGGCCTCGGTGCTGGTCACCGAGATCCTCCAGGTGCTCCTGGTGACGGTGATCGCGCTCGCGCTCGGTTGGTCGCCGCACGGCAACCCGCTCACCGTCCTGCTGCTGCTGGTGCTGGGCACGGCCGCGTTCTCGGGGCTGGGCCTGCTGATGGCGGGCACCCTGAAGGCCGAGGCCACCCTGGCCGCTGCCAACCTGGTCTTCCTCCTGCTGCTGGTCGGCGGCGGGGTCATCGTCCCGCTGGAGAAGTTCCCGTCGGGCGTGCGGGAGGTGCTGGGTCTGCTGCCGATCTCGGCCCTGTCGGACGGCCTGCGCGAGGTGCTCCGGCACGGGGCCGGGCTGCCCTGGGCCGATCTGGGGATCCTGACCGTGTGGGGGGTCGTGGGGCTGGCGGCCGCCGGACGGTTCTTCCGCTGGGAGTGACCCGCAGAACGCCCGTCCGGCACGGGCGCCCGATCCTCGGCCGGGCCCTCGGCCCCACCGGGGAGCGGTCCTGGGCCGGACCGACGGCCGACCCTCGTGAAAGCGTGCACAAGCGGCCGCCTACGATGGACGCGTGCCGAACCTGACCCCCACCGACGCCGTAGCGGCCGCGCGCAACCCGCTCGCCTTCGTCGCCGCACGCTGGACGCCGCAACCCCGCACGATCCGCCGGGCCGCCCTGGCCGCGCTCGTCATGTCGGTGGTGATCGTGGTCACCGGCGGCGCCGTACGCCTCACCGGCTCCGGACTCGGCTGCCCCACCTGGCCCAAGTGCACCGCCGACTCGCTCACCGCCACCAGCGCGATGGGCTTCCACGGCGCCATCGAGTTCGGCAACCGCATGCTGACGTACGTGCTGTGCGCTGCGGTCGGCTGGGCGATCGTCGCCGCCCGGTCCGAGAAGCCCTACCGGCGCAGCCTGACCCGGCTGGGCTGGGCGCAGTTCTGGGTCGTGATGGGCAACGCGGTCCTCGGCGGTGTGGTGGTCCTCGTCGGCCTCAACCCGTACACGGTGGCGGCCCACTTCCTGCTCTCCTCCGCCCTGATCACGGTCGCCACGGTGATGTGGCAGCGCACCCGGGAGGGTGACGCGGCGCCCAAGCCGCTGGTCGGCAAGTCGGTGCAGCAGCTGGTGTGGTTCCTGGTCGCCGCCTCGGTGCTGCTGATCGCCGTGGGCACGGTGGTCACCGGTTCGGGTCCGCACGCGGGCGACTCCAGCAAGGTCGAGCGGATGCCGCTGGACTGGGAGACGGTCAGCAAGCTGCACGCCGTACTGGCCTGGATCGTGGTGACGCTGACGTTCGCCCTGTGGTTCGTCCTGAAGGCGGTGGACGCCCCCAAGGGTCCGCTGGACCGGACGCGGGACCTGTTCCTGGTGCTGCTCGCGCAGGGCGTCATCGGCTACGTCCAGTACTTCACGAACCTGCCCGAGGCGCTGGTCGCGCTGCACATGCTGGGTTCGGGCCTGGTGTGGATCGCCGTGCTGCGCGTACTGCTGTCGCTGCGCGAGCGTCCCGGCACGCCCGAGGCCGGTCTGCCGGGCCCGACGGCCGAGGCGACGGTCGCCACGGCCGCGTAGGCCCCACGCGACAGGGCCGCGCACGCGTGCGCCCGCTTCGGGAGGGCATACGCGTGCGCCCCGTCGAGGTGGACCACGCGCGCGTGGCTCACCTCGCCAGGCCGTAGACGCGCCGGGCGTTGTCCGCCGCGACCATCCCCGCCACCCGCTGCGCGTCCGCCGCCGACCACGCCCCCTCGGTCACCCAGCCGCCGAGCACCCGGCCGAGGGCCTCGCGGAACAGCCGGGCCCCCACCACGTGCAGCTCCGGCAGCCCCTGTGCCCCGCTGGAGAAGAGGATCTTGCCGAAGGGGGCCAGCTCCAGGATCTCCGCGAGGACGGTCGCGGCGCGCGCCCCGGTGCGCAGGAGCGCGGCGCCCGAGTCGGCGTACACGTGCGGGAAGACACCGGCGAGGTGGGCGGCGTGCCGGTGGTACGGGTAGCCGTGCAGCAGGACCAGGTCCGTGCCCATGCCCGCGGTCGCCCGGACGAAGTCCGTGAGCAGCACCGGGTCCGTACGGTCGATGCGCGGCCCCGGCGGGCCGAGCCCGGCGTGCAGTTGCAGGGGCAGTCCGGAGGTGACCGCGATCCACAGCGCGTGCCGCAGCAGCACCGGGTCGGTCAGCTCACCGCCGACCCGGCGTCGGGCCAGCCAGCGGCCGGCCGCGCCGCGCACCTCCCCCGGTCCCGGCGGTTCGGGGGCGAGGGCCAGGCCGTGCCGGACGCCCGCGACCGAGGTGAAGGCGACGGCCTGCGCGGCGGCGCCGTGCACCGCCTCGGCGAGGTTGGCGAGGAAGGCCTCCACGGTGCCGGAGGTGTCGGCGACCTGTTCGGCGAGGAGTTCCAGGCGCACGATCTCGTGCGCGTTCGCGTCCCCGGCGGAGGCCATCTCCGGCGGCCCGGTCAGGTCGCCGGGGAGTCCGGTGTCGACGAGGTACGTCGTGATGCCGCTGCCGCGCAGCAGCCGCCGGCCGATCTCCGGTACGCCGAGTTCACGACGCCGGGCGAGATAGCGGGCGGGCGCGCAGTGCGGTTCCAGGCCGAGCAGCGGGGGGCACCAGCGGCGTACCGCGAATCCGGTCTGGGTGTCGAAGAGGGTGGTGCCCGGCGCGGGCGGGCCCTCGGTACGGGCCAGCTGGGCCTCGAAGGTGCCGAGGCCCAGCTCCGTTCTCAGCACGCCGTGGCAGTACTGGTCCACGAGGGACGGCGTTTCGATCATCCGGGCTCCCCGTGACTGGACCGTGTCCCGGGGCCGCTTCCGCCGCGGCCCCTACGCTCCTAACGGGTGAAACCGGCCTCAGGTGTTGGTCCCGCACACCCCGTGCGAACGTCCGCCGCCCGCGGGACCGCACTGTGCGAACGCCCGCCGCGCGCGGGCCGGCCCCGACCGGTCAGCCGTTGCTCGGGCCACCGAGCTGGATGCCCGCCATGCGCGTCCATTCGTACGGGCCGGTCTTCACCTTGGCGGCGAACTCGCCGTCGAACGCCTCGTGCACGGTGATCCCGGACTTCTCCACGGCCTTCTCGGCGATCGCGAAGGAGGGCGCCACCAGGTCGCCCCAGCCGCCGTCCTCGCCGACGAGCACGATCCGCGCGCCGCGCTCCCCGATGTACGCCACCTGGCCCTCGGCGCCGCCGTGCTCCTTGGAGAAGGCGGTGATCCGCTTGGCGAGCTTGGCCGCGGCGCGCTCGGCCTTCGCGGCCTGCTTGGCGTCGGTGCCCTCGTCAACCTGCTTCGTTTCTGCCATGGCCAGATGCTACCGACGGGTAGATCAAACGGCGACGGGCGGGGTGCGTGGCCTTGACCACGCACCCCGCCCGTACGGAAGAACCGTCGGCGTCTCCAGGACGCTTCCTAGCGCAGGAAGGGGTCCACCGCGACCGCCACGAACAGGATCGACACATAGGTGATCGACCAGTGGAACAGCCGCATCTCCTTGAGCTTGGCGCCCGTCACCTCGGCCTTGGCCCGGTTCTGGAGCCCGTGCGCCTCCCAGAGCCAGAAGCCGCCGGCCAGCAGGGCGACCGCGGTGTAGAACCAGCCCGTGTAGCCCAGCGGGGTGAGCAGCAGCGACACGCCGACCATGACCCAGCTGTAGATGACGATCTGCCGCGCGACCACCTTGTTGGAGGCGACGACCGGGAGCATCGGTACGCCCACGCGCGCGTAGTCCTCCCTGACCTTCATGGACAGCGGCCAGTAGTGCGGCGGGGTCCAGAAGAACATGACGAGGAAGAGGATGACCGGCGCCCACGACAGGGAGTCGGTGACGGACGACCACCCGATGAGGACCGGGAGGCAGCCGGCGATGCCGCCCCACACGATGTTCTGCGAGGTGCGCCGCTTGAGGATCATCGTGTAGACGACCACGTAGAAAAGGAGCGCGCCGAGTGACAGCCAGGCCGACAGCCAGTTGACGGTCAGGCCGAACAGCAGGGTCGACACCACCGCGAGGCCGATGCCGAAGGCAAGGCACTCGGCGGGGCTGACCATGCCGGTGACCAGCGGACGCTGCGACGTGCGGTCCATCAGCGCGTCGATGTCCCGGTCGATGTACATGTTGAGCGCGTTGGCGCCACCGGCGGAGAGGTACCCGCCGACGCAGGTCAGCAGCACCAGCTTCAGATCGGGCACACCCTGCTGCGCCAAGAACATCACCGGAACGGTGGTGATCAGCAGCAGCTCGATGATCCGGGGCTTGGTCAGCGCCACGAACGCCTTCAGACGGGCCCCGAACGGCCGCTGGCCCCGGCTGCTGCTCGTCCCGAGCACACCGGCTGGACGGGATTCGACGGCCGTCACGCACACCCCTGACAGAGACATCCCAGCAAGCCCCGGGATGAACTCCCCGTAAAGGCCCGCGCGTACCACGCCACTGTAGACGTTGCCCAGACCCGGACATTCGCGGGGGTGGGGTCGTGTTGGTGCGCCGCTCCTACGTGCGCACATCTGTCCGATTGAGCGTGCTCCGGACGAGCGGAAAGTAGATCGATTGAGCAGTCGGATGAGCGGCTCCGTATTCACTTGCCGAATGCGATTCGGACCAGTCGGGAGGCGGATCCGCAGGAGTCCCGTCAGTCTGGAATGACTCGAAAAAATGCACGTTCTTACGGGGGTAGGCTCGACAACGGCCGGTGGGCGCCTCGTCCGCCGGCAGCCGGTGGGCACGCGCCCAGAGCACCGGTAATTCGACATGTGGAGAGGAGCCCTGACCCAGGGTGAGCACCAAGCCGACCACCACAGACCTCGAGTGGACCGAGTTGGACCAGCGGGCCGTCGACACCGCCCGAGTCCTGGCCGCCGATGCCGTACAGAAGGTCGGAAACGGCCATCCGGGTACGGCGATGAGCCTGGCGCCCGCTGCTTACACCCTCTTCCAGAAGGTGATGCGGCATGACCCCGCCGACCCCGAGTGGGCCGGCCGCGACCGCTTCGTGCTGTCCGCGGGCCACTCGTCCCTGACCCTCTACACGCAGCTCTACCTGGCCGGTTTCGGTCTTGAGCTGGATGACCTGAAGGCCTTCCGCACCTGGGGTTCGAAGACCCCCGGTCACCCCGAGTACGGGCACACCAAGGGTGTGGAGACGACGACCGGCCCGCTGGGCCAGGGCGTCGCCAACGCGGTGGGCATGGCGATGGCCGCCCGCTACGAGCGCGGTCTGTTCGACCCGGAGGCCCCGCAGGGCGACTCCCCGTTCGACCACTTCGTCTACTGCATCGCCGGTGACGGCTGCCTCCAGGAGGGCATCTCCGCGGAGGCGTCCTCGCTGGCCGGCCACCAGAAGCTCGGCAACCTGGTCCTGCTGTGGGACGACAACCACATCTCGATCGAGGGCGACACGGAGACGGCCGTCTCCGAGGACACCGTCAAGCGGTACGAGGCCTACGGCTGGCACGTGCAGCGCGTGGCGCCGAAGCCGGACGGCGACCTGGACCCGCACGCCCTCTACAACGCGATCGAGGCGGCGAAGCAGGTCACCGACCGGCCGTCGTTCATCGCGATGCGCTCGATCATCGCCTGGCCGGCCCCGAACGCCCAGAACACCGAGGCCGCGCACGGCTCGGCGCTCGGCGCGGACGAGGTCGCGGCCACCAAGCGCGTCCTGGGCTTCGACCCCGAGCAGTCCTTCGAGGTCGCCGAGGCGGTCATCGACCACACCCGTGGCGCGCTGGAGCGCGGCCGTCAGGCGCGGGCCGAGTGGGAGAAGTCCTTCCAGGAGTGGCGCAACGGCAACGCGGAGCGCGCGGCCGAGTTCGACCGCATCGCCGCGGGCGAGCTGCCCACCGGCTGGGAGGAGAAGATCCCGGTCTTCGAGCCCGGCAAGGGTGTCGCCACCCGGGCCGCCTCCGGCAAGATCCTCCAGGCGCTCGGCCCGGTGATCCCCGAGCTGTGGGGCGGCTCCGCCGACCTGGCCGGCTCGAACAACACCACCATCGACAAGGACAGCTCCTTCCTCCCGGCGGACAACCCGCTGCCGGAGGCGGACCCGTACGGCCGCACGATCCACTTCGGCATCCGCGAGCACTCCATGGCCGCGGAGATGAACGGCATCGCGCTGCACGGCAACACGCGCATCTACGGCGGCACCTTCCTGGTGTTCTCCGACTACATGCGCAACGCCGTACGCCTGTCGGCCCTGATGCACCTGCCGGTGACGTACGTGTGGACGCACGACTCCATCGGCCTCGGCGAGGACGGTCCCACCCACCAGCCGGTCGAGCACCTCGCCTCGCTGCGCGCCATCCCGGGCCTGAACGTGGTCCGCCCGGCCGACGCCAACGAGACCGCCGTCGCCTGGCGCGAGATCCTGCGCCGTCACACCAAGGTGTTCGGCAAGGGTGCCCCGCACGGACTGGCGCTGACCCGTCAGGGTGTGCCGACCTACGAGCCCGACGACAACACGGCCAACGGCGGCTACGTGCTGTTCGAGGCCGAGGGCGGCGAGCCGGAGGTCGTCCTGATCGCCACCGGTTCCGAGGTGCACATCGCCGTCGAGGCGCGCGAGCGGCTCCAGGCCGAGGGTGTGCCGACGCGAGTCGTGTCCATGCCCTGCGTGGAGTGGTTCGAGGAGCAGGACCAGGGGTACCGGGACAGCGTCCTGCCGCCGTCGGTCAAGGCGCGTGTCGCCGTCGAGGCCGGCATCGGTCTGACCTGGCACAAGTACGTCGGAGACGCCGGCCGCATCGTCTCCCTCGAGCACTTCGGGGCCTCCGCCGACGGCGCGCTCCTGTTCAGCGAGTTCGGCTTCACCGCCGAGAACGTGGCCGCGAAGGCCCGCGAATCCCTCGCCGCCGCCCGGCACTGACGCCCGTTTCACGACACGTAGGAGATGCAATTTCCATGACAGACGCACTGAAGCGCCTCTCCGATGAGGGCGTCGCGATCTGGCTGGACGACCTGTCCCGCAAGCGGATCACGTCCGGCAACCTCGCCGAACTGATCGAC
Organism: Streptomyces adustus; assembly: GCF_009377175.1. Lineage (GTDB taxonomy): Bacteria > Actinomycetota > Actinomycetes > Streptomycetales > Streptomycetaceae > Streptomyces > Streptomyces adustus. The sequence continues at coordinate 19,035 of NZ_VJZD01000150.1, forward strand.
CAGCAGCACGTCGTCGGCGTCACCACCAACCCGTCGATCTTCCAGAAGGCGATCAGCAGCGGCGACGGCTACGAGCAGCAGCTCGCCGACCTCGCCGCCCGAAAGGTCACCGTCGAAGAGGCCATCCGCATGATCACGACGGCGGACGTCCGCGACGCCGCCGACATCCTGCGCCCGGTCTTCGACGCCACCGGCGGCCAGGACGGCCGGGTCTCCATCGAGGTCGACCCGCGCCTGGCGCACAACACCGAGGCGACCGTGGCCGAGGCCAAGCAGCTGGCCTGGCTCGTCGACCGCCCCAACACGCTCATCAAGATCCCGGCCACCAAGGCGGGTCTGCCGGCGATCACCGAGGTCATCGGCCTCGGGATCAGCGTCAACGTCACGCTGATCTTCTCGCTGGAGCGTTACCGCGCGGTCATGGACGCCTACCTCTCCGGCCTGGAGAAGGCCAAGGAGCGCGGCCTGGACCTGTCGAAGATCCAGTCGGTGGCGTCCTTCTTCGTGTCCCGCGTGGACACGGAGATCGACAAGCGGATCGACGCCCTGGGCACCGACGAGGCCAAGGCCGCCCGCGGCAAGGCGGGCGTCGCCAACGCCCGGCTCGCCTACCAGGCGTACGAGGAGGTCTTCTCCTCCGAGCGCTGGCTGGCCCTCGACAAGGCGCAGGCGCACAAGCAGCGCCCACTGTGGGCCTCGACCGGCGTCAAGGACCCCTCGTACAAGGACACCCTGTACGTGGTGGACCTGGTGGCCCCGAACACGGTGAACACCATGCCGGAGGCCACCCTGGAGGCCACCGAGGACCACGGCGAGGTCAGCGGCAACACGATCGCCGGCACGTACGAGCAGGCCCGCGCGGAACTCGACGCGGTCGAGAAGCTCGGCATCTCGTACGACGACGTGGTCCAGCTGCTGGAGGACGAGGGCGTCGACAAGTTCGAGACGTCCTGGAACGACCTGCTCAAGTCGACCGAGGCGGAGCTTCAGCGCCTCGCCCCCTCGGAGGGCTGAAACGTTGTCAAGCAGCAACCCGCTGCGTGACCCCGCCGACCGACGGCTCCCGCGTATCGCGGGGCCGTCGGGCCTGGTCATCTTCGGCGTCACCGGCGACCTGTCGCGCAAGAAGCTGATGCCCGCCGTCTACGACCTCGCCAACCGCGGGCTGCTTCCGCCGGGCTTCTCGCTCGTCGGTTTCGCCCGTCGCGAGTGGCAGCACGAGGACTTCGCCGCCGAGGTCCACGACGCCGTCAAGGAGCACGCCCGTACGCCGTTCCGCGAGGAGGTCTGGCAGCAGCTCATCCAGGGGATGCGCTTCGTCCAGGGCACCTTCGACGACGACGACGCCTTCGAACGGCTGCGCGGGACCATCGAGGAGCTCGACAAGGCACAGGGGACGGGCGGCAACTTCGCCTTCTACCTCTCCGTGCCGCCGCGTTCCTTCCCGGTGGTCATCCAGCAGCTCAAGAAGCACGGCCTCGCCGACCAGACGCGCGGCTCGTGGCGGCGCGCGGTGATCGAGAAGCCCTTCGGCCACGACCTGAAGTCGGCCGAGGAGCTCAACAAGGTCGTGCACGAGGTCTTCGCCCCGGACCAGGTCTTCCGTATCGACCACTACCTGGGCAAGGAGACCGTCCAGAACATCCTGGCGCTGCGCTTCGCCAACACGATGTTCGAGCCGATCTGGAACCGGTCCTTCGTGGACCATGTGCAGATCACCATGGCGGAGGACATCGGCATCGGCGGCCGGGCCGGCTACTACGACGGCATCGGCGCCGCCCGTGACGTCATCCAGAACCACCTGCTCCAGCTGATGGCCCTGACCGCCATGGAGGAGCCCGCCTCCTTCGACGCGGACGCGCTGGCCGCGGAGAAGACCAAGGTGCTCGGCGCCGTACGGCTGCCCAAGGACCTCGGCAAGGACACCGTGCGCGGCCAGTACGCGGAGGGCTGGCAGGGCGGCGAGAAGGTCATCGGCTACCTCCAGGAAGACGGCATCGACCCCAAGTCGAAGACCGACACCTATGCCGCGATCAAGGTGGGCGTCGACAACCGCCGCTGGGCGGGCGTGCCGTTCTACCTCAGGGCGGGCAAGCGCCTCGGCCGCCGGGTCACGGAGATCGCGGTCGTCTTCCAGCGCGCCCCGCACTCCCCCTTCGACACGACGGCCACCGAGGAACTGGGCCAGAACGCGATCGTCATCCGCGTCCAGCCCGACGAGGGCGTCACCGTCCGCTTCGGCTCCAAGGTGCCGGGCACGTCGATGGAGATCCGGGACGTGTCCATGGACTTCGCCTACGGCGAGTCGTTCACGGAGTCCAGCCCGGAGGCGTACGAGCGGCTCATCCTGGACGTGCTGCTCGGCGACTCGAACCTCTTCCCGCGCACCGAGGAGGTCGAGCTGTCCTGGAAGATCCTCGACCCGATCGAGCACCACTGGGACAAGCACGGCAAGCCGGCCCAGTACCCGGCCGGCACCTGGGGTCCCGTCGAGGCGGACGAGATGCTGGAGCGAGACGGACGGAGCTGGCGCCGGCCATGAAGATAGACCTGACGGACACCACGGCTAGCAAGATCAACAAGGCGCTCGTCAAGGGGCGCCGCGCCATCGGCACCCCGGCCGTGGGCATGGTGCTCACCCTGGTCATCGTCACCGACGAGGAGAACGCCTACGACGCCCTGAAGGCGGCGAACGACGCCTCGCGCGAGCACCCCTCGCGCACCCTCGTGGTCATCAGGCGGGTCTCCCGCTCGCCCCGCGACCGCACGAAGTCCCGCCTCGACGCCGAGGTGCGGGTGGGCGCGGACGCGGGCACCGGCGAGACGGTCGTCCTGCGGCTGTACGGCGAGGTCGCCGACCACGCCCAGTCGGTGGTGCTGCCGCTGCTGCTGCCCGACGCCCCCGTGGTGGTCTGGTGGCCGGTCGACGCGCCCCTGGACCCGGCGAACGACCCGCTGGGCGCCCTCGCCCAGCGACGGGTCACCGACACCTATGCCGCCGAGCAGCCGGTACGGGAGCTGTCCGCCCGTGCCGACACCTACGCGCCCGGCGACACGGACCTGTCGTGGACGCGCATCACGCCCTGGCGTTCGATGCTCGCCGCGGCCCTGGACCAGGTCGTCTGCGAGGTCAAGGGCGTCGAGGTGGAGGGCGAGGAGTTCAACCCGAGCTGCGAGCTGCTCGCCATGTGGCTCGCGGACCGGCTGGACGTCCCCGTCAGGCGCTCCCTGTCGTCCGGCCCCGGCCTGACGGCGGTCCGCCTGGACACCGACCACGGCTCGATCGCCCTCGACCGCGCGGACGGCACCGTCGCCACGCTGTCGATCGAGGGGCAGCCGGACCGTGCCGTGGCGCTCAAGCGGCGGGACACCGCCGAGCTGATCGCGGAGGAGCTGCGCCGGCTCGACCCGGACGACACGTACGCCTCGGCGCTGCGGTTCGGGGTGGACCGGCTGCACGCGCAGTCCACGGCCCTGCGCGAGCGGGGGACGGGGGAGCTCACGGCGACGCCGGGCGAGTCCGCCGCGGCCACCAAGGAGAGGGCCGCCGGGAAGGCTCCGGTCCCGGCCCCGCCCCCGGGGAAGAAGGCGGCGAAGTGAACACTCCGCAGCTGGTCGTGCACCACGACAAGGAACTGATGGCCCAGGCCGCCGCGGCCCGGCTCATCACGAAGATCGTGGACGCACAGGCCTCCCGGGGTGCGGCGTCCGTGGTCCTGACCGGCGGGCGCAACGGCAACGGGCTGCTGGCCGCGCTGGCCGCCCAGCCGGCCCGGGACGCCATCGACTGGAGCCGCCTCGACCTGTGGTGGGGCGACGAGCGCTTCCTGCCCGAGGGCGACCCCGAGCGCAATGTCACGCAGGCCCGCGAGGCCCTGCTGGACTCCGTACCGCTGGACCCGAAGCGCGTGCACGCCATGCCCGCCTCGGACGGTCCGCACGGTGCGGACGCGGACGCCGCCGCGGCCGCCTACGCGCAGGAGCTGGCCAGGGCGGCCGGCCCCGAGAACCACGGCACGGTGCCGACCTTCGACGTGCTGATGCTGGGCGTCGGCCCGGACACCCATGTGGCGTCGCTCTTCCCGGAGCTGCCCGCGGTCCGGGAGACCGAGCGCACGGTCGTCGGCGTGCACGGCGCGCCCAAGCCCCCGCCGACCCGCACCACCCTCACCCTCCCGGCGATCCGGGCGGCCCGTGAGGTGTGGCTGCTGGCGGCCGGCGAGGACAAGGCGAACGCCGCGGCGATCGCCCTGTCGGGCGCGGGCGAGATCCAGGCCCCGGCGGCCGGGGCGTACGGAAGGCAGCGCACCCTGTGGCTGCTGGACTCGGCGGCGGCCGCCCAGCTGCCGCGCTCGCTGTACCCGCCCGCGTCGCCCTGACGGCGGAGCAGGCACTTCCCGGAACCCGTACGGTCAACGGCCGTACGGGTTCCGGCCGTTGCGGGACTGCCGCGGGGGCGGGGGCGGGGCGTAGGG
>NZ_VJZD01000151.1 GCF_009377175.1 Streptomyces adustus
CGATCCTGAGCCCGTAGTCCACAGCCTGTGCACGCTCGGCCGCGGCCGAGGCCACGCCGCGTTCCATCAGCGTGGCGTGCTCACGGCAGCCGCGCAGCAGCAGCCTGGCCACCCAGCCGAGGGTCGCTACCGCATCGGCCACTACGGCGGCGACGGCGCCGCCAAGATCACCACCAGCCCCCGGCTGTCCGGCATCGTCCAGCCGCCCCCGCTCACGGCCGACCGCACGGTCTCCTGCCACCACTGGTGGCTGTCCTGGCGACTCCAGATCCCGACCCACTGGAGCACGGGCGCGTACGTGGCCGTCCTCACCACCGCCGACGGCTACCGCTCCCACATCCCGTTCACGGTCCGCGACGACCACCCCAGGGACCTGCTCCTGGTCCTGCCCGACATCACCTGGCAGGCGTACAACCTCTATCCGGAGGACGGCCGCACCGGCGCCAGCCTCTACCACGCCTGGGACGAAAAGGGCCGGCTGCTCGGCGAGGCCGACGCCGCCACGACCGTCTCCTTCGACCGTCCGTACGCCGGCGCGGGCCTGCCGCTGCACGTCGGCCACGCCTACGATTTCATCCGCTGGGCCGAGCGCTACGGCTACGACCTCGCCTATGCCGACTCCCGCGACCTGCACGCCGGCCGGATCGACCCCACCCGCTACCGGGGCCTGGTCTTCCCCGGCCACGACGAGTACTGGTCCTCGGCCATGCGCCGCAACGTGGAGCTCGCCCGGGAACAGGGCACCTCCCTCGTCTTCCTCTCCGCCAACACCATGTACTGGCAGGTGGAGCTGGGCCCCTCCCCGTCCGCCGTCCCCGACCGCCTGTTGACCTGCCGCAAGCGCAAGGGCCCCGGCAAGGCCGTGCTGTGGCGCGAGATCGACCGGCCCGAACAGCAGCTCGTCGGCATCCAGTACGCGGGCCGGGTCCCCGAGCCCCACCCCCTGATCGTCCGCAACGCCGGCCACTGGCTGTGGGACGCCACCGGCGCGCGCGAGGGCGACGAACTCGACGGTCTGGTCGCGGGCGAGGCCGACCGCTACTTCCCGCGCACCCCGCTCCCCGACCACGACGAGCGCATCCTGCTCGCCCACTCCCCGTACACCGACCACGACGACGTCCTGCGCCATCAGGAGACGTCCCTGTACCGCGCGCCGTCCGGCGCGCTGGTCTTCGCCTCGGGGACATTCGCCTGGTCACCGGCCCTGGACCGGCCGGGCCATGTCGACACCCGGGTCCAGCGGGCCACCGCGAACCTTCTGGACCGCATCTGCAAGCACGGCTGACCCGCTGTCCTGGCCTGCCCTGGAATACGGGACAATCGAGCCATTGGACAGAACCACGGGGAGGAACCGTGTCCGGATTCGTAGAAAAGCCCGAGCCGATCGAGGTTCCGGGTCTGGTGCACCTGCACACCGGCAAGGTGCGCGATCTGTACCAGAACGAGGCGGGCGACCTCGTGATGGTCGCCAGCGACCGTATGTCCGCCTATGACTGGGTGCTGCCCACCGAGATCCCGGACAAGGGCCGCATCCTCACCCAGCTCTCCCTGTGGTGGTTCGACCAGCTCGCCGACCTGGCCCCCAACCACGTGCTGAGCACGGAGCTGCCCGCGGGCGCCCCCGCCGACTGGCGCGGCCGCACCCTGGTCTGCAAGTCCCTGCGGATGGTCCCGGTGGAGTGCGTGGCCCGCGGCTACCTCACCGGCTCGGGCCTCGCCGAGTACGAGGAGTCCCGCACGGTCTGCGGCCTCGCCCTGCCCGAGGGCCTGGTGGACGGCTCCGAGCTGCCCGCCCCGATCTTCACCCCGGCCACCAAGGCGGCCGTCGGCGAGCACGACGAGAACGTGTCGTACGAGGAGGCCGCCCGTCAGGTCGGCGCCGACACCGCCGCCCGGCTGCGCCAGGCGACCCTCGCGGTCTACGGGCGCGCCCGAGACATCGCCCGGGACCGCGGGATCATCCTGGCGGACACGAAGTTCGAGTTCGGCTTCGAGGACGAGACGCTGGTCCTCGCGGACGAGGTGCTCACCCCGGACTCCTCCCGCTTCTGGCCCGCCGACCAGTGGCAGCCGGGCCGCGCGCAGGCGTCGTACGACAAGCAGTTCGTGCGGGACTGGCTGACCTCCGCCGAGTCCGGCTGGGACCGCCGCGGCGAGCAGCCCCCGCCGCCGCTGCCGCAGCAGGTGGTGGACGCCACCCGAGCCAAGTACGTGGAGGCGTACGAGAGGCTGACGGGCGTCGGCTGGTGAGCGGCGCCCGATGAACGAAGAAGCCCCCCGGCCGGAGCCGGGGGGCTTCTTTCTGGAGCGGACGACGAGGCTCGAACTCGCGACCTCAACCTTGGCAAGGTTGCGCTCTACCAACTGAGCTACGTCCGCACTGCGCCGTGGCGCGAGGCCAACTATACCCAACCTCGCTCCCGGGCGAGACGCACCGCCGCGTGCCGATTTTCCGCCCCGAGTTTCGTCACGGCCGACGAGAGGTAGTTCCGCACCGTCCCCGGTGACAGCGCGGCCCGCTCGGCGATCTCCGAGACGGGCGCCCCGTCGGCGGCCAGTTCCAGGACCTCGGCCTCGCGCGCGGTGAGCGGCGAGTCCCCGGCGGAGATCGCGTCGGCGGCCAACTCCGGGTCCACGTAACGGTTTCCGGCATGCACGGTGCGGATGATCTCGCCGAGTCGCTGGGCGCTGACCGTCTTCGGGACGAACCCGCGCACGCCGGCCGAAAGGGCCCGTTTCAGATGGCCCGGCCGCCCGTGACCGGTGACGATCAGCACCTGGCAGCCCGGCAGTTCGGCCCGCAGGGATGTGGCGACCTTCACACCGTCGGCGCCGGGCATCTGAAGGTCCAGGACGGCCACATCGGGTTCGTGGGCCCGCGCCATGGCGAGCGCCTCGGGCCCGGTCGCCGCCTCGGCGACCACGACGAGGTCGTCCTCCAGGGAGAGCAGCGCGGCCAGTGCCCCGCGGATCAGATGCTCGTCGTCGGCGAGCAACAGCCGCACCGGGGGCTTCATGACGTCACTCCGCTCACGTCCGCCAGCGGTACTTCCGCCACCAGGCGGAACCCGTCCCCGCCCACGGCCCCCGCCGTCAGCGTGCCGTCCACCACGGCCAGCCGCTCGCGCAGCCCCGCGATCCCGGAACCCCCGCCTCCGTCGGCAGCGCCGGACGCCCTGCCGGGAGCGCCGGACGCCCCGTCGTTCTCCACCGTCAGCACCACACGTCCCTCCAGCATCCGCAGACTCACGGCACACCGCGCGGCCTCCCCGTGCCGCAGCACATTGGTGGTGGCCTCCCGCACCACCCAGCCGAGCGCGGACTGCACTTCACCCGGGAGCACGGCCGCCCGGTTCTCGCCGCTCATCTCGCAGTCGATTCCGGCGGCCTTCAACACCCCCTGCGCGCCCCTGAGTTCGATGCCGAGATCGGCCTCCCGGTATCCGCGCACGACGTCCCGCACCTCGCGCTGGGACTCCTGTGCGACGCGCTGCACCTCGGTCATCTGGTCCACGGCCTCCGGTCGCCCACGGCGGGCGAGCTGTACGGCCAGCTCGCTCTTGAGCGCGATCACGGCCAGGTTCCGGCCCAGGACGTCGTGCAGATCGCGCCCGAAGCGCAGCCGCTCCTCGGCGACGGCCAGCCGGGCGCGGGTCTCCCGGGCCGCGTCGAGTTCGTACACGGCGTCGAGCAGCCACACGGAGAACATGGAGGTGAAGGCGAGAAAAGCGCCGCCGACCAGGACCGCGATCGTGGCCGCCAGCGCGGCGGGCCCGGGGACGCCCAGCAGGAGGGACAGCGCGCCCGCCCCGGCCGCGAACCCCGCCACCAGGGCGGACACCCGACGCGGGGCGCGGACTCCGAGGGCGGCGGTGCCCGCGCCGAAGATCATCACACCTCCGAAGACCGTGCCCGTCGCCGTGGCGACGCCGTCGCCCTTCGGGCCGTACTCCTGGATCACCAGTGTGGCGACGACGAGCCCGTAGCTGGCCGCGCCGAGTGCCCACCGCAGCCGCACGGGCTGCTCGCGCCGGCCGCGGGTCCAGTCGAGCGCCCGCGAGGCGGTGACCGCGCACAGTGCCGCGTGCCCGGCCACCATGGCCAGCAGCCAGCCCGCGAGGCCCGGTCCCACCTGCCCGAACACCGGCAGTCCGAGCGCCGCGACCTCGATCACCGCGAAGAAGTGGAACGACCAGCGGGTGTACGTCTCGACCTTGGCCGGCGTGCTCTTGCCCCGCCACCAGCCGCGCGCAGCGCTCATCGCCTTGTGCCCCCCCGTCAGCGCCGGGGCTCCCACCGGAACCACCGCCGTACAGCAAACACCGCCACGACGGTCCAGGCCAGCGCGGTCGCCATGGCACCCAGCGCCTCGGACGTACTCAGGCCTCCGGTCCAGCCGCCGCCGACCAGCCGGATCGCGGGCGAGAGCGGGAGGAGTTCGCAGACGGCCGCGAACCGGTCGGGCAGGATCTGGGCCGGGACGGCGATGCCCGAGCCGATCATCGAGACGAGCACCAGGGGCAGCGCGGTGACCTGGGCGCTCTCCGTGGTCTTGGTGAAGGCCGAGGTGAGCGCGGCGAGCGCGGCGCACAGGACGAGGCCGGTCAGCAGCCCGAGGACGGTCAGGTACGGCGCCTGGGGCGCCCCCGCGTCGAGGAGCAGCACGCAGCCCGCGGACAGCACCAGCGACTGGACGAGACCGATGCACACGGCGGGCAGCGAGGTGCCGACGAGGATCTCCGGGTCGCCGAGCTCGCCGGTGCGCAGCCGCTTGAGGACCAGTTCCTCGCGGCGGGCGACGAACGCGCTCACCAGGGAGGTGTAGACGGCGAAGAGGAGGGAGAAGCCGATCGCGGCCGTCAGCGTCACCGTGCCGAGGTTCAGGCCCTCGGCCCGGAGGTCGATCCCGTCGACCGCGGGCCGCACGGTGAACGGCAGCGCGAGCGGTACGAGCAGCGCGGTCAGCACCGCGCTGCGGTTACGGCCGAGCAGGGTGAGTTCGGCACGGGCGAGGGCGCGCAGGCGCCGGACCGTGGGGGCGGACGCCGGTGCGGCCCGCGGGGTGAGGGCGCTCATGCCGCCGCTCCCGCCGTGGGCCGCTGTTCCCGCGCGATGCTCAGGAACGCCTCTTCCAGCGAGGCCGACCGCACGTCCAGGCCGCGCAGTTCGACCCCGGCCCGTCCGGCCCACACCAGCAGACCGGTGGCCGCGCGCTGGAGCTCCCGGGTGTGCAGGCGTACGGTCCTGCCCGCGACCTCATGGCCGCACACCCCGAGTTCGGCGAGCGGCGGCAGGTCGCCGGGGAAGTAGCCGGCGGGCAGTTCGAAGGAGATGCGGGACGGCCGGTCCGCGGTCACCTCGGCGGGGGTGCCGGATGCGGCGATGCGTCCCTCGTGCAGGATCGCGAGCCGGTCGGCGAGGCCTTCGGCCTCCTCCAGGTAGTGCGTGGTCAGCAGCACGGTGGTGCCGCTGTCGCGCAGGGCGCGCACCAACTCCCAGGTGTCCCTTCGCCCTTCGGCGTCGAGACCGGTCGTCGGCTCGTCCAGGAACAGCACCTCGGGCTCGCCGAGCAGGGCGAGCGCCAGGTCCAGGCGCCGGCGCTCGCCACCGGAGAGCTGTTTCACCCGCACGCCGGCCTTCCCGGCCAGCCCGACCAGGGCGAGTGCCTCCGCTTCGGGCCGGGCTCCGCCGGTGCACCCCGCCCACATCCGGGTGGTCTCGCCGACGGTCAGCTCCGAGGGGAATCCACCCTCCTGGAGCATCACGCCGGTGCGCGGCCGTACGGCGGCCCGCTCGCGAAAGGGGTCGTGGCCGAGAACCCGTACCCGGCCGCCGGACGGGGACGCGAGCCCCTCCAGCAGCTCGACGGTCGACGTCTTGCCCGCGCCGTTGGTGCCCAGCAGCGCGAAGATCTCGCCGCGGGCCACGGAGAAGGAGATGCCACGCACCGCCTCGAACCCGCCCCCGTAGACCCGCCGGAGGTCCGTGACCTCGATCACGTGCTCGTGCTCGTTGGTGTCCATGACCTCAGCGTCCCGGCGGGCGGGGCCGGACAGCAGTGCGCGGTGTCATCGCTCCGCATGACAAATGTCAGGCGGGGGACGGGGGCGAACGGGCAGAGGGGCGAGGGGAACGAAAAAACCCCGGTCGTGATGACCGGGGCTTTCCGTGGAGCGGACGACGAGGCTCGAACTCGCGACCTCAACCTTGGCAAGGTTGCGCTCTACCAACTGAGCTACGTCCGCATTGCATCCGACCGGCTTTCACCGATCGGCGCGAGCACCAGCCTACCTGATCCACCAGAGTGGTCCGACAAGGCCGTGCAAGCAGAGCGGGTGACAGGAATTGCACACTGCGCCTTCCCCCTGGAAGGGGGATGTTCTGCTACTGAACTACACCCGCATGTACTCCGTGAGGTGGGCTTTTCGGCCTGGCCCCTCGGCGTGCTCCAGACTCTAGCTGACCAGGAGGGGTGCAGCGCAAGTCGGTTCTTCCGAGGGGTGCTGACCGGCCGTCGGCCGCGACCTCACTGGGCCGCGGTGAACGCCTCGTAGACCTTCTTGGGGATGCGTCCGCGAGCGGGGACGTCCATCTTGTTCGCCTGGGCCCAGGCCCGCACGGCCGCCGGGTCGGGGGCGACCTCCGTCTGCCGGAAGGCCTTGCCGGACTTCGACCGCTTGCGGCCGGCGTCGACGTAGGGGGCGAGCGCCTCGCGCAGTTCCCTGGCGTTGACTTCATTCAGATCGATCTCGTACGACTTGCCGTCGAGTCCGAAGGCGATCGTTTCCGCCGCTTCCGAGCCGTCGATGTCGTCAAAGAGAGTGACCACGACCTTCTGCGCCACGAATATCGGTCCCTTCGTGCGGCATCTCCGCGATGACGTGCCATGACGTCTCCGAGATGCCGACTGTCCGCTTGTTATTGGACAAACTATCGGCTAATGCCAATTTATTTGTACCGTGCTCGGCATTGCAATGTGAAGCCCGACTAAATCTCTCCGCGTGTCCGGACGCAATAGCTGCCGGGTGCGGATCCCGGATCTTTCCCGGAAATTTTCGCGAGCGCACCCCTTCGATGCGGGATCGTGATGGCCGTCACGTACGTTCCTACAACTCTACCCGCGTAGAAATTTTGTGCGGGTAGTCTGAAGGAACCTGCTCAGCACCACACATCGGGAGTGCCAGTGGCACGCGTCGTAGTCGACGTCATGCTCAAGCCGGAGATCCTCGACCCCCAGGGCCAGGCGGTCCAGCGCGCGCTGCCGCGACTGGGATTCGAAGGCATCTCCGACGTCCGTCAGGGAAAGCGATTCGAACTGGAAGTTGACGGGCCGGTCGACGAGGCCGCCCTCGCCCGCATCCACGATCTCGCGGAATCCTTCCTCGCCAACACCGTGATCGAGGACTTCACCGTCAAGGTGGAGGAAGTCGCGGAGGCCGCGAAGTGACCGCTCGTATTGGCGTCGTCACTTTCCCCGGCAGCCTCGACGACCGGGACACCCAGCGCGCGATCCGCCTCGCGGGCGCCGAACCGGTGGCGCTCTGGCACAAGGACAAGAACCTCCACCAGGTCGACGCGGTCGTCCTTCCCGGCGGTTTCTCCTACGGCGACTATCTGCGCGCCGGTGCCATCTCGCGCTTCTCGCCGGTGATGGAGACCGTCATCGAGCAGGCGAAGGCCGGCCTTCCGGTCCTCGGCATCTGCAACGGCTTCCAGATCCTCACCGAGGCGCACCTGCTCCCGGGCGGGATGCTCGGCAACGACCACCTCCACTTCATCTGCCGCGACCAGAAGCTGCGGGTGGAGAACGCGGACACCGCCTGGACCGCCGACTACACGGCCGGCCAGGAGATCCACATCCCGCTGAAGAACATGGACGGCCGGTACGTCGCCGACGCGTACACGCTCGACCAGCTGGAGGCGGAGGGCCGGGTCGTCTTCCGGTACGTGGACTTCAACCCGAACGGCTCGCTGCGGGACATCGCCGGCATCACCAACGAGGCGGGCAACGTCGTCGGCCTCATGCCGCACCCGGAGCACGCCGTCGAGCCGCTCATCGGGTCCGGCCGCACCGACGGCCTGCCGTTCTTCACCTCGATCCTCAAGAAGCTGGTCAACGCATGAGCCGGACGCCTCTGGACACGGTCGAGCACGCGGCCGAGACCCCCGACGTCGAGCTGCCCTGGGCCGAACTCGGTCTGAAGAAGGACGAGTACGAGCGGGTCGTGGAGATCCTCGGCCGCCGCCCGACCGGCGCCGAGCTCGCCATGTACTCGGTCATGTGGTCCGAGCACTGCTCGTACAAGTCCTCCAAGGTGCACCTGCGCCAGTTCGGCGAGAAGGCCCCGCAGTCCGACGCGCTGCTCGTCGGCATCGGCGAGAACGCCGGTGTCGTCGACGTCGGCCAGGGCTACGCGGTCACCTTCAAGGTCGAGTCGCACAACCACCCGTCGTACGTGGAGCCCTACCAGGGCGCGGCCACCGGCGTCGGCGGCATCGTCCGCGACATCATCGCCATGGGCGCCCGCCCGGTCGCGGTCGTGGACCCGCTGCGCTTCGGCGCGGCCGACCACCCCGACACCAAGCGCGTGCTGCCCGGCGTCGTCGCCGGCATCGGCGGCTACGGCAACTGCCTGGGCCTGCCCAACATCGGCGGCGAGGTCGTCTTCGACGCCTGCTACCAGGGCAACCCGCTGGTCAACGCCGGCGCCATCGGCGTGATGCGGCACGAGGACATCCACCTCGCGAAGGCGTCCGGCGCGGGCAACAAGGTCATCCTGTACGGGGCCCGCACGGGCGGCGACGGCATCGGCGGCGCCTCCATCCTCGCCTCCGAGACCTTCGACGACGCCAAGCCGTCGAAGCGCCCGGCGGTCCAGGTCGGCGACCCCTTCCAGGAGAAGCTCCTCATCGAGTGCACCCTGGAGGCCTTCGCCGAGAAGCTGGTCGTAGGCATCCAGGACCTCGGCGCGGCCGGACTGTCCTGCGCCACCTCCGAGCTCGCCTCGAACGGCTCCGGCGGTATGCGCGTCACCCTCGACGACGTGCCGCTGCGCGACTCCACGCTCTCGCCCGAGGAGATCCTCATGAGCGAGTCGCAGGAACGCATGTGCGCGGTCGTGGAGCCGGAGAAGGTCGACCGGTTCCTGGAGATCTGCGACAAGTGGGACGTCATCGCCACCGTCATCGGCGAGGTCACCGACGGCGACCGTCTTGAGATCTTCTGGCACGGCGGCAAGATCGTCGACGTCGACCCGCGCACGGTCGCCCACGACGGCCCGGTCTACGAGCGCCCCTACGCCCGTCCGGACTGGCAGGACGCCCTCCAGGCCGACGACGCGAACAAGCTGGCGCGCCCGGGATCCGGTGAGGAGCTGAAGGACCAGGTCCTGAAGCTGGTCGCCTCCCCGAACCAGGCCTCCAAGTCCTGGATCACCTCCCAGTACGACCACTTCGTGCAGGGCAACACGGTGCTGGCCCAGCCCGAGGACTCCGGGATGATCCGCATCGACGAGGAGACCGGGCTCGGCGTCGCCATCGCGACCGACGGCAACGGCCGCTACGCCAAGCTCGACCCGTACGCGGGCGCGCAGCTGGCCCTCGCGGAGGCGTACCGCAACGTCGCCACCACCGGTGCCAAGCCCCTCGCGGTCTCCGACTGCCTGAACTTCGGCTCGCCCGAGGACCCGGCCGTCATGTGGCAGTTCGCGGAGGCCGTCCGCGGTCTCGCCGACGCCTGCCTCCAGCTCGGCACCCCGGTGACCGGCGGCAACGTCTCGCTCTACAACCAGACGGGCGAGGCGGCCATCCACCCGACCCCGGTCGTGGCCGTGCTGGGCGTCATCGACGACGTCGCCCGCCGCACCCCGGTCGCCTTCCAGGAGGAGGGCCAGTTGCTCTACCTCCTCGGCGACACCCGCGAGGAGTTCGGCGGTTCGGCCTGGTCGCAGGTGATCCACGACCACCTCGGCGGGCTGCCGCCGAAGGTCGACCTGGAGCGTGAGCGGCTGCTCGGCGAGATCCTGATCTCGGCCTCCCGCGACGGCATGATCGACTCCGCGCACGACCTGTCCGACGGCGGTCTGATCCAGGCCGTGGTCGAGTCGGCGCTGCTCGGCGGCAAGGGCGCGCGGCTGGTCGTACCGGACGGGCTCGACGCGTTCACCTTCCTCTTCTCGGAGTCGGCGGGCCGTGCGGTCGTCGCCGTCCCGCGCTCGGAGGAGGTCCGCTTCAACGACATGTGCGGGGCGCGCGGTCTGCCCGTGGCCCGCATCGGTGTCGTCGACGGCACTGCGTCCGATTCGAATGCGGTGGTCGAGCTCCAGGGCGAGTTCGCGCTGTCCCTGGAGGAGCTGCGCGAGGCCCACGAGGGCACGATCCCGGCGCTGCTCGCCTAGGGCGTGGCGCGCGGGTGATCCGCTCGCGCGACGCGGTCCGGCAGTACGACGCCGAAGGCCCCGCCCGTTCCCACGGGCGGGGCCTTCGACATGCCTCGGGGCGGACCGGACCCGGGCCGCGTCGCCGAATTCCCGTCTGCCCCACAACGCCTGACAGGCCTCAGGGCCTGTCTGACAATTCCCGTCTGCCCGGCGACGCCATGCACGCGCTCTCGCCGCACCGGCCCCAGACCCGAGTACATCCAGTACGCAGGCCTGGGGCCGGCACACCGAGAGCACGCACCTGACGCCGCCGGGCCGCCCTTCGGGCGACGACGCGAATTGTCAGACAGGCCCTAGGCTCACGCCATGTCCCCGGCAAAGAAGCGCACCCGGACCTACGACCCCGCGAAGATCCGCACGGCGGTCCTCGCCCAGTTCGGGAACGTACGGGCAGCCGTCCGTACGCTCACGCCCGAGCAGCTCGCGCTGCCCACCCGGCTCGGGGAGTGGACCGTACGGGACCTGGTCGCGCACACCGGGGCGGCCCTCACGGCCGTCGGCCGGTTCCTGGACGAGCCGGAGCCGGCGCGGCAGGACGCCACGGTGCTCGACTGGCCGTCCGGGACCTCGGCCCGTTCCGAGGCCATCGCCGAGCTGGCCGGGCGGCTCGCGGAGCGGAACCCGGACCTCGACGGCTTCCTGGCCGAGGTCGAACGCGACCTGGCGGAGCGGCTCGCCGAACACCCCGGCACCCGGCTGCTCGCCACGAACGCGGGCGCCATGCCGCTGGCCGACTACCTCGTCACCCGCACGGTCGAACTCGTCGTCCACACCGACGACCTGAACGCCGCCGTGCCGGGCCTGGACGTTGCCCAGGACCGCCAGGCCCTCGCCGCCTGCACCCGCCTGCTCGCCGACACGCTCGCGGTGAAGGCCCCCGGCGGCTCCACGGAGGTGCGGATCCCGCCGTACGCCGTGGTGCAGTGCGTCGAGGGCCCCCGGCACACCCGCGGCACCCCGCCCAACGTCGTCGAGACCGACCCGCTGACCTGGATCCGGCTGGCGACCGGGCGGCTGAACTGGAAGGACGCGCTCGACGCGGCCCGGGTCAGCGCGAGCGGGGAGCGGGCGGACCTCGGCGAGCTGCTGCCGCTCCTGGCATAGCGTTCCTCGACGCCCGGCCCGCCGTCCGGGGGTCGGTCCGTCGTACCGAGCCGGGTTCTCGCCGCGCGAAGGGTGTGCGAAGGCTCACTCATGTCCACGGAACGAGTCCTTCCGGGTCGCCCCGCGACGCCGTCCGACCGTTCGTCCGATCCGGGTGGCAACGCGCTGACCAGCGAGAACGACAAGATCCCCGCGTAGGTGGCCGTCAAGTGATCAGTTACCACCGAGTATCGCCAATTCGGACCAGTGGTCGATCTCGCCTACACTCGGTGGCGTGCCACGTGGTGACGGTCGACTCAGTCATGATCTGCTCCCCGGTGAGAAAGGCCCCCAGGACGCTTGCGGCGTCTTCGGTGTCTGGGCTCCCGGCGAAGAGGTCGCCAAGCTCACTTACTTCGGGCTCTACGCCCTCCAGCATCGGGGTCAGGAATCCGCGGGAATCGCGGTCAGCAACGGCTCCCAGATCCTCGTCTTCAAGGACATGGGCCTTGTCTCCCAGGTCTTCGACGAGACCTCGCTCGGTTCGCTCCAGGGTCATATCGCGGTCGGACACGCCCGCTACTCGACCACCGGCGCCTCCGTGTGGGAGAACGCCCAGCCGACGTTCCGTGCCACGGCGCACGGCTCCATCGCGCTCGGTCACAACGGCAACCTGGTGAACACGGCGCGGCTCGCCGAGATGGTCGCCGAGCTGCCGAAGGACACCAACGGCCGCTCCACCCGGGTGGCCGCCACCAACGACACCGACCTCCTCACCGCCCTGCTGGCGGCGCAGGTCGACGCCGACGGCAAGCCGCTGACCATCGAAGAGGGCGCGCACGCGATCCTTCCGCAGGTCAAGGGCGCCTTCAGCCTCGTCTTCATGGACGAGCACACCCTCTACGCAGCTCGTGACCCGCAGGGCATCCGCCCGCTGGTCCTCGGTCGCCTGGAGCGCGGCTGGGTCGTCGCCTCCGAGTCCGCCGCCCTCGACATCTGCGGCGCGAGCTTCGTCCGCGAGATCGAGCCTGGCGAGTTCGTGGCGATCGACGAGAACGGCCTGCGCACCTCTCGATTCGCAGAAGCGAAGCCCAAGGGCTGCGTCTTCGAGTATGTGTACCTGGCCCGCCCCGACACCGACATCGCCGGCCGCAACGTGTACCTCTCCCGGGTGGAGATGGGCCGCCGCCTGGCGAAGGAGGCCCCGGCCGAGGCGGATCTCGTCATAGCGACCCCGGAGTCCGGCACCCCGGCCGCGATCGGTTACGCGGAGGCCTCCGGCATCCCCTTCGGCGCCGGACTGGTCAAGAACGCCTACGTCGGCCGGACCTTCATCCAGCCCTCGCAGACCATCCGCCAGCTCGGCATCCGCCTGAAGCTGAACCCGCTCAAGGAAGTCATCAAGGGCAAGCGCCTGGTCGTGGTCGACGACTCGATCGTGCGCGGCAACACCCAGCGGGCCCTGGTCCGCATGCTCCGCGAGGCGGGCGCGGCCGAGGTCCACATCCGGATCTCCTCGCCGCCGGTGAAGTGGCCCTGCTTCTTCGGCATCGACTTCGCCACCCGGGCCGAGCTCATCGCCAACGGCATGACGATCGACGAGATCGGCACCTCGCTCGGCGCCGACTCCCTGGCCTACATCTCCATCGACGGCATGATCGAGGCGACCGCCATCGACAAGCCGAACCTCTGCCGTGCCTGCTTCGACGGCGAGTACCCGATGGAACTCCCGGACCCCGAACTGCTCGGCAAGCAGCTCCTGGAGACCGAGCTGGCCGCCGGGCCCGCCGCCACGGCCGCGACCGACGCGATCCGTCGCCCGTAGCGACCCGCCATACCTGCCGTACGACACGAAAGTTCTCACCGTCATGTCTGAGACAACTGGTGCCAGCTACGCAGCCGCGGGCGTCGACATCGAAGCGGGCGACCGCGCCGTCGAGCTGATGAAGGAGTGGGTGAAGAAGACCCAGCGCCCCGAGGTCCTCGGCGGCCTCGGCGGTTTCGCCGGACTCTTCGACGCCTCCGCCCTCAAGCGTTATGAGCGCCCCCTGCTCGCCTCCGCCACGGACGGCGTCGGCACGAAGGTCGACATCGCCCGGCAGCTGGGCGTGTACGACACCATCGGCCACGACCTGGTCGCGATGGTCATGGACGACATCGTGGTGTGCGGTGCCGAGCCGCTGTTCATGACCGACTACATCTGCGTCGGCAAGGTCCACCCCGAGCGGGTCGCCGCGATCGTCAAGGGCATCGCCGAGGGCTGTGTGCTGGCGGGATGCGCTCTGGTGGGCGGTGAGACGGCCGAACACCCCGGTCTGCTGGGTGCGGACGACTTCGACGTCGCCGGCGCCGGTACGGGCGTCGTGGAGGCCGACCGACTGCTGGGCGCGGACCGTATCCGCGAGGGTGACGCGGTGATCGCCATGGCGGCGTCCGGGCTTCACTCCAACGGGTACTCCCTGGTCCGGCACGTCCTGCTGAACCAGGCCGGTCTGTCGCTGGACGCGCGGATCGAGGAGCTCGGCCGCACGCTGGGTGAGGAGCTCCTGGAGCCCACCAAGATCTACTCGCTGGACTGCCTGGCCCTGACCCGCACCGCCGACGTGCACGCCTTCTCGCACATCACCGGCGGCGGGCTGGCGGCCAACCTGGCCCGGGTGATCCCGGACGGCCTGCACGCCGTCGTGGACCGCTCCACCTGGACCCCGGCGCCGATCTTCGACCTCGTCGGCCGGACCGGCGACGTGGCGCGGCTGGAGCTGGAGAAGACCCTGAACATGGGTGTCGGCATGATCGCGATCCTGCCCGAGGAGTCGGCCGACGTGGCGCTGGCGACGCTGGCGGACCGCGGGGTCGAGGCCTGGGTCGCCGGCGAGATCACCGCCCGCGGCGAGCACACGACGGGCGCCGAGCTCGTCGGGGACTACGCGGTCTGAGACCGACCGATCCCGTGGACGACAGCACGAAACCCGGTCCGGCGCTGATGCCCCGGACCGGGTGAAGTGCAGTTGCTACGAGAGCCGCGGAAACTGCCGAGTCGCTACTGCGTCAAGCGCCGCGACGATGTTGCGACGAAGGACCGGACTCGTCGTCCTCGTCCTCGTCGTCATCGTTATACAGATCCGCGTACTGCGCGTACGGGTCGTCTTCTTCGTCGTCGTCCTCGAACGGCTCGCCGTTCGGCGGCTGGCTCGAAGTCGATGCGCCCAGCTCGCTGGCCAGACGCGACAGGTCAGTCCCACCGCTGTTGTACTTCAGCTGGCGGGCGACCTTCGTCTGCTTGGCCTTGGCCCGGCCGCGCCCCATGGCTCGACCCCCTCGGTGACGGGGCTCGACGGCCCCAGAGTCTGACACGCGTTCATGATCCGGAACGGACTCTCCGTAGAGAGGCCGGTCCGTAGGGCTTCCACGGTACCTGAGCCCGCGCCCATACGGTACGTCGCCCGCAGGACGCGCGTGTGCGCAGGGCCTTCGAGGCGCCCTGTCCTCGCTGGTCAGTGGCGATTTTAACCACTTATCCGGGCACGACCCGCCGGTGGACGTGAGAGTTCTCTCGAAGTTCCCGCCGGCGGGTACCGCCCGAAGCCGCGAGCACACCTGGCGTGTGCTCGGGGATCAGTGCGCCGCGCGGCCCTCGGCCATGCGCTGCTCGGCGATCCGGTCGGCCGCGGCGGCCGGCGGAATCCCGTCCTCCTTCGCACGTGCGAAGATGGCCAGCGTGGTGTCGAAGATCTTCGCGGCCTTCGCCTTGCACCGCTCGAAGTCGAAGCCGTGCAGCTCGTCGGCCACCTGGATGACCCCGCCCGCGTTCACCACGTAGTCCGGGGCGTAGAGGATCCCGCGGTCGGCGAGGTCCTTCTCCACACCCGGGTGGGCGAGCTGGTTGTTGGCCGCGCCGCAGACCACCTTGGCGGTCAGCACCGGCACGCTGTCGTCGTTCAGCGCGCCGCCGAGCGCGCAGGGTGCGTAGATGTCGAGGCCCTCGGTCCGGATCAGCGCGTCGGTGCCGGAGACCGCGGTGACGCCCTCCGGGTGCCGGTCGAGGATCCGCTGCACGGCGTCCTCGCGCACGTCCGTGATCACGACCTGGGCGCCCTCCGCCCGCAGGTGCTCCACCAGGTGGTGGCCGACCTTGCCGACGCCCGCGATGCCGACCTTGCGGCCGCGCAGCGAGGGGTCGCCCCACAGGTGCTGGGCGCTGGCCCGCATGCCCTGGTAGACGCCGAAGGAGGTCAGCACCGAGGAGTCGCCGGCGCCGCCGTTCTCGGGCGAACGCCCGGTGGTCCAGCGGCACTCGCGGGCGACGACGTCCATGTCGGCGACATAGGTGCCGACGTCGCAGGCGGTGACGTACCGGCCGCCCAGCGAAGCGACGAAACGGCCGTAGGCGAGGAGCAGTTCCTCGGTCTTGATCAGGTCGGGATCACCGATGATCACGGCCTTGCCGCCGCCGTGGTCGAGACCGGCCATGGCGTTCTTGTACGACATCCCGCGCGCGAGGTTCAGGGCGTCGGCGACGGCCTCCGCCTCGGAGGCGTACGGGTAGAAGCGCGTACCGCCGAGGGCCGGGCCCAGAGCGGTGGAGTGGATGGCGATGACGGCCTTGAGGCCGCTGGCGCGGTCCTGGCAGAGCACGACTTGCTCATGACCCCCCTGGTCCGAGTGGAACAGGGTGTGCAGTACATCAGCGTGCGCGCCGGTTACGTCGGTCACTGTGGTGACTCCTGGGTAAGTAGCGGCTTGGAGACCAGCTCCCTGGGTTCCCCCCGAGCTTTTGGCAGTGGGGGAGGGGGTGGGCGCTGTGGCATGAGCGTAGAGCCTGCCCCGGCCCGCCGACCTCCCGGTGCTCGGGATCACCTCCTCCCGGAGTACGGCCGTGCGACGATTTGCATGGTTATCCCATGTGTCCGGGTGCGGTGCGGCCGTTTTCCGGGGCGATCCGCGGGGGAGGGAGCAGGCGTGCCCAAGGTGTCCTCGGTGATCGTCCCGTACGCGACCTATCTGCGCGTCTACGAACCGCTGGCCGCCTTCCCGGAACCGGAGCGCAGTCACTGGGCACGCTACGCCCGGCGCGAGAGGCGCCCCTCCTACCAGGACGAACTGCGTCGCTCGCTGGCCGACCTGCTGCCCACCCCGCCGATCCCGGTGCCGGTGCACGAGAGCGGCGACGCGTTCGTGCTGGACGTGGAGGGGGTGCTGTGCGTCTGCCCGTGGCGCACCCGGCTGCGCGGCTGGCAGGCACTGGAGGGACTGTCCGGGGAACTGCCGCGGACGGTCCTGGACGCCGTGCTCCCCCCGCTCGTACGCGGCCAGGCCGCCCAGGACTACGAGCGCTGGCTGGCCCGCAACCCCGACGCCCGCCCCTGGATCCGCACGGCGACCTGGCAGGTGCCGCTGAACTGGTTCGTGCTCGTGTCCGACGCGGAGCGGGAGTACACGAAGGGGGCCGGCGACGCCGAGGGCGAGCCGCCCGTGCTGCGCTACCGCACACCGATGGTGCAGGCGCGGCGCCGGGTCGCGCGGGCGCTGCGCACGCTGCGGGACACCATCGACGAAGGGCCGCTCGTCGACGGCCTGGTGGACGTGGGCCGCTGGCTGGAGGAGTTCCATCCGCGTTCGCTGGTGGAACTGGACTACGGCGGTCTGGTGCACACCCTGCCGGCCGGTGCGCTGGAGGACGACCGTTCCGCCGCGGACGTGGCCGAGGGGATCGACGCCCTGCGCCGCGGTGACGGCTCCGCGGCGGGCGAGGCGTACGCCCGGCTGGTGGAGCGCTGGCGCTCGGTGCGGGACCGGCGTTCGGCGAACTGACGGTTCGACAGCACCCGATGGGTGACGTAGATCACGATCGAAAAATGCTGCGAACGACGTACGGTCTACCGAACTTCGGGAATGTGACGGGACGTAGGTCCCGATCCGGGCTTTCGTGTCAAGCGTGACAGACCGCACTTACCAGTCTCTTGCGCCCCTTGCCCCTCCTCGTGCCAAAATAGGACAAGGAGCCCGGGGAAGGCTCCGTCTGTCCAACTATGCTCCACCGTGGGCGGAATCTCAGCATCACGCAGTTTGGGATGTCTGGTGACTCCTGATCGCCCTGTGACTGATCGTCACAGTGGCGTGACTGTCCGCTATGGCATGGTCCATCGGCTTCCGTCGCTGATGGACACCTGGGAGGGCAATTCCATCGGTTTGGCCGACGCGGCTGGACAGATGGTGTAGTTGTAGTGCCGAGGACAAGCCGTTCGTCCTATAACCGACTCGACTCGCGTCTGCCATTTCGGGCAACGCGGGTCAAGGTGCAGAATTTAGAGGAAAGAACCGAGAAGGTTCGGTTCTCCCGAGGAGGCCGCTCATGACCGCTCGCACCCCTGATGCCGAGCCGCTGCTGACCCCGGCTGAGGTCGCCACCATGTTCCGTGTCGACCCCAAGACGGTCACGCGGTGGGCGAAGGCCGGCAAGCTGACATCCATCCGCACGCTCGGCGGTCACCGCCGTTACCGCGAGGCTGAGGTCCGCGCTCTGCTCGCGGGTATCCCGCAGCAGCGCAGCGAGGCCTGATCAGCCTGAACAACTGAATACCGGGCACGGCGACAGGTCCCCAACCCGTCGAGCGGCCCGAACCCACAGCTCCAAGCGACGCGGGTCCTGCCCCAACAGGCCCCCCGCCCAAGCGTTCAGGCAACAGAACAGGGTGCGTCGTGGATCGCGCTGGACTCCGCCGGGTCCAGCGCGATCTTTTTTTGTGCCCGAACGACGACCCCGGGGGCGCCGCGGAGCCGCCTCGGCAGCGTTTCGGGGTGGGCTTTGTGATGCCCCTGTGGTGGATCTGTGGTGCCCTCCTGACGACCCGTCCGGCTCTCGGCGGCCGGCCTGTGAGCGGCCTTGTCGGAGTCTGGGGAGGGCTGTCGGATCTGCTGTGCGTGACCGTCGGGACCAGTGCAATGGCACATATTAAATTGACTGGTTGTAGGACTCGGGTAAATACCGTGCTTTCAAAAAATCATGCAGTGACACCCGTCACATGCCAGCGGCCTTGTTGCCTCTGACTCGCGTGCGCTAGGTGAAACGTGTCACGGCGCCGGTCGCGTCGTCGCGGAACGCTCGTCCGCGGCGGCCTCCTCGGAGCCCTCCGCGTCCGGGGGAGCGGTGTCCATCGCCAGCCGCAGCAGTCGGTGGCAGACAGGACAGTGCCGGGTCAGATGCCGGTAGGGCGACGCGGCCGCCAGATGCGCACGGAGCAATGCCCGCGTCTCGTGCCTGACCGACGCCGCCATGCGCCACCTCCGGGTTCCACTCGGGAAGGTGCCCTGCTCTCTGGGTACTGGTCGCGGGTGGCGGCGTCAAGACGGCACGGGCGGGAGCGGGACACCTGGGCCGCGCCGCCACCCGAGCGCCCGGACCCCCGCCCCGGGGGCCCGGACTGCCGTTCCCGGCCCGGGTGGTGGCCGCGGGAGGCCCGCTGCGGCGCGCGGGGCGACGGGTCGGCGCACGTCACGGCCGCGGGTCGGCGCAGGTCACGGCGACGGGGCGGAGCGCGTCACGGCGGGCCGGCCGGCGCGGGCCCTGACGGGAGCGGGCTCCGGCGCGCGGGTTTCGTCGGAGCGGACTCCGGCGCAGTGGGCTCTGACGGGCGGGCTCCGGCGGGCGGTTGACGTGGGGCCCGGCCCTGCCGGGGCGGTTCCGCCCGGGAACACGACTGAGGCCCGCTTCCCTCGGAAGGGAACGGGCCTCGGTCGATCAATGCGGTCCTGACGGGATTTGAACCCGCGGCCTCCACCTTGACAGGGTGGCGAGCACTCCAAACTGCTCCACAGGACCAGGTTTCGCTGCGCTTTTCTTCGTTGCGCTGCGAGACAGACTGTACAGGAGGGTGAGCCCCCTGGTCGAACTCACCCAGCGTGCGGCTCCTGTCACGGGGCGGCCGCGTCGATCGCCTTCACGATCCGCTTGTCCGAGACGGGGTACGCCGTGCCCAGCGCGTGGGCGAAATAGCTGACCCGGAGCTCCTCGATCATCCAGCGGATGTCCAGGACGGCGGCGGGCACCGGGCGGCCCTGGGGCAGCTGCTCCAGCAGCCAGGCGTACTCGTCCTGCATCTCGTGGACCTTCTCCATACGGGTGGTGTCCCGCTGGACGTTGGTCGGCATCTGTTGCAGGCGCCGGTCGACGGCCACCAGATAGCGCATCAGGTCGGGCAGCCGCCGCAACCCGGTCTCCGTGACGAAGCCGGGCCGCACGAGGGCGTCCACCTGCTTGCGCACGTCCTGGAGGTTCGCCAGCAGCACGGTGCTGCGTACGCCCTTCAGACGGCGCTCACAGGCCTGCCAGGCGGCCAGCACCTGCTGCACCTGGCCGACCGTACGGACCGTGGTGTCGACGATCTCGGCGCGCACCTTGTCGTACAGCTTGTGGTGCGACTCCTGGTCCCAGGCCGGGCCCCCGAAGTCGGCGATCAGCTTGTCCGCCGCCGCCATCGCGCAGTCGTCGAACAGGGCCTGGATCGAGCCGTGCGGGTTCGCCGACAGGGCGAGCTTCTGGGCGTTCGTCAGCTTCTCGGAGGCGAACTTGGCCGGGTTCACCGGGATGTTGCGCAGGATCAGCCGCCGGGCGCCCTTCCACATGGCCTCGGCCTGCTCCGCCTCGGTGTCGAAGAGGCGTACGGAGACCGTGTCGCCGTCGTCGACCAGCGCCGGGTACGCCTTGACCGGCTGGCCGGCCCGGCGGGTCTCGAAGACCCGGGTGAGCGCGCCGATGCTCCAGTCCGTCAGACCCTTGCGCTCCAGGGACTCGCCGCCCTGGCGCTCGGCGCTGGCCGCCGCGGCCTGCGAGAGGGCCTGGCGGGCCTTGGGCCTGAGCCGGAGCTTCAGGGCTTCCAGGTCCTTGTCCTCGGCGAGCTTGCGGCGCCGCTCGTCGACGATCCGGAACGTGACCTTGAGGTGGTCCGGGAGCCTGCCCCAGTCGAAGTCGTCGGCCTCGAAGGGCACCCCGACCATCCGCTTGAGCTCACGCGCCATGGTGGTGGTCAGCGGCTCCTGCAAGGGCACGGCCCGCTCCAGGAAGGCCTTCGCGTAGTTCGGCGCGGGCACGTAGTGGCGGCGGATCGGCTTCGGCAGGGAGCGGATCAGCTCGGTGACCACTTCCTCGCGCAGGCCCGGGATCTGCCAGTCGAAGCCCTCGTCCGTGATCTGGTTGAGGACCTGGAGCGGGACGTGCACGGTCACACCGTCCGCGTCCGCGCCCGGCTCGAACTGGTACGTCACCCGGAACTTCAGCGGCCCCTGCCGCCAGGAGTCCGGGTAGTCGGCCTTGGTGACCGCCTCCGCCGACTCCCGGATGAGCATCTCCCGCTCGAAGTCCAGGAAGTCGGGCTGCTCATGGCGCTTGTGCTTCCACCAGGAGTCGAAGTGGGCGCCCGACACGACGTGTTCGGGGACCCGCTGGTCGTAGAAGTCGAAGAGGGTGTCGTCGTCGACCACGATGTCCCGGCGCCGGGCGCGGTGCTCCAGCTCCTCGACCTCGCTGAGGAGCTTCCGGTTGTCGGCGAAGAACTTGTGGTGGGTGCGCCAGTCGCCCTCGACCAGCGCGTTGCGAATGAAAAGTTCGCGGGAGGTCTCCGGGTCGATCCGCCCGTAGTTGACCTTCCGCTGGGCGATGATCGGCACGCCGTACAGCGTGACCTTCTCGTACGCCATCACGGCCGCCTGGTCCTTCTCCCAGTGCGGCTCGCTGTAGGTGCGCTTGAGCAGATGCCCGGCGAGCGGCTCGATCCACTCCGGCTCGATCTTCGCGTTGACGCGGGCCCACAGGCGGCTGGTCTCCACCAGCTCCGCCGACATCACGAAACGCGGGGGCTTCTTGAAGAGGGCCGAGCCGGGGAAGATCGCGAACTTGGCGTTGCGGGCGCCGAGGTACTCGTTCCTGCCCCCGCCCCGGCCGCTCTCGCCGCCGGTCTCCTTCACGTCCTTCATCCCGATGTGGGAGAGCAGACCGGCCAGCAGCGAGACGTGCACGCTCTGCTCGGCGGCGTCGTCCTCGTTGGGGTGGATCCCCAGCTGCCGGGCGACCGTGCGCAGCTGGGTGTAGATGTCCTGCCACTCCCGGATGCGCAGGAAGTTCAGGTACTCCTGCTTGCACATCCGGCGGAAGGCGGAGGAACCCCGCTCCTTCTGCTGCTCGCGGATGTAGCGCCAGAGGTTGAGATACGCGAGGAAGTCGCTCGTCTCGTCCTTGAAGCGGGCGTGCTGCTGGTCGGCCTGGGTCTGCTTGTCGGCCGGGCGCTCGCGCGGGTCCTGGATGGAGAGCGCGGCCGCTATGACCATGACCTCGCGGACGCAGCCGTTCTTGTCGGCCTCCAGGACCATCCGGGCCAGCCGCGGGTCGACGGGCAGCTGGGCGAGCTTGCGGCCGGTTTCGGTGAGCCGCTTGCGTACGTCCTTCTGCGCCGGGTCGAGCGCGCCGAGCTCCTGGAGGAGCTGGACGCCGTCGCGGATGTTGCGGTGGTCCGGCGGGTCGATGAAGGGGAACTTCTCGATGTCGCCGAGGCCGGCCGCGGTCATCTGGAGGATGACGGAGGCGAGGTTGGTGCGCAGGATCTCCGCGTCCGTGAACTCCGGCCGGGCCAGGAAGTCGTCCTCGGAGTACAGCCGGATGCAGACACCGTCGGACGTACGGCCGCAGCGGCCCTTGCGCTGGTTGGCGCTGGCCTGGGAGACCGCCTCGATGGGCAGTCGCTGGACCTTGGTGCGGTGGCTGTAGCGGGAGATGCGGGCGAAGCCGGGGTCGATGACGTACTTGATGCCCGGCACGGTCAGCGAGGTCTCGGCGACGTTGGTCGCCAGAACGATCCTGCGGCCGGTGTGCGGCTGGAAGACGCGATGCTGCTCGGCGTGCGAGAGCCGGGCGTACAGCGGCAGCACCTCGGTGAACCGGTAGTTCTTCTTGACCAGCGCGTCCGCGGTGTCGCGGATCTCGCGCTCGCCGGAGAGGAAGACCAGGATGTCGCCCTTGCCCTCGGCCTGGAGCTCCTCGACGGCGTCGCAGATCGCGGTGATCTGGTCGCGGTCGGCGTCCTCGGAGTCCTCCTCCAGGAGCGGGCGGTAGCGCACCTCGACCGGATAGGTGCGCCCGCTGACCTCGACGATCGGGGCGTCGCCGAAGTGCCGGGAGAAGCGCTCCGGGTCGATCGTCGCGGAGGTGATGACGACCTTGAGGTCGGGCCGCTTGGGCAGCAGCTGGGCGAGGTAGCCGAGCAGGAAGTCGATGTTGAGGGACCGCTCGTGGGCCTCGTCGATGATGATCGTGTCGTAGGCGCGCAGCTCGCGGTCGGTCTGGATCTCGGCGAGCAGGATGCCGTCCGTCATCAGCTTCACGAAGGTGGCGTCCGGGTTCACCTGGTCGGTGAACCGCACCTTCCAGCCGACGGTCTCCCCGAGCGGGGTGTCCAGCTCCTCGGCGACCCGCTCGGCGACGGTACGGGCGGCGATCCGGCGGGGCTGGGTGTGCCCGATCATGCCGCGCAGGCCACGCCCCAGCTCCATACAGATCTTGGGGATCTGTGTGGTCTTCCCGGACCCGGTCTCACCGGCGACGATGACGACCTGGTGATCGCGGATGGCCGCCGCGATCTCGTCCTTCTTCTGGCTGACCGGCAGCTGCTCGGGATAGGTGACGGCCGGCACGCGGGCACGCCGCGCGGCGATCCGCTCCTCGGCCCTGGCGACCTCCGCCTCTATCTCGGCGAGGACGGCGGCGCGGGCCTCCGGGTTACGGATCTTGCGCGCGCCCTCCAGCCTGCGCCCGAGCCGGTGCGCGTCGCGCAGGGTCAGCTCGGTCAGGCGGGGGGCGAGGGCGCCGAGGGCGGGGGCAGGGTGCGTAGACATACGCGATCCAGGATCTCATCCCGGCCAAATCCGTGGCGAACCCTTTTGCGCCCGGCGTGGGGCCGGGTCAGGGGG
>NZ_VJZD01000152.1 GCF_009377175.1 Streptomyces adustus
CCGCACCCTCGGGCCCGCACCCCCGATTCCCCGCCCCGAGTCGCCGGGCGCGCCACGCGGTGCCGTCAGGCCGTGCGCGGCCCCAGGTCGTACCGCTCCTTGATCAGTTCCAGGTGGAGCCAGCTCTCCACCTCGCGCACCGCGGGCAGCGCGCGCATCTCCTCCAGCGTGGCGCGCACCGCGCCGAAGGATTCCGCGGTGATCGTGCCGACGAGTTCGGCGCGGCCCAGGCAGGTCGACAGGAACGTCACCCGCGCGAGCCCGGCGATCCGCTCCGCCACGGCCGCCGCTTCCCCGGCCACCCGCAGGCTGAAGCCGCACAGGTAGCCCATGCCGAGCACGTCGGGCCGCACCAGCGCGACGACCTTGGCCACCCCGCCGTCGAGCAGTCGCAGGGTGCGTGAGCGGGTCGCCCCCGGCGACAGGCCGACACGGCCCGCCAGCTCGGCGAACGGAAGCCGCC
This sequence comes from Streptomyces adustus, assembly GCF_009377175.1. Taxonomy (GTDB): domain Bacteria; phylum Actinomycetota; class Actinomycetes; order Streptomycetales; family Streptomycetaceae; genus Streptomyces; species Streptomyces adustus. The sequence continues at coordinate 464 of NZ_VJZD01000152.1, forward strand.
CGTCCTCCTCCAGCGCGGCGAGGATCCGTTCGTCCAGCGCGTCCTGCAGCGCGACGGTCGGCTCCTCGGCCAGCAAGTACGGGTCCTTCACGTGCCGGGTCGCGATCAGCGGGTCGACGGTGCGCACGCCCGGCAGCGCCCGGATGTGCTCGATGGTCCGCTCCAGCTCGCCGAAGCCCGCCGTGCGCAACTCCGTCATGATGGCCCGCCGCCCGCTGGTCAGGGTGACGAACGGCGCCTGCGGAAGAGTGGCGATCTCGCGCGCCACCGGGGCGGCGGCGCCGCGTGTGTCGATGGCCAGATGGGCGGAGGCGGACAGACTGCGCACGGCCGGGTGCACGATGGCCACGACCCGCACGGCACCGGACTCCTGAAGCCGCTGGGCGCGCATCCGGGCGGCCGGACGGGACAGGCCCACCCGCTGCGCCAGCGTCTCGTAGGTCAGCCGCCCGTCGGTCTGCAGCTCGCGCACGATCGCCAGATCGGTGTCGTCGAGCGCCACCTGCTCCACCGGCCCCGCCTGGCCGACCTGCTCCACCCGCTCCACCTGCTGATCTCCTCCGTGGTCGGAACCGCCGCCGGACCCACGGCCCGGACGCCGCCCATTCTCGGCCAGCCCGCCCGCCGCCCCGACGGCGGGGACTCGGCCGCTCGACACCTCGGCGCCGGACCGACATCCACAACCATCTCGTCCGGGCTGGACAAGGAACGCAGTCGAAACGTAACTTCACTACCCGCAAGGCAACCGAATCATTCTTGGAGGACGGCGTGCCGCGACCTGTCGTCGTGATCACCGATACCGAGGAACTGGATCCCGAGCCCGGCGTGGCCCTGCTGACCGAGGCCGGCTTCGACGTCAAGGTCGTCGGCAGCCGCGACCCGGAGGCGATCGCCGGAGCCGCCCGGGACGCCGACGCGCTGATCGTCGGCTACGCGCGGATCGACGCGGCCCTGCTGGACCGGATGCCCCGGCTGCGGATCCTCGCGACCATGTCCGCGGGCTACGACATGATCGACACCGTCGAGGCCGCCCGCCGAGGCCTGTGGGTGACGAACCTGCCCGGCTCGGCCACCGAGGAGGTCGCGGTGCACGCCCTCGCCTCGGCGCTCGCCCTGACCCGGCGGCTGCCACAGGCCGACGCCGTGGTCCGCGCCGGCGGCTGGAACACCGACTTCACCGAAGTGCCGCGCCGCGCGAGCGAGATGACGCTCGGCCTGTTCGGCTTCGGCCGGATCGCCCGCGCCCTCGCCCGCCTCGCCGCGCCCGTCTTCGGCCGCGTCGTCGCCCACGACCCGCACACCGCCGACTGGCCCACGGGCGTCGAGCGGGTCGACCTGGACACCCTCGTCGCGAGCGCCGACGTCCTGTCCCTGCACACCGCGTCGACCTCGCAGACCCGGGGCATCGTCGACGCCGCGCTGCTCGCCCGCACCCGCCCCGGCGCCGTTCTCGTCAACGTCTCCCGCGGCGACCTGGTCGACCCCGCCGCCCTGCTCGCCGCGCTCGACAGCGGGCGACTCGCCGGTGCCGCGCTCGACGTGTTCCCGGTCGAGCCGCCGGCCGCCGACGACCCGCTGCGCAGCCACCCGCGGCTGCTGCTCTCGCCGCACAGCGCCTTTCTCTCCGACGCCTCGCTGCGCGCCTACGCCACCGAGCCCGCGCGCAACGTCATCGCCTGGTGGACCACCGGCCTCCCGCACACGCCCGTCGTCGTCCCGGAAACGGTCCCGGCCTCCGCCGCCTCACCCCGCCACACCCAAGGAGCATCCGCGTGACCGACACCCTCACCGCCCCCGTCACGGGCGGCACCGACGCCTCCGCGGCCGCGGAGGAGCTGCGCCTGCGGCGCGAACTCGCCGCCGTGTACCGCCTGGTCGCGCACTTCCGCATGACCGACCTGATCTTCACCCACATCTCGCAGCGGCTGCCCGGCCCGGACCACCACTTCCTCATCAACCCCTACGGCCTGCTCTTCGAGGAGATCACCGCCTCCGACCTGGTCAAGATCGACCTGGACGGCAACGCCGTCGAGCCGAGCCCGCACCCGGTCAACCCGGCCGGCTTCGTGATCCACAGCGCGATCCACAAGGCGCGCCCCGACGCCCACTGCGTGCTGCACACCCACACCAAGGCGGGCTGCGCCGTCGCCGCCCAGCAGGGCGGTCTGCTGCCGGTGAACCAGATGTCGATGGAGTTCCACAACCGCGTCGGCTACCACGACTACGAGGGCGTCGCCCTCAACCTCGAGGAGCAGGAACGCCTGGTCGACGACCTCGGCACCCACCCGGCGCTGATCCTGCGCAACCACGGTCTGCTGACCGTCGGAGACAGCGCCAAGCAGGCGTTCCTGCGCATGTACTACCTGGAGAAGGCCTGCGAGATCCAGGTCACCGCCCAGGCCGGCGGCGCCCCGCTGATCCTGCCCTCGGAGCAGGTCTGCGAGTACACCGCCCGGCAGCTCTCCGGCGAGGCCGCCTCCGACTTCGAGGACCACGATGCCTACGACCTCGCCTGGGCCGCGCTGCTGCGCCTGGTCGAGCGCATCGCACCCGACTACAAGGACTGACCTCGTTCAGGGACCTGGCGCGAGCGCGCGCCGTACGCGGCGAGGGCCGGACCGTCACCCGCCGGTCCGGCCCTCGCCGTATACATACGCATACGTGCACGGACAACTCTCCGCGCCCCGGCCGGACGCCGGGGCGCGGTCAGCCGACGGGAGCGGCGGAGAGCGGCCCGTGTCCACCGGGCGTCCCGGTGGCACCCGCCGCGGCGGAGTCGGCGGGGCCGGTGCCCGTGGCGGCGGAACCGGCGGGGACCGCGTCCGCGGCAGCCGAGTCCGCCGGAGCGGCGTCCGCGGCCGCGGCCGCCGACCCGTCCGCGAACTGGGTGCGGTACAGCTGCGCGTACCGGCCCTCGGCCGCCAGGAGTTCTCCGTGGGTGCCGCGCTCGACGACCCGTCCCGCCTCGACCACCAGGATCTGGTCCGCGGCGCGCACGGTGGACAGCCGGTGGGCGATCACGATCGCGGTGCGGTCGGCCAGGGCCTCGGTGAGTGCTTCCTGGACCGCCGCCTCCGAGGTGTTGTCGAGATGGGCGGTGGCCTCGTCGAGGATCACGACGCGCTGGCGGGCCAGCAGCAGCCGGGCGATGGTCATGCGCTGGCGTTCGCCGCCGGAGAGCCGGTAGCCGCGTTCCCCGACGACCGTGTCGAGGCCGTCGGGCAGCGAGCGTACGAGGGTGTCCAGCCGGGCCCGGCGCAGCGCGTCCCACAGTTCGTCCTCGCCGGCGCCGGGGCGGGCCAGCAGGAGGTTGGCCCGGACCGAGTCGTGGAACAGGTGGCCGTCCTGGGTGACCATGCCCAGGGTCTCGCGCAGCGAGGCGGCGGTGAGGTCGCGTACGTCGACGCCGCCGACGCGTACGGCGCCCTCGTCGACGTCGTAGAGGCGCGGCAGGAGCTGGGCGATGGTGGACTTGCCAGCGCCGGAGGAGCCGACCAGGGCGATGGTCTGACCGGGCTCGGCGCGGAAGGAGACGCCGCGCAGCACCTCGGCGCCGCCGCGGGTGTCGAGGGAGGCGACCTCCTCCAGGGAGGCGAGGGAGACCTTGTCGGCGGACGGGTAGCCGAAGCGGACGTCGTCGAACTCGACGGCCACCGGCCCGTCGGGCACCCGGCGGGCGTCCGCCTTCTCCTCGATGAGCGGCTTGAGGTCGAGCACCTCGAAGACCCGCTCGAAGCTGACGAGCGCGCTCATCACCTCGACCCGGGCTCCGGCCAGCGAGGTGAGCGGGGCGTAGAGGCGGGTCAGCAGCAGGGCGAGGGAGACGACCGCGCCGGGTTCCAGGGTGCCGCGCAGGGCGAACCAGCCGCCGAGGCCGTAGACCAGGGCCAGGGCCAGGGCGGAGACCAGGGTCAGGGCCGTCATGAACACCGACTGGGCCGTCGCCGTGCGCACCCCGATGTCCCGCACGTGACCGGCGCGGACGGCGAACTCCTGCGACTCCTCCTCGGGCCGGCCGAACAGCTTGACCAGGGTGGCGCCCGGGGCGGAGAAGCGTTCCGTCATCCGGGTGCCCATCGCCGCGTTGAGGGTGGCCGCCTCCCGCTGCATCCCGGCCATCCGGCTGCCCATGCGCCGGGCCGGCACCACGAACACCGGGAGCAGCACCAGGGCGAGCAGGGTGATCTGCCAGGACAGGGTCAGCATGACGGCGAGCGTGAGCAGCAGCGTGACCAGGTTGGTGACGACTCCGGAGAGGGTGTTGCTGAACGCGCGCTGGGCGCCGATCACGTCGTTGTTGAGACGGGAGACGAGCGCTCCCGTACGAGTGCGTGTGAAGAACGCGACCGGCATCCGCTGCACATGATCGAACACCGCCGTACGGAGATCGAGGATGAGCCCCTCGCCGAGCATCGCCGACAGCCGCCTGCCGAAGATGCCGAGCGCCGCCTCCAGCACCGCGATGAGCGCGATGAGCAGGGCGAGCCGTACGACCGTGCGCGGCTCCCCGTGCGACACGATCGCGTCCACGACGTGGCCGGCCAGGACCGGCGTCGCCACGGCGGTCAGTGCGGTCACCACCCCGAGGACGACGAACAGCGCGATACGGCGCCGGTGCGGGCGGGCGAACGCGCCGATGCGGCGCAGGGTCGCGCGGTCGTAGGGGCGGCGTTCCGGCCGGGCGTTCATGACGCTGTACAGCTGCGTCCATGCGGTGGTTTCCATGCTCATGAGACAGAACCTAGGACCTCAAGCTTCGTTGAGGTCAATGTCCGTCCGGAATTCCCGCAGACGAAGGAACCGATGACCCTTTCCCCCCAGCCGCTGCCCGTCCGTAAGCCGCCGTCCGCGCAGCCGCAACCCGTCGTTGACGTGGTGCGGAAAGCCTCTCGCAATGTGAGCCGCGTCCCCGTCCGCCAGATTCTCTGCCTGCTTCCGCTGCTGCTGCTCGGCGTGGTCGCGGTGCAGCACCGCTCCGTGCTGGCCGAGGGCATCGGCCACCTGCGCGGCGCCGAGTGGCCCTGGCTGCTGGCCGCGGCCGGGGCGACCTGTCTGACCTGGGTGGCCGCGGCCTTCACCCGTCAGGGCGCGGTCGTCGAACGGCTGCCCAGGCGGCGGCTGCTCGTCACCCAGTTCGCCGCGGGCGCGGCCAACCACCTGCTGCCCACCGGGCTGGGCGCGAGCGCCGTGAACCTGCGCTTCATGACGGTCTGCGGGGTGCCGCTGGCCCGGTCCTCGGCCGCCCTCGCGCTGTATCTGCTCGCCGAGAGCGTGGGACGGGTGGGTCTGCTGGCCGCGCTGCTGCTCGCCTTCCCGCACGCGCTGCGGCTCGGCACGCTGCTGCCGCACGGGGCACTCGGGCCCCTGCTGTGGGCCGTCGGCGGCGTCGTGGCGGTGGCCGCGGTCGTGCTCGCGGCGGTACGCCGACTGCGCGACGCCGTGCTCTCCTTCCTGCGCACCGCGCTCGGCGAGGCACGCTCGGTGCACGCCCGTCCGGCGCGGGCGTTCGCCCTTTGGGGCGGTTCGCTGGCGTTCCCGGCGCTCCAGGCCACCGGTCTGGCGGCGGTCGGGCAGGCGCTCGGACTGCCGGTGCCGCCCGCGCACATCGCGGTGGCCTATCTCGCGGCGACCGTCGCCGTGGCGCTGGTGCCCACCCCGGGCGGGCTCGGCTCCGTCGACGCGGCCCTGATCGTGGCCCTGGTGGCGGCGGGCGGCCCGGTGGCGGTGACCACGGCGGTGGTCCTCGCGTACCGGATCATCACCGTGTGGGTGCCGCTGCTGCCGGGGGCGCTGACGCTCGGCGCGCTGGTGCGGCTGAAGGTGATCTGACCTCGGTGGGACCCGGGCCCGGCCGAGCGCGGGGCGCTCCTGCGAGACTCGCCCCAGCGAACTCGACGGACCCGACCGATGCGGCGAGTCCGTCGTACGGAAGGGGATTCCAGCATGCCGATCCGGACAGAGCGCCGAGGACACGTCACGACCGTCGTGCTCTCCCGCCCCGAGGCCCGCAATGCGGTGGACGGCCCCACGGCCGCCGAACTGGCCGCCGCCTTCCGTGAGTTCGAGGCGGACGACGAGGCGCGGGTGGCGGTGCTCTGGGGCGAGGGCGGTACGTTCTGCGCGGGCGCCGACCTCAAGGCGGCGGGCGGCGAGCACGGCAACCGGGTCGCCGAGGACGGCGACGGCCCGATGGGGCCGACCCGGATGCGGCTGTCCAAGCCGGTGATCGCCGCCGTCGCCGGGCACGCCGTGGCCGGGGGGCTGGAACTGGCGCTCTGGTGCGATCTGCGGGTCGCCGAGGAGGACGCCGTCTTCGGGGTGTTCTGCCGCCGCTGGGGCGTGCCCCTCGTCGACGGCGGCACGGTACGGCTGCCCCGGCTGATCGGCACCAGCCGCGCCCTGGACATGATCCTGACCGGCCGCCCGGTCCCGGCCCGGGAGGCCTACGGGATGGGGCTGGCGAACCGGGTGGTCGCCACCGGCACCGCCCGCGCCGAGGCCGAGGAACTGGCCGCGACGATCGCCCTCTACCCGCAGGCGTGTCTGCGCTCCGACCGGGCCTCGGTCCTGGACCAGGAGGGCCTGGACGAGGCGGCGGCGATCCGGGGCGAGCTGCGCCACGGCATGGGCGTGCTGGCCGAGGGGCTGGAGGGCGCGGCCCGGTTCGTGCGGGGCGCTGGGCGGCACGGGGCGTTCGGGGACCTCTGAGGGCACCCGCCGGACCGGCAGGCCCGCCGGACGGCGGACCCGCCACGTGAGCGCTGTCGCGGGCGGTCAGGCAGGTGCCGCGGTCAGCCGAGTGCCACCCGTACCGGGCCGCCCTTCGGATCGACCCGTCCGGTCCAGTGGGCGGCCAGGGTCAGGGTGCGGTGGGGCACGGCGGTACGGGTGCGCGGGCGTTCGGTGTGCAGGAGCCGGTCGTCCTGGCTGACGCGCAGCACCGGGCGGGCGACCACGACCGAGGTGCGCAGGACGTACGGGCCGCGCTCGCCCCGGCCGCCGTCGGCCGGGACGACCCGGTTCGGGGCGATCCAGCGCAACGGCGGGTCCACCAGCAGCGGGACGCCGTCGGGCCAGCCGCCCGTGGCGAGCCAGTCCCGGACCGTGCGGCCCGCGTACGCGCCCTCGCGGGCGGCCGTCGCCGCGCTCTCCACGGCGTGCAGCACGCTGCCCGCGGCGAAGACGCCGGGCCGCGAGGTGCGCAGGCCGCCGTCGACGGCGGGGCCGCGGGTGCCGGGGTCCAGCGACAGCCCGCCGCGCCGGGCCAGTTCGTGGTCGGGGACGAAGTCGCCGGTGAAGACGACGGTGTCGCAGGCGAGCGTGGCCGTGCGGCCGTCGCGGTGGCGGACCCGGACGCCGGACAGCCGCCCGCGGCCGACGAGTTCGGTCACCGAGGTGCCGGTCAGCAGCGGGACGCGGTGCCGCAGCCGGGTGTCCGCGGCCCGCGCGGGTGCCGCCTGGGCGCGGGGCAGTTCGGTCACCATGGCCACCACGGCGACTCCGGCGGCCCTCAGGGTGTCGGCCGCCGCGTACGAGACGTCCTCGGCGCCGACGACCAACGCGCGGGCGCCGATGTGCTGCCGGTACAGGTGCACCGACTGCTGGAGTTCGCCGGTGGTGTAGACGCCGGCCGGGCGGGTGCCGGGCACCAGCCGGGCGGCGCGCGGCCGTTCGCGGGCCCCGGTGGCCAGGACGACCGCGCGGGCCTCGATCGTCTCCGGTCCGTGCGGGCCGACGGTGTGCAGGGACAGCGGTCCGGCCCAGTCGAGGGCGGTCACACCGGTACGGACGCTCGCCCCGGCCCGGTCCGCCGCGTCGAGCAGCAGCCGGGCGTACCCGGGGCCGGTCAGCGGGTGCAGCCAGGTGCCGTAGCCGCCGTGGGCGCAGTGCCGGGGCACTCCCCCGGCCTGCCGCTCCCGGTCCAGTACCTCGACCCGGCCCGCGCCCGCCGCGGCCAGCCGGGCGGCCGTCGCCAGTCCGGCCGGACCGGCCCCGACGACGAGGACGTCGACCCGGCGTACGGCCGTCACGTCCCGGCCTCCTCGAAGCATGCCCGTGCGGCCGTCATGTCCCGGCCTCCTCGTACCGATGCCCGTACGGCCGTCACGTCCGTCCCTCCTCGAACAGTGCCCGTACCGCCGCCCCGCAGTAGAAGCCCTGGCAGCGGCCTGCCCTGGCCCGGGTTCTGCGGCGCAGTCCCTCCAGGGTGCGCGCGGGGACGGTGGCGGCGAGCGCGTCACGGATCTCGCCGCGGGAGACGCGTTCGCAGTGGCAGACGAGACGGCCGTACTCCGGGTCGGCGGCGATGAGTTCGGCCCGTTGGTAGGGGCGGGGGAACGCCTCGCCGAGGTTGGGCATGCGGACCGGTTCCAGGTCCCGGGCCGGGGCCGCGTCGAGTCCGTCGGCGGTGAGCAGGCCGACGACGTGCTCGGCGATGGCGAGGGACGCGGTCAGCCCGGTGGAGCGGATGCCGCCCACGGTGACGTACGCCTGCCCGGGGTGGGCGCGGATGCGGTAGTCCTCGTGCTCGGTGGCGGCGCGCAGGCCCGCGTAGACGGCGGTGACCTCCTCGTCCAGCAGCTCGGGCAGGATGCGGCCGCCCTTCTCGCGCAGGTGGGCGAGGCCCTCGGCGGTGGACTCGGTGGCCCGTCGGTCGTGCAGGTCCTCCGCGGTGGGGCCGAGCAGGACGTTGCCGTAGACGGTGGGGGCGATCAGGACGCCCTTGCCGAGCGCGGTGGGGACGGGCAGCAGGATGTGCCGGACCAGGTCACGGGCGGACTTGTCGAACACGAGGAGCTGGCCCCGGCGCGGGGTGACGGTGAAGTCGTGCCGGCCGAGCCGCCGGTCGAGGGTGTCGGCGTGCAGCCCGGCCGCGTTGACCAGCCGACGGGCGCGCAGTTCGCCCCTCGCGGTGCCGAGGACATGAGTGCCGTCCTGCCGACTCGCCGTCTCCACGGGTGAGTTGAGATGCAGGTCGACTCCGTTGCGGACCGCCTGGGTGGCGTAGGCGAGGGTCGTCGTCCAGGGGCAGACGATGCTCTCGCCGGGTATGTGCAGGGCGCCCAGGGCGCCGGGGCCCAGGCGCGGTTCGCGGGCGTACAGCGCGGCGGGATCCAGGTGTTGGGCGTCGTGGTAGCCGTTGCGCACGGCCTTGTCCGCGAGGCGGGGCAGCGCGGCGAGCTGTTCCTCGTCCCAGGCGACGAGCAGCGCGCCGACGGGTTCGACGGGGATGCCGCACTCGGCGGCGTACGCGGCCAGCAGCCGGGCGCCCTCGCGGACCAGGCGGGCCTCCAGGGAGCCGGGGACGGCGTCGAAACCGGTGTGCAGGATGGCCGTGTTGGCCTTGGAGCTGCCCTGGCCGACGTCGTCCTGCGCCTCGACGAGCGCGACGCGCAGCCCGGGCCGGCGGGCGAGTTCCCGCGCGATCGCGCAGCCGACGACTCCGGCGCCGACGACCGCCACGTCGTAGGTCGTCGCGGGCAGGGGCCCGTGCGCGGTGACGGTCATCCGCGCGTCCGGGACGGGGACGTGCGTCGGCGTACAGGCGTACCGGCCGGGGGCCGCCCGCCCGGAGCCGTGGCCGTGGCCGGGCGGGCCCCGGCCGCCCGGGACATCGCACGGGTGCCCTGTCGACGCGTCACACGGGCGCCCCGTCGGCGCGTCATACGGGCGCCGCGTCGAGCAGGGCGGCCACCGCCGCGCGGAAGGTGGCGCGGCGTTCGGCCGCCTGGTCGGGCGAGATGCGCGGCTCGTAGACGGCCGCGGGCTTCCACTCCGGCAGGGCGTCGGCGACCGTCGTCCCCGGGACGGCTCCGAGCAGGGCCAGGGCGCCGGTGCCCAGGGCGGTCGCGTCGGGCAACGCGGACACCTCGACGGGGCGTTGCAGCAGGTCGGCCTGGGTCTGCATGAGCAGCGCGGAGCGGGTCAGACCGCCGTCGACGCGCAGTTCGGACAGCGGGACGCCCTGGTCGGCCGCGGCGGCCTCGGCGAGTTCGGCCACCTGGGCGGCGAGGCCTTCGCACAGCGCGTGCACCACGTGCCCGGGGCCGGTGTCGAGGCCGAGCCCGGTGAGCGAGCCGCGGACGTCGCCGCGCCACCAGGGGGCGGCGAGGCCGGCCAGCGCCGGTACGAAGGTGACGCCGCCGCTGTCGAAGGCGGTGCCGCCGACCCGGTCGAGGTCGGTGGCGCCGGTGATGACGCCGAGGTCGGTGAGCCAGCGGACGGCGGAGGCGGCCGTGTAGACCTGGCCGTCGAGGCAGTAGGCGGTCCGGCCGCCGAGCCGCCAGGCGACGCAGCTGACCAGTCCCGAGGTGCCGCGCATCGGGATGTCGCCGGTGTGGGCGAGGAGGAACGCGCCGGTGCCGTAGGTGCACTTGGCGCCGCCGGGCGCGGTGACGCGCTGGGCGAGCAGGGCGGCCTGCTGGTCGACCACGAGCCCGGTGAGCGGGATCTCGGGACCGAAGGCGGTGGTGGTGCCGACGGGCGCGGCGTTGTCGACGATGTCGGGCAGCCGTTCGCCGGACAGCCCGTACAGGTCGAGGGCGCGGGGCGACCAGCCGGTCTGGTCGAGGTCGAGGAGCTGGGTGCGCCCGGCGGTCGCCGCGTCGGTGACACAGCGGCCGGTGAGGCGGTGCACGAGCCACGCGTCGCTGGTGGTCACCACTCCCTCGCGGGTGAGGTGGCGTCGTATCCAGGCCATTTTGGGCGCGGCGAAATAGGGATCGAGCGGCAGACCGGTGAGGTGACGTAACTCATCCGAGTGTTCGGCCAGTTCGGCGCACACGCTCTGGGCGCGGCGGTCCTGCCAGACGAGCGCGTCGGTCAGCGGGCGGCCGTCGGCGGGGTCCCAGGCGAGCACCGTCTCGCCCTGGTTGGCGAGACCCACCGCGATGACGGGTTCGCCCGCCTCGGCCAGCGCGCGGGTACCGGCCTCGACCACCGAGGCATACAGCTCGCCCGGGTCGACCTCGACCAGGCCACCGGGCAGATGGCGGGGATGCACGGCCGTGAACCCGGTGCCGATGACGCCACGTTCGGGACAGACCACCAGCGCCTTGGTGCCGGACGTGCCCTGGTCGACGGCGAGTACCGGACCTGTCATCTACACCTCTTCCGCAGGTGATCCGGAGGTGATCACAGCCCGACAGCCTGCCGTTGTCGCCGGTACCGCGTCAAGCGGCGCCGACCTGCCGTCCCAGGTCATTCTTCGTTGACTGAGGGACAGTCAACTAACCGCGTAGATAACGAAGTTCGAGACCAACCGGAATCCGGCGGTGATGCCTAACAAGCACCTCTATAGTGACCGCCGTCCCGGCGAGATCTCCTCGACTGCCGCCCAGAGGAGGGCTGTTGTTACTCCACCCTGCCGTCATGCCCCGCCCCCGTCCCGGGGCGGTCGGCTGATGGCCAGAGAGGGAGCCCGACCCTCCTACGACCCCGCAGGCCACGATTCCGCGCTGCGTGCCGCCCTCCAGGAGCTGCGCGCCGGACGCTGGATGTCGATGCGCGGGCTGCTCGACGACACCGCCCAGTGGTGGCAGTGGACGCAGCGCACCCAGGTGCTGGCGGCGGCCGCCGCCGGCAGCGACGTGGTGCGTGCCTGGCTGGCCGAGGAGCCGTCCAGCGTCCCGGCCACGGTGATGCACGGCCGGGTGGCCGTGGAGCGGGCCCTGCGGGCGCACCGCGAGGGCCACCGCCGCGCCCACGAGCTGTGGATCGAGGCCTGGGACGCCAGCCGTACCGCCGCCGACCGCGCGCCCGCGGACCCGGTCCCGTGGGTGTGCCTGCTGTCGCTGGCGCAGCTGGACCGGCAGCTGCTGTGGGACGAGCACCGGGTGGCGGCGCCGGAGCCGACGCTGCCGCCGGGCCCGTGGGGGCTGCTGGCCGAGGCCGACCGGCGTGACCCGTACAACCGCGAGGCCCATCACCGCATGGTGCAGTTCCTGTACACGCGGGCGGCCTCGGAGCGGCTGGCGGAGGCGACCGGCTACGCCCACCGGGTCGCCGGGGCCGCACCGCAGGGCTCCCCGCTGCATCTGCTGCCGCTGTACGTGCGCGCCGAGCGCTACCGGCGCGGCGGTGGCCGCGACGCCGCCCTCGACCTGCACTGGGTGGCGGAGGACGCCAGCCGCGAGGCGCGGCGGGCGCTGGTGACCTGGTTCGAGTCGAGTGTCCCCGAGCAGCGTTCCCCGCAGGACCTCAACCATCTGGCGCACGCCCTGTGGGGCGCGCTCAGTTTCCCGGACGCGGCCCGGGTGTTCGATGCCATCGGGCCGTACTACACGCCTGTGCCCTGGGCGTACCGCGCCCCGGACGGCGGCCGGGCCATGGAGGTCTTCCTCCAGGCCCGCACGCGTTCCCGGGCGGCCTCGCACGACCCCGAATGACGCACTCCCGTTGTTTTTCCGTCTCTTCCGGAGGTTACGCATGTCCCGCACCTCTGATCCGTCCGATCCGCCCCTGGTGAAGGAGAGTTCCGTGGCCGGTCCGCTCGTGGACGCGTCGGACGGGCCGAGCGGCCCGAGCAGCCCGCACGACGAGGAGCAGCGGCTGCGCGAGCTCGGCTACCGGCCGGTTCTGGCCCGTCGCATGGGCGGCTTCGGCAACTTCGCGATCAGCTTCTCGGTGATCTCGATCCTGTCCGGCTGCATGACGCTGTACGGCTTCGGCCTGGGCACCGGCGGGCCCGCCGTGATGCTGTGGGGCTGGGCCGGAGTGGGTCTGTTCGTGCTGTGCGTGGGGCTCGCGCTGGCCGAGGTCACCAGCGCGTATCCGACGTCCGGCGCGCTGTACTACATGGCCGACCGGCTCGGCGGCCGCCGCTGGGGCTGGTACACGGGCTGGCTGAATCTGCTCGGTCTGCTCGGTGCGATCGCCGGTATCGACTACGGCGCCGCCCTGTTCGCCGGCGCCTTCGCCAACCTCCAGTGGGGCTTCGAGCCGACGCCCGGCAAGACGATGTTGATCTTCGTCGCGATCCTGCTGCTGCACGCCGTGCTGAACCTGTTCGGCGTCCAGCTGGTCAGCGTGCTCAACTCCATCAGCGTCTGGTGGCACCTGGCGGGCGTCGCCCTGATCGTCGGCGCGCTGGCGATCGTCCCCGACCACCACCAGTCGCCGTCCTTCGTGTTCACCAAGTTCGTCAACGACACCGGCTGGGACAACCCCCTGTACGCGGCCGCGCTCGGTCTGCTGCTGGCCCAGTACACGTTCTGCGGCTACGACGCCTCGGCCCACCTGTCGGAGGAGACCTCCAACGCCTCGGTGTCTGCGGCCCGCGGCATCGTCCGCTCCATCTGGGTGTCGTGGATCGCGGGCTTCGTGCTGCTGGCCGGTCTCACCTTCGCCATCCAGGACTACGACGCCACCCGCAACAGCGCGACCGGGGTGCCGCCCGCGCAGATCCTGCTCGACGGCCTCGGCACGGACGGTGCGAGCGCGCTGCTCGTCGTCGTGATCATCGCCCAGCTGTTCTGCGGCAACGCCGAGGTCGCCGCCGCCAGCCGGATGGTGTTCGCGTTCAGCCGCGACGGCGCGCTGCCCGGGTCCGACATCTGGCGCCGGGTCAGCAGCCGCACCCAGACCCCGGTCGCCGCCGTGTGGCTGTCGGTGGTGGTCGCCGCTCTGCTGGCGCTGCCGTCGCTGTACTCGGCGACCGCGTACGGCGCGGTCACGGCCATCAACGTCATCGGCATCACCCCCGCGTACGCGATACCGGTGCTGCTGCGGCTCCGCGCGGGCGACCGGTTCCGCCCGGGTCCCTGGCACCTGGGCCGCTGGAGCAAGCCGATCGGCTGGATCGCGGTGGTGTGGGTGGCCGGTGTGACGGTGCTGTTCTGCCTGCCGCAGGCGTCGCCGGTGACGGTGGACACGATGAACTACGCCTCCGTGGCCCTCGCCGTGGTCCTGGTCCTCGCCACCGTGTGGTGGTTCGTCGCCCGCCGCTCGTACGGCACGCCCACGACCGCCGCGTACGGCTCCGACCGGGAGCAGGCCGAACTGGCCGAGGGGATCGTCTGAGGCCTGTCGGTCATACGGTCCGGCAGCCGTCGAAATCGGTCTGAGCTGCCCGCCCTTGCCTCGGGTCCGGTACGAACTGCCCTATCGGATGCGGCAGGATGAGCGATCGCGCCGTCCGCGCGGAAGACGCGGACGGCGCGTTCGCGCTTCCCGGAATCGAGCAGGTGACTACGTGACGAGACTTCACATCAGGCCGTCGGCGGCGGCTCACGCCGCAGATCGCTCCTCCGGAGGCGGCCGGTGAACCGCGCGGTGACGCTCGACGACCTGATGCTCGCCGGGATCGCCCTGGCGGCGGGTCTGCTGGGGGCCTTCCTCTGCCGCACGCTGCTGCGCTGGCTGGCCAAGCACGCCAAGCGCACCCGCTGGAGCGGCGACGACGTGATGGTGGACGCCCTGCGCACGGTCGTGCCGTGGGCCTCGCTCGCGGGCGGCGCGGCCGCCGCGGCGGCGGTGCTGCCGCTGACGCACACGGTGCAGCGGCACGTCAACCAGTGCCTGACCGTGCTGCTCATCTTCGTGGTGACGCTGTCGGCGGCGCGGGTGATCTCCGGGCTGGTGCACACCGTCACCCAGTCCCGCTCCGGTGTCGCCGGATCGGCCACGATCTTCGTCAACATCACCCGGGTGCTGGTGCTGGCGATCGGCTTCCTGGTCGTGCTCCAGACGCTGGGCATCTCGATCGCCCCGATGCTCACCGCCCTGGGTGTCGGCGGTCTGGCGGTGGCGCTCGCCCTCCAGGACACCCTGGCGAACCTCTTCGCCGGTATCCACATCCTCGCGTCCAAGACCGTCCAGCCCGGTGACTACATCCGGCTGACCAGCGGTGAGGAGGGCTACGTCGTCGACATCAACTGGCGTCAGACGACCGTGCGCCAGCTCTCCAACAACCTGGTCGTCATTCCCAACGGGCAGCTGGCGAAGACGAACATGACCAACTACACCCGGCCCGAACAGCACCAGACCGTGCTGGTGCAGGCCGGTGTCGCCTACGACAGCGATCTGGAGCACGTCGAGCGGGTGACCATCGAGGTGGTCGCCGAGGTGATGACCGGGGTCGCCGGCGCGCTGCCGAACCACGAGCCCGCGGTGCGTTTCCACACCTTCGGCGACTCGCGCATCGGCTTCACGGTGATCCTCGGCGTCGGCGAGTTCAGCGACCAGTACCGGATCAAGCACGAGTTCATCAAGCGCCTGCACCGCCGCTACCGCGAGGAGGGCATCCGGATCCCGGCGCCGACGCGGACGGTGGCGTTGCAGCAGGGGTCGGTGGTGATACCGCAGCAGCGCAGCCACGAGGCCGTGCAGGGAGAGGTCCCCCTGCACGACTGAGAGCTCCGAGCCTCGACGGCTCGGAGCTCCAGGCCTCAGAGGGTGGCCGAGTTGTCGTGGTGCCCGCCCGTGCGCTGCCGCGGCACGGCGAAGGACGAGGTCACCGGCGTGACCGTCCAGTCGGGGTGGTTCGGCATCCGCGGGGTGACGGTGCCGTAGAGCCAGTCCCGCAGGAAGCCGGACAGGTCCTGCCCCGAGACCTCCGAGGCGACGGCGATGTAGTCCTGCGTCGTCGCCGAGGAGTTGCGGTACCGGGCCAGGAAGGCCATCTCGATCGCGTGGAAGACGTCCTCGCCGACGAGCTCGCGCAGCGCGTACAGCACCAGTACGCCGCCCACGTAACGCTGGTTGTCGAAGAGGTTGGCCGCGTTCGGCGCGGCCACCGGGCCGGAGTCGTGGCGCCACTGGTCGCCGAGCGCGTAGGTCGCCTTCATCCGGGCTTCCAGCGTGGTCAGCCCCAGCGAGTCCGGCCAGCCGCGCTCGTAGCGGTACAGCAGGCCGTAGAAGTCGGCGTGGCCCTCGTTCAGCCACAGGTCCGCCCAGGTGGCCGGGGAGACGAGGTTGCCGAAGTAGGAGTGGACCAGCTCGTGCATCATGTGCGAGCCGATCTTGGGCTCCGGCTGGAGCAGGTAGTTCGGCTTGTACAGCGTGAGGGTCTGGGTCTCCAGGCCGGTGAAGTCGAAGGCGGCCGGGTCGTCGGAGTTGCAGGGCAGCAGCCCGTACGTCTCGAAGGGGTAGGCGCCCAGCCGGGCCTCCAGCCACTCCACCAGGCCCGGGGTGAGGGCGAGCGCGGGTTCCAGGGCCTCCGCCCGCGCGGTCGGCACGACGTCCCGCAGCGGCAGCCCGTGCGGTCCCTGCCGCTCCTTGACCACATAGTCGCCGACGGTGATCTGCACCAGTTCGGTGGCCATCGGCGAGCGGGAGCGGAAGGTGTACGCGGTCCGGCCCTCGGCCAGGTTCTCGGTGCACACCAGGGAGCCGTTCGCGACACCCTTCAGACCGGCGGGGACGGTGACGCGGAAGGTGAAGTCCGCCTTGTCCGACGGGTGGTCGTTGCAGGGGAAGACGGTGTGGGCCAGGTTGGGCTGGCCGGCCACCGCGAACCCGTCCGGGGTGACGACCCAGCCGGTGAGCGGCTGCGCGATACGGCGCGGATCGGCGCCGTACGTCACCCGGACCGTACCGGCGACGCCCTTGGGCAGCGGCCGGGCGGGCGTGATCCGCAGCTTCTCGTCCACCTGCTCGAACACGGCCTCGCGGCCGTCGACCCGGACGGTGCGTATGTCCAGGCCGAGGCAGTCCAGCGAGAAGCGGGTCAGCGCCTGGGTGGTGCGCAGCTCCAGGGTGGCCGTGGCGTCGACCAGCCGGGTGGTGGCGTCGTAGGTGAAGTCGAGGTGGTACGCGTGGACGCGGTAGCCGTCGTTGCCCAGGCTCGGGTAGACGGGGTCGCCGAGCGTCTCGGAGCCGCGTGGGCGCCGCCGCCCACGGTCAGTGCGACGGCGGTGCCGAACAGTGCGGCCGCCGGGGCCGTCACTCGGGTGCGATATCTCATGGTCAGCCTTCATTCGGGCGGCCGGGTGGTCGGCCCGGCCGTCGTGGGGATCGGAAGACGATCTACTTCCTGGACCACACATTCGGCCGCTTCGGTTGCACGCCGGGACACGGAAGCCGCCGGACCCCTGTCGAGCCGAGGCCGCTCACGAGATATCTTGATGTCGAGCAATGTTGCAGACGTGGAGCGGAGCACCGGTGACTGACTCGACCATCATCTATACGCACACTGACGAGGCCCCGGCCCTGGCGACGTATTCCTTCCTGCCGGTGGTCCAGGCGTACGCCTCTCAGGCGGGCGTCACCGTGGAGACACGGGACATCTCGCTGGCCGGGCGCATCATCGCCGTGTTCCCGGAGTACCTGGCCGAGGACCAGCGCATCCCGGACGCGCTGGCGGAGCTCGGTGAGCTGGCCAAGACGCCCGAGGCCAACATCATCAAGCTGCCGAACATCTCGGCGTCGATCCCGCAGCTGAAGGCCGCGGTCGCCGAGCTCCAGGCGCAGGGCTACGCGCTGCCGGACTACCCGGACGACCCCAAGACCGACGAGGAGCGGGAGATCCAGGCCCGCTACGACAAGGTCAAGGGCTCCGCCGTGAACCCGGTCCTGCGCGAGGGCAACTCCGACCGCCGCGCCCCGGCCTCGGTCAAGAACTACGCCAAGACCCACCCGCACCGCATGGGTGCCTGGTCGGCCGACTCGAAGACGAACGTCGCCACCATGGGTGTGGACGACTTCCGCTCCACCGAGAAGTCCGCCGTGATCGCCGAGGCGGGCACGCTGCGCATCGAGCTGGCCGGCGACGACGGCACCACCACCGTGCTGCGCGAGTCGGTACCGGTCCTCGCGGGCGAGGTCGTCGACGCCTCCGTCATGCACGTGGCGCCGCTGCGCGAGTTCCTCACCGCGCAGATCGCCCAGGCCAAGGCCGACGGCGTGCTGTTCTCGGTGCACCTCAAGGCCACGATGATGAAGGTCTCCGACCCGATCGTCTTCGGTCACGTGGTGCGCGCCTTCTTCCCGAAGACCTTCGCGCGCTACGGCGAGACCTTCGCCGCGGCCGGCCTGACCCCGAACGACGGTCTGGGCGGCATCTACAAGGGCCTGGAGTCCCTGCCCGAGGGCGCCGAGATCAAGGCGTCCTTCGACGCCGAGCTCGCCGAGGGCCCGGCGCTGGCCATGGTCGACTCCGACAAGGGCATCACCAACCTGCACGTGCCGTCCGACGTGATCGTCGACGCCTCGATGCCGGCCATGATCCGCACCTCCGGCCACATGTGGGGCCCGGACGGCCAGGAGGCCGACACCCTCGCGGTGCTGCCGGACTCCTCGTACGCCGGTGTCTACCAGGCCGTGATCGAGGACTGCCGCGCCCACGGCGCCTACGACCCGTCGACGATGGGCTCGGTCCCGAACGTCGGTCTGATGGCGCAGAAGGCCGAGGAGTACGGCAGCCACGACAAGACCTTCGAGATCCAGACCACCGGCACGGTCCGCCTCGTGGACCAGGCCGGCAACGTGGTGATCGAGCAGACGGTCTCCGCCGGTGACATCTTCCGCGCCTGCCAGACCAAGGACGCCCCCATCAAGGACTGGGTGAAGCTGGCCGTCACCCGCGCCCGCGCCACCGGCAACCCGGCCGTGTTCTGGCTGGACGAGACGCGCGCGCACGACGCCAACCTGATCGCCAAGGTCCAGGCGTACCTGCCGGAGCACGACATCGAGGGCCTGGACATCCGTATCCTCAGCCCCGTCGAGGCGACCAAGCTGTCGGTGGAGCGCATCCGCCGCGGCGAGGACACCATCTCCGTCACCGGCAACGTGCTGCGCGACTACCTCACCGACCTGTTCCCGATCCTGGAGCTGGGCACCAGCGCCAAGATGCTGTCGGTCGTCCCGCTGATGGCGGGCGGCGGCCTCTTCGAGACGGGCGCCGGCGGCTCCGCGCCGAAGCACGTCCAGCAGCTGGTCAAGGAGGACTACCTGCGCTGGGACTCGCTGGGTGAGTTCTTCGCGCTGGTCCCGTCCCTGGAGCAGTACGCGACGGCCACCGGCAACACCCGCGCCCAGGTTCTCGCCGACACCCTCGACCGCGCCACGGCGACCTTCCTCAACGAGGACAAGTCCCCGACCCGTCGCGTCGGCGGCATCGACAACCGCGGCAGCCACTTCTTCCTGTCCCTGTACTGGGCGCAGGAGCTGGCCGCGCAGACCGACGACGCCGACCTGGCGAAGGCCTTCGCCCCCCTGGCCGAGTCCCTCGCCGCGGACGAGCAGAAGATCGTCGACGAGCTGAACGCCGTCCAGGGCAAGCCGGCCGACATCGGCGGCTACTACCAGCCCGACCCGGCCAAGGCCGCCGCGGTCATGCGCCCGTCCGCCACCTGGAACGCGGCGCTCGCGTCCATCGGCTGACGCACCGGGCCCCAGGCCCGAAGTTCCCGTCTCCGCCCCGGTCGGCATCCTGCCCGGCCGGGGCGGAGCCGTGTCCGACGCCGCCGTGCCCGCCACCGCCGTGTCCGGCCGGGCGCGGCCGGGGCGTCCGCGTACCCCCCGGTCGCGGCGGGTCACCAGTCCCGGGTGCCGATGAGTTCCTCGACGTCCGCGTCCGGGAAGCCGTAGGCGCGGGCGACGAACCAGAAGTCCTCGGCGATCACCTCGCGGGCCACGGTCTCGATCTCGCTGTCGGCCTCCTCGAACGCCGTCTGAAGGTCGTTGAACTCCTCGGTGGCGGCCTGGGTCAGGACGTACAGCGCGTCCAGGTCGGCGGGCCGCTCGGCCTCGATGCGCTCGCACAGGCGCAGCAGGATCGCCCTGCCCAGGTCCACCACGTGATCGGGGTAGTAGTCGCTGCTGTACAGCCCGCGCAGAAACGGATGTGCGGTCACCTGCTGGTTGTCGATCGGCATGCTGCTGCCCGTCCTTCGCGGCGTTCGATGTGACACCTTGATCGTGCACCACGCCACTGACAACGCCCTGGAGCCGCCGTATGCCGCCCGCCGCACCGTCCTTCGAGCTGCTGTCCGGCGCCGACGAGTCGCCCGTGATCCTGCATGTGCCGCACTCCGCGCGGGAGATACCGCCCGCGGTGCGCGCCGGGATCCTGCTCGACGGCCCGGCGCTGGAGCGGGAGCTGGACCACATCACCGACGCGCACACCGCGCGGATCGCCGCCGAGGCGGCCCGGTCGGCCGCGGTGGCGCCCTGGCGGTTCGTCAACCGGCTCTCCCGGCTGGTGATCGACCCGGAGCGGTTCCCCGACGAGCGGGAGGAGATGCTCGCGGTGGGGATGGGAGCGGTGTACACCGGGACCACGCACCGGGAGGCGCTGCGGGCCCCGGACACCGACCCGGGGCCCCTGGTCGAGCGCTACTTCCGGCCGTACGCGCAGGCCATGACGGAGGCGGTGGCGGACCGGCTGGCGGTGACCGGACGGGCCGTGATCGTCGACGTGCACTCCTACCCGGCCGAGCCGCTTCCCTACGAGCTGCACGGCGAGGGTCCGCGGCCGGCGGTCTGCCTGGGCACCGACCCCTTCCACACCCCGCCCGCCCTGCTGTCCGCGGCGCGTGAGGCCTTCGCCGGCTGCGGGGGTACGGGGCTGGACAGCCCGTTCGCCGGGACGTACGTGCCGCTGGAGTTCTACGGCAAGGACGCCCGGGTGAGCGCCCTGATGGTGGAGATCCGCCGGGACACGTACATGACCGAGCCGGGCGGCCCGGCGGGGCCGGGCCTGACCCGGCTCGCCGAGGCGCTGGCCGCCCTGGTCGACGCCGTCCCCCGCTGACCCGCGCCCCGGCCGGGACGGCCGGCCCCCGCCTGCCGTCCCGGGCTCAGGCGCGCAGCCACTCCGTGACGACCACCTCGGCGCCGGTCCGCAGTCGCAGCGCGAAGGGACCGGCGGGAGGCGCGTCGCAGGTGAAGCGGCCCAGGTCGTCCGCGGTGAGCGGGGCGGCCGTGCGCGGGCCGCTGAGCACCTCGATCCGGGCCGTCTGCGGAGGCAGCACCTGCCCCATCAGCCCCTCGGAGGTGACCTCCACATCGACGCTCAGCCCCTCCGCGCTGAACGTCAGCATCCGCGGCGGGTCCAGCACGCCCCTGACCGGGATGGCGTCGGTCAGCGAGTCGAAGGTCAGCTCGGCGATCCGGGCGTCGAGGTCGCGCAGCGAGAACGCCTCCATCGCGATCCGGTACAGCTCCGTCGGCACCGGGTCCAGGACGGCGGCGGCCCGACGGAGTTCCTCTTCCAGCAGGTCGCAGTCCGGCCCGTCGTCGAACCCGTCCGCCGCACCGTCCTCCGGCTCCTCGTCCGACACCCCGTCGTCGAACCCGTCCTCGTCGAAGTCGTGCCCGTACAGGCCGTTCAGGCCGTTCATGTCGCCCATGTTCACAGCGCTCCCCGTGCGTCGAGTCGGGCCCGCAGCCGGCGCAGACAGCGCTGGCGCAACGGTCCGATGCTGCCGACGGCGATGCCCAGTGCCGCGGACACCTCCTGATAACTGGGTGGCTGCGCGGCCATCAGGACGCGCAGCAACTGCCTGCAACGCTCGCCGAGTTCCTCAAACTCCTGCCACACACGCCGGATGCGCTCGCTCTCGGCGGCGGCCTCCTCCGAGTCGAGCACGGACTGCTCCGGCGTACGGTCCTCGCTGACCCGGTCGAGCAGCTGCGGATCGTCAGTGGGCATCAGCCGCTGCGAGCTCCTGATGACCTTCAGGCTCTCGTGCCGTGTCGTGCTCGCCAGCCAGGAACCGGCCTTGTGCGGTTCCCGGATCCGCCCCAGGTTCTGGGCGAAGCGGAACCACACGGTCTGGTACACCTCGTGTCCGTCGGCATCGGAGAGCCGGTGCGCGCGCACCACCGACCACACCAGGGGGCTGAGCCCCTCCACGAGCGCTTTCCAGGCCGCCGCGTCACCGTCGACGGCGGACCGGACGAGCGCGCCGACATCTGAACGATCCACGGCCCCACCCCTCGTGTACGGCATGTCATCGTACGCCGTGGAGGGGACAGCTCCGGCCCTCATGCGGGAGGCGTGAGCTGCACGACCGGCACCGGACGCCAGGTGGGCGGCCGCAGCGCCGGTACGTGCGCCCCGCGCACCTCGGCGAACCCGGTGTTCGCCGCGAGGAGTTGCCTGCGGGCCGCGCGCGGGTCGGACTCCTTGTGGGCGGTCATGTGTGAGGCGATCAGTCCGGCGGTGACCGGGGTGGCGAAGGAGGTGCCGCTCCAGTGCGCGAATCCCTCGAACATCACCTGGTCGGCCTTGCCGGGTGAGGTCTCCCGCTCCTCGCTCAACAGGCCGGTGTGGCGCGGCGACTGGCAGGTGCAGACGTAGGTGAAGCCGTACCGGCAGGCGTCGTACGTGGAGTGCCGGTACACGTACGGGACGGGTGCGTCGAAGCCGGTGAAGGAACTGGTGAGGCGCTCGCCGGGGGCGTAGACCTGCACCCAGGAGCCGTGGTTGGTGAAGCAGGCCCCGAACTCGCCGTCCCCGCGCAGCGCTCCGACCGAGAGGACGGTGTCGGCGTACTCGGGCAGCGAGGCGTAGGCGGCGGGCCAGAACGGGGCGGCGCTGGAGTTGTTGCCGGCCGCCGCGACCAACAGGGTCGGCTGGTCGCGCAGTTCGCGCATGAAGGCGTCCACGCCGAGCAGGCCGTCGGTGCGGCCGTTGCTGGTGCCGGCCGAGAGGCTGATGATGTCGGGCCAGCCGTCGCGGTCGACGGCCGCGAAGAGCGCCTCGCCGAAGTCGGACTCCAGGATGGCGCCCGCGTCGTTGAGCGTGTTCCGTACGGTGACGTCGGTGTTGGGGGCGACCGCGGCGACCAGGCCGGCGATGAACGTGCCGTGGCCCACGTACTGCTGGAGGACGCCCTGCTCGTCGGTCTCCTGGAGCTGCGGGTCACCGTCGGTGTGGGCGAGCAGCGGGTAGGACCGGTGGTCGTGCATCAGGCCGGTGTCGATCACCAGCACGCCGACCGCGCTCCCCTGGTCGTACGTCCCCTCGGCCGGGGCGGGGTTGGGCGGCTGGGTGAGCG